>JBFIQI010000031.1:0-19380 GCA_041609715.1 Gammaproteobacteria bacterium
ACCTGGTGGCAGCCGCGGACTCGGCGCCGGCCAATCCCGAAGCCCGGGTCAGCAAAGAGGGCGAGCCCGCCACGCCTGCGGCAGATGGGGGCGAAGCAGCCGTTGACGAGGATAAGATCGCGGCCATGCGCGCTTACCAGTCCCTGCAGTCAGCCCTGCCGTTCGCGCCCGATGGACCGCTCTGGTACCGGGGCAACGCCTGGTGCCACGAACTTTGGGAACCCCTGCGCCTGGCTGCGGTACTCGACGGCCTTGGGGCCAGGCGGGTGGTGTTCGGGCACACGCCCACGGTGACCCGTCGCATAACGCAGCGTTTGGATGGGCGCGCGTTGATGGTCGATACGGGCATGCTGCCCTATTACGAAGGGCGTCCATCGGCTCTGGAGATCACCCGCAATGGTCTGCAGGCTTACTATGCGGATGAAGAACGCTGGGCGGAACTGACCACTGATGCCCGCCGTATCGGGGCGCGTCCCGCCGCGCTGACCGATGGTGAACTGGAGGCGTTTCTGGCCAGCGCCGATATTGTCAACAGCGAGGAGCTGGGTATGGGTGTCACCAAGCCCCTGCGCCTTACGCTGGAGCAAGACGGGGTCACTCTGCGGGCAATTTTCAAGGGTGAGGACACGGACATCAGCGGCGGCAGTGGCTCACGGTTTAATCAGCGCGCCAATATCGTTGACAGTTATAAGCATGACATCGCAGCCTATCGGCTGGATAAATTCCTGGGCATCGACCTGGTGCCGGTGACTATTGAACGCGAATTCGACGGTCGCAGTGGCGCGCTGCAGTTCTGGGTCGAGGATGCCGTCAGTACGTTCGAGATGCGAGAGAAAAATATTCCCGTTTACCCGGTCTGTGACGTGCAGGAACAATATGATCTGATGCGGGTGTTGGATATCCTGATCTTCAACGAGGACCGCAATCAGACCAATGTGCTGTTTGAAAAAGAGCGGGGCCTGGTGCGCCTCATCGACCACTCACGAGCTTTTCGCACGCACCGCGGCCGGCCGGCCTCTTTCAAGGACTCGCGCATCCGGATGCCGGCGCAGCTGGCGCAGCGGCTGCGGGCACTCGACCGCGAAACGCTGCACGAACTGATCGGTGATTATGTGGGCCGCAAACAGATGCGGGCATTACTCAAGCGCCGCGACGAAATACTGCGGGACGCCGAGATTCTGTCAGATTGGCCGGATCCGGAAAGTGTCGCTGACTGACAAGCCATCGATATCGGTGGCGGTCACCGTGATTTCAACGGCATCGCGCAAGCTCTCCGGCAGCCGGCCGCTGAATGCCAGCGTGCGCGGATCAAAATGCAGCCAGCCAGGCAGGGAGCCGCCATCGGCAAGCCTGGCCCGATACACCAGGATATCCCCCGGGTCGGTATCGATAAAGGAGTCGGGTTCCAGCTGATGCACCAGGTCGACGCCTGGCTGCGTTTCTATGTCATTCAACGAGCGCTTGAGTACCGGGGCAGTGGTGCTGACGTTGGCATGCATGAGCGCGCGGTAGCGCCTGCCGATCAGCCAGGCTACCGACAGCATGAGCAGTGCCAGCGCCATGTTGGCGAAGGCAAATTGCCGGGCTTCGAAGCCCAGCCAGTGGATGCCGATGTAAATGGCGCCAGCTTGTATCATGTCGCCGAATCGCCAGAAAAAAGTGTCGATAGTGGTTTTGCCCTCATATTTGCCCGAGCGCGTAGTTGGCAGGAACAGGGCGTGGCGGGTGGTGTTCTGCAGTGAGTAATTAACGCTGATCTCCATCGTGCGCACCCACTGAATAATGGTAAAGACGGGCAGGAAGCCGATAATGCCGTAGCTCAGAATGAGTATCACCGGCATGATCAGCACCGCCACGCGAATACCGAAATAACGAAATATTCTCGATACCAGAAATAACTGGATCAGCAGGCTGAAGACCGATACAGCGGCATAAAAATTACCAAAGAACTGCCCGATGAATTCGCCCTTGCTGAGAGCACTGGTGCCGGCGGCCACAAGTTGTGAGGCCCGTTCATTGACCCAGGAGCGCAAGATGAAGTCACCAGTGGTCATGATCCAGTTGAGCAAAATCATGAACAGCGCGATGAGGACCAGGTAGTAATCCTTGGCGACCACCACAAAACCACCAAAAGGGTGTTGTGAGGCGCTGTCATCCTTTTCGCCGCGATCGCCCCGTGAATCTTTGGGCACGGCGCGCTCTGCGCGGTTACTGAGTATGGGCGGCAGACAAAGCACCAGGGCCGCCGCCAGCATGATGTTATAGGGACTTATGTACTCGGCCAGCTTGGCGGAAGCCATGGCTCCAAGTGTGGCGCCCAACGACACGCCAACTGCAATGAGCGGGAACAGTCGCTGACCCGTCTTGGCGTTGAACACGTCGGTGGAAAATGCCCAGAATTGCGCCACGATCATCAGGTTGAAAATCGACAGCCACACAAAGAATATGACGCCCAGCGGCAAACCGGCCAGACCGAGGACATAAAAAACCAGCAGGTTGGCAATGAAAAATATCGTAATGCGCTGGGTCAACAGATCTCGGTTCGTGTGCCGGTAGAAGGCGCTGTAAATGGGAATAATGAACAGCAGCAGCATGGCCGAAACGGCCGCCGAGTAGCTGCCGATTTCCGGGCTCGCGTCCAGCAGCAGGAGAGTCTCTCTTACGGGCTTGAGCATGTAATAGGAAAACATCAGCAGGAAGCCCTTGAGGATGAGCAGGTAAATGCAGTGCCCTTCGCCCGGCCGGATTACAGTGAACAGGGCCAGGAAGCGTTCAAAGGCGTTCAGTTGTGGGGGCCGATCCGTCATTACCTGCGTCTGTTCCTGAGTTTTGCGTTAGTGAGTTTCTGCGCGCGGGCCTCAGCCGGCTCCAAGATTCTCATAATTTCTGCACGAAACGCATCACGTGAAAAATGAAGTTCTGCTCGTGTACTCCACTGAGCAAGTGGCCCCCCGGGCCCTTTGCATAAATGGGTACATCACCCGCCGAGTGAGTCTCGGTAAGGTCAATTTCGCCCTGTGAGTCGATGCTGATGGTAGGTATACCCGCTTCCTGCAGGTAATCAGGAGCTGTGGTGTCCGTCTGCCCGAGGTCACTGCGGCCGGTTATCGGAGTGCCGCTGGACGGCGCATGCCGCCAGCGCTTGGGGCCCGCAGCTTGCAGGTTGGTGGCGCCATGATGACCCGGACCGTTGATGTAGCCCAGGGTGGTGTACGGCAGGCCGTGCAGATCGCGGGCGGGCTCGAGATTGGCTTCACCGTAGGGGTCGTTTTCTACAACCAGTCCCAGGATCGGGTTGCCCCGGGTCGGGTACCCGGCGATGCGCATGGTGTGACCGTGGTCAGAGGTGACGATGATGAGGGTGTCTGCATCTGCGGTGATGCGGTCGGCAGCGGCGACCGCTTCGGCAAAGGCGATAGTATCGGTAAGCGCACGATAGGCATTGCCATCGTGGTGGCCGTGATCTATGCGACCGCCTTCCACCAGCAGAAAATATCCCTGCGGGTTTCGGGACAACATGTCGATGGCCTGCGTAGTCATTTCGCTCAGCGAAGGTTCACCACCCGGGTCTTTCGCCCGATCGACCTCGAACTGCATGTGATCACTGTGAAACAGGCCCAGCACCTGCCGCGGTGGCGCGCGCCGCAAGCTTTCGAAACCCTCCAGGTTCCAGATATAGCGCCCCCGTGGGCCGGTTCTGGACTGCCAGCGTTGAATAAGATCAAGACCATCGTCGCGCCGACCGCTTTCCCCGGGTTCCTCCGGATCACGGCTGGCAGCCGGTAAAAAATTGCGGCGTCCGCCGCCAAACAGTACATCGATGCCATCGCCCACTTCGTATTCAACCAGCTGCAGCGCAATGTCTGAGCAGGCGCGCTGGCCCTCGGGTATTTCGCTGTCGTTTTCCCATTTGCGCTCCGGAGCATGCGCATAAGCCGCTGCCGGAGTTGCGTGGGTGATGCGGGTGGTGGTGACGATGCCGGTTGCAAGGCCGCGTCGTTCAGCGAGGTCAATGATGGTAGTCACCGCCTGGCCGTCGAGTGACGCACAATCCTTGCGGCGGACACCATCGGCTGCGCCAATCACCCCTGCTTTGGTCTTGATGCCGGCCAGCATGGCGGTGGCCGTACCGGCGGAGTCCGGCGTCTGTCGGTTGGTGTTGTAGGTCTTGGCCAGGCCGGTAAAAGGAAAAGACTCGAAACTCAGGCTGTTCTCTTCGCCCGGGGCTCCGTTTTGCTGCCCTTCCAGGATTCGCGCGGCGGTGATAGTGGACAGGTCGAGACCGTCGCCGATGAACAAAATTACATTGCGAGCGTGATTGCCGGGCGCCGGCCTGGCCCGGGCCGCCGTCAGCTGGGCCTGACCCAGGCGATACCACTCGTCAGCTTCCTGGGGCAGCGGTGCGGCGGGAGTGACCGCGCATCCGGCTAATGTGGCGGCGAGCGCGGTCACCAGTCTCGAAGCGAAGGCGTATGCTTGCATGGTGTCTTGTCCCCTGGAACCTAATTACGCAGGGTAATAATTTGTGAGGCGGCTGCAAAGCGGGCCGCGCTTGACTATAGTCGCCGCATGCCGAGACAAATACCTGCCCTCGCGTCATTTATCTTGCTGGCCGCCTGCGCCGCAGGGCCGACGGATGACTACGAACGTCATAGCTCCAGCCGCCTCGTGGCCGTGGAAGGGGCCCGCGACGAATATGTTTTCGAGGTGCAAGAGGCAGCGGGCGGGGCCGCAGCGGATGCCGAGGCGGTGCGCATGCGCTGGCTGTCCCAATGGCTGGAATTGCGCGGCGTTTGCGCAGCGGGCTACGAGATTGTGGACCGCAGGCGTTTCGGGTCCATGGAATACAATCCCATGCGCGCCGATTATCGTTACCTGGTGCGCTGTCGGGCGCGTGCCGCGAGCGAAGATTCGGAGAGCTGAGTGGCACAGCCGCGCCATGATCCCGAAAAAAGCCAGCGCCTGCTGCGCCTGGCAACCCGCGCCTCGGTGGCCACGGCGCTGCTGTTGGTTGTCGTCAAGCTTGGCGCCTGGTGGGTTACCGAGTCGGTGAGCGTGATGGCCTCGCTGATCGATTCCATGATGGATGGCCTGGCTTCCGTGCTGAATCTGGCTGCAGTGCGTTATTCACTGCAGCCCGCGGACGAGGATCATCGCTTCGGGCATGGTAAGGCCGAGCCCCTGGCGGGACTGGCGCAATCCATGTTCGTGGGGGGCTCCGCGGTATTCCTGGTATTGCACGCAGTCGACCGGCTGATCCATCCGCAGCCTGTGCTCCAGCCTGCCGTTGGCATCGGTGTTATGGTCTTTTCCGCAGTGGCAACGCTGATCTTGCTGGCTATTCAGCGACACGCTATCAAGGCAACCGGCTCCACCGCGGTCCGGGCAGATTCTCTGCACTATGCTGCCGATCTGCTCACATACATCAGCGTCATTGCGGCCCTGGCCCTGGCGGGACTCGGGGTGCGCGGCATCGATCCCCTGATCGCCATGCTGATTGCCGGCTTCATCTTGTACAGTGCCTGGCAAATCAGTCGCGACTCCGTGAACATGCTGATGGACCGCGAATTGCCTGACGAGCACAGGGCCATCATTCACGAAATCGCCCACCGCCACCCGGAAGTTCGCGGTATCCACGAACTCAGAATGCGCCAGTCCGGTCAGCTGTACATCATCCAGTTGCACCTGGAACTGGCTGGTGACATGAGTCTTGCCGAAGCCCACAGGATTTCGGACGAGGTAGAGGAGGAGATCAAGGGCCGCTATCCCGGTTCCGACGTGCTCATCCACCAGGATCCGGTGGTCCCGACGCAAGAACTCGCCTAGGCGGTGCCCTCGGCGTAGACCACGACCCGGTTCCGACCCTGGTTCTTGGCGTCGCGAACGGCCTCTTCGGCTTGTTTGAGCAACGCTTCCGGTTCCATCCCGTCGGCCGGAACCGCTGAGGCAATGCCAATGCTCACCGTGACTCTGGGCGCCGACTTCTCCAGCGGATGTGGAATGTCCAGGCGCTCGATTTCCTCGCGGGCCTTGGCGGCAATTTCTGCCACGGATTGCGCATCTGCGCCGGGCAGTATCAGCCCGAATTTTTCTCCGGCGGTGCGGGCAGCCAGGTCCCCGGCGGCGTGGAAGTGTTTACGCAAGACTGATGCGATGGAACGAATTGCCTCGTCGCCAGCGGTATGACCGTGCTCGGAATTGTATTCACCAAACTCGTCGGCATCTACCAGCGCGACAGACAAGGGCTGGTGAAAGCGTTGTTCCCGGCGCCATTCCTTACGCAGCTGGCCTTCAAACACATGTTGGGTCGCCAGGCCGGTCAGCCCGTCGATGGGTGAAATATCGCGCAAGCGATCGATGAGCCTGTCGCGTTCCGACATGTCTCGGGCCACCGCGTATATCAGCGAATCTTCAGACTTGGGATAGGCTATCCAGCGCAGGCGCTTGTAGTTTCCATCGGCACAACGGTAGCGGTTTTCAAACGCCAGCGTGGGGGCACCGCCCGCCAGGTTTTCCATCTCCCGCAGCGTCGATTCGATATCGTCGGGATGCACGAATTCGAGAAACGGTTTCGCCAGCAGTTCGTCCGTCGAATACCCCAGGGTGTCTTCGAAGGCCCGGTTTACCAGCTGGAAATAACCGTCCATGCTGGCGATACACAGCATGTCGTGGGACAGGTTAAAGAACTGTCCCAGGTCGAAAACATCGCGGGAATAGAGACGGCGTGATGGCATATGAAATCGCTGACTTCGGTCAGGCTTTAGCGTGGAAAGATTCTTTGAAATGTCGCCTGCACATGGATATATAGCGATCATTTCCGCCAATTTCCACCTGCGCACCCTCAGTTACCGGATTGCCGGATGCATCCATGCGGATGACCATGGTGGCTTTTTTGCCGCAATGACAAATGGCTTTCAGTTCCTTGAGATTGTCGGCCCACGCCAGTAAATACTTGCTGCCTTCGAACGGCTCTCCCTGAAAGTCTGTCCTGATACCGAAGGCCAGCACCGGAATTTCCAGCTGATCGGTGATTTCACCGAGTTCGAAAACCTGTCGCCGCGTCAAGAACTGGGCTTCATCGACCATCACGCAATGCACCTGCTGCTGTGCCATGTGGTTGCGGGTGATCTCCAGCAGGTTTTCATCCGCGCTGAAACTTACCGCCGGCGCCTCGATACCGATACGCGACTTGACCTTGCCACTGCCGAAACGATCGTCGATGCGCGGTGCAAATACCAGGGTGTTCATGCCACGCTCTTTATAGTTATAGCTGGACTGCAGCAACGCCGTGGTCTTGCCGGCGTTCATGGATGAATAATAAAAATACAGCTTGGCCATGGCGCGATAGTCAGTGTCGCAGGGTGCGCGGTCTCAGGGGCGCTGCAGTATACTTGAAAAATCGGCTTGCCTGCCTGTGGGCAAGCCTGGACCGCAGAAATGGTATTTATGAGCGCTGCCGCCGATCAAATCGTCGCCTTCAAACTGCCCGACCTGAGCCGCGTGCCGCGTGTCGATGAGGTTGGTGTGGGTGAGCGCGTCAAGCGCTTTCAGAGCCGCAGTATCAAAAGGGAGTCCAAGCTGGCGGCGCTTCGAATGGTGCTGTCTATGATCGACCTGACGACCCTCGAGGGCCAGGATACGCCCGGCAAGGTTCGCCAGTTATGCGCCAAGGCGATGCGCCTGCACACGGCCTTGCCGGATCTGCCGAGGGTGGCCGCTGTTTGCGTTTACCCGACGATGGTAGCGGTGGCGCGCGAGGCGCTGGCTGATTCCGGCATTCATATCGCATCGGTGGCGACTGGCTTTCCCAGCGGCATGACCAGCCTGCAACTGAAGCTGGAGGAAACCCGCGGCGCAGTCGCCGCAGGTGCCGATGAAATTGACATGGTTATTTCCCGCGGTGCGTTTTTGCGTGGCGAGTATCAGCGCGTATTCGATGAAATAGTTGCGGTCAAGGAAGCCTGTGGCGACGCCCACCTCAAGGTCATCCTGGAAACCGGCGAATTGAATACCCTGGATAACGTGCGCCGTGCCAGCGTGCTGGCCATGCACGCCGGGGCCGACTTCATCAAAACCTCCACCGGCAAAGTGCAGCCCGCTGCCACCATGGAGGTGACCCTGGTGATGCTGCAGGCGATTCGCGACTATTATCTTGAAACGGGTCGCATGGTGGGCATGAAGCCGGCTGGCGGAATATCCAAAGCCAAGCTGGCTATTCATTATCTGGTTATGCTGCGCGAGACACTGGGCCGGGCATGGTTGTCCCCGGACTGGTTCAGGTTTGGCGCCAGCAGCCTGGCCAACGACGTGTTGATGCAGATCGTCAAGCAGCAAACGGGCGCTTACCAATCGTCGGATTATTTTTCCCAGGACTGAGTATGAGCAACGACAACGGCGAACTCGATTTCAATACGGACTGGACCTATTCTCCGGCTCCGGAATCCAGCGAGCATGTAAAGATCAGGGACCGCTATGACCTGTTTATCGGCGGCGAATTCACGGCGCCCGAATCCGGCAAGTACTTTGCCACCGTAAATCCGGCCACTGAAGAACAGCTGGCCGAGGTTGCCGAAGCCAGTAGTGAGGATGTCGACCGGGCGGTGCGCGCCGCCCGCAAGGCCTATGAGCAACACTGGTCGCGGCTACCGGCGGTAACGCGCGGCAAGTACATATACCGGATTGCCAGGGTGCTGCAGGAACGCGCTCGCGAGTTCGCAGTACTGGAATCCATGGACGGCGGCAAACCCATTCGTGAGTCGCGCGATGTGGATATCCCCCTCGCCGCAGCGCACTTTTTTTATTACGCCGGCTGGGCGGACAAAGTAGATTATGCCTTCCCGGGCCGCAAGACCCGGCCGGTGGGTGTTGCCGGCCAGATTATTCCGTGGAATTTTCCTCTGCTCATGGCAGCCTGGAAGATTGCGCCGGCGCTTGCCTGTGGCAATACGGTGGTGCTCAAACCGGCCGAGACCACACCGCTGACGGCGCTGCTGCTGGCGGAAATCATCCGCGAGGCCGATCTGCCGCCCGGCGTGGTCAATATCGTGACCGGGGCCGGCGCGACCGGCGCAGCCATTGTCGACCACCCGGATATCGACAAGATCGCATTTACCGGCTCCACCGAAGTGGGGCGCATCATTCAAAAGGCCCTGGCGGGCTCCGACCGGCGTTATACGCTCGAACTGGGGGGCAAAGCGGCCAATATTATTTTTGAGGATGCCGCCCTGGATCAGGCAGTGGAGGGCATTATCAATGGCATCTTTTTCAACCAGGGTCACGTATGTTGCGCGGGCTCGCGACTGTTGGTGCAGGAGTCCGTGGCCGACGATGTGCTGGCACGCCTCAAAGACCGGATGGCAACCCTGATCGTTGGCGATCCGCTGGACAAGAATACGGATATTGGCGCCATCAACTCCCGGGCACAGCTGGAGACCATTAACAAGTACCTGGAGATAGGCCAACAGGAAGGGGCCGCCATGTACCAGGCTTCCTGCGCTGTCCCTGAACGAGGCTACTGGTGCCGGCCAACGGTATTTACCGGTGTGTCGCAATCCCACCGCATCGTGCAGGAAGAAATCTTTGGCCCGGTGCTGGCGGTACAGACATTCCGCACGGTGGATGAGGCGGTAGCCAAAGCCAACAACACGCCTTACGGTTTGTCCGGAGGCATCTGGACCGACAAGGGCGCAAAGATCTTCAAGGTATCCAGCCAGGTGCGCGCCGGTGTCGTATGGGCGAATACCTTCAACAAATTCGATCCGGGCTCACCTTTTGGTGGCTACAAGGAAAGCGGTGTCGGTCGCGAAGGCGGCTTGCACGGCCTGCAGCCTTACCTGGAACTGGCCTGAGGGAGTAGTGTTCACATGGCGAATGACGAAAAACTCATAGCGCGCGCGGGCCGCCAGGGCGAACCGGCAGCAACCTCCGGCGTTTCGCAAAAGCCACGCAAGCTGGCCGTGGCCAGCGAACCCGAACGCGTCGGGGTATTGAAGACTTACAAACTTTATATTGGTGGCAATTTTCCGCGCACCGAATCAGGGCGCTTTTTCAAAATCGTTGATCGCAAGGGCGAGCCGCTGGCCAATATGTGCCGGGCAAGCCGTAAGGATTTCAGGGAGGCAGTGGTTGCCGCGCGTGCTGCCTTTGCCGGTTGGTCCGCAGCCAGCGCGTATTTGCGCGGCCAGATTTTGTACCGGGTTGCCGAAATGCTGGAAGGGCGCAAGGAGCAGTTTGTGACCGAACTGTTCGCCTTGGGAGCGACGCGGCCTGCCGCCCAGGGCGAGGTCGAAGAGGCCATCGACCGCCTGGTTTATTTCGCCGGCTGGTGCGACAAGTATCAGCAGGTTTTTTCCAGCGTTAATCCGGTCAGCTCCTCACATTTCAATTTTTCCATGCTGGAACCCACCGGCGTGGTAGTGCTGGTGGCGCCGGACAAGCATCCGCTGCTCGGGCTGGTGGCTAATCTGGCACCGGCAATCGCCGGCGGCAACACCGTGGTGGCACTGGCCAGCGAGCAGCTGCCCACGGCTGCCGTCAGTTTCGCCGAGGTCCTGCACTCCTCCGATGTGCCCGCCGGGGTCGTGAATCTCCTGAGTGGCTATCGCCAGGAGTTGCTGGAGCATTTCGCTGCGCACATGGATGTCAACGCCCTGGTGTATTGCGGCTCCGACCCCGGGCAGATCCAACAGGTCCGGACGCTGGCTGCGGATAACATCAAGCGCGTGATAGTGCGTGGGCTGAGCAGCTGGAACGATGATGACAGTCGCAACCCCTATTTCATCGCCGATACCCAGGAGGTGAAGACTACCTGGCATCCCGTTGGCAGGTGAGCGTTTGAGGGATCGCTTGTTTCAGTAGAAACGCTGGAACAGGAATGTGGCCCAGACCGCTGCCGCCAGTAGCAGGCTGATGAATACGGCAGCGGAAGCCAGGTCTTTGGCGGCGCCTGACAGGGTGTTTACTTCGCCGCCGAACCTATCGACCACAACCTCGACGGCGGTATTGAGCAGTTCCGTGATCAGCACCATGAGCACTGCGCCGATCAGCAAGAGACGCTCCACCGCATCAGTGCCCACAAAAAAAGCGCCGGGTACCAGCACCATGGCCACCAGCACTTCCTGGCGAAAAGCCGCTTCGTTGCGCCAGGCGAAACGCAAGCCGCGGGCGGTATAGACACAGGCCCGCAGAATCCGGCCGAGATCCGCGATCGAGTTGGTTTTACCGGGCCCTGGCTGCTTGGCCTGCATGTTTTTCGGCCTCGAGTCTGAGGCCGGGAATACTACCCCAGATCGATGGCAGCGGATCAGCGGCTCGTGCTGGCCGGGACCGGATATGGACCGTCGCTGGTGACCACCACCCGCTGGCCAGCAGCCGCCGGCGGACGGTTCAACCCAGGTAGGCTTCGACTGCGGCCCGGCTCGGCATGGCCGGGGCCGTGCCGGCCTTTTCCGTCGACAGGCCCGCCACTACGGTGGCGTATTCCAGCGCGCGCTTCAGGTCGCCCGGATATCGCACCAGGCCCGCAGCCAGACCGCCGCTAAGCGCATCCCCTGCCCCGGTCGTATCGCGCGGCGTAACCTTGGCAACCGGCACCCGGAAAAATGCCTGCTCCGGTTTGAGATCGCCACGCACACGCCGCGCCTTTTCGTTGTAAGACACGAAACAGCCTTTCTCACCCAGCGTCAATATGACCACTTCAACTTCTGCCTGGCAGCAATAGGCATGCAGGGCCGCGTCGTCTTGCTGCCAGTAGTCCGCCGGCAGCGTGACGTCGAAAAGGTGTTCCATGAGGAAAGCAAACTCGGTTTCGTTGGGCGCCAGGATATCGGCCATCAGCACCAGCTCGCGAGTGAGCTTGTCGTTAATGGGCGCCGGATTCAGCAGAGCTATGGCATCACTCGCGCCGGCCAGTTCCAGCGCCCGTTCGGTTGCCGCGATGTTGTTCTCTACCTGGCAAACCACGACTTTGGCATTCTTGACTGAGCCAGCATGTTTTTCCACATATTCCGGCGCCAGGTAATCATTGGCGCCCAGCGCCACCACGATCAGGTTCTCGGCATTTTCATTCACCACGATTGAGGCGGCCCCGCTGGCATGTTCCGCAAATGTCTGCAAATGTGCCGTGAGGCCCTCCTCGGCGATGAAGTCGCGGACGCCGTGACCAAAAATATCGTCACCCACCGCGCCGATGAAAGTGGTGGCAATGCCCTGGCGATTGCAGGCCACCGCCTGGTTGAAGCCCTTGCCACCGGGGCCGGTTTTGAAGGTGCCAATTCGGGTTTCCCCCGGCGCAGGAAAGCGGGGCGTGTTGAACGCCAGGTCTTGCACATAGCTGCCGATTACACATACGTCTGACATGATGCTCGCCTCTGTTGGCTGGTGGTTGCTGTCTCAGGGGATCAGGCCCTTGGCCCGTTTGCGGGGTAACAGGCGGTTGATCAGTTCATCGCCCCCCACAAAATCATAAAAACCGCTGCCGGGAAACCGCAAAGCCCAGCGATACATGGTCTCCACACGGTTCGGGTTGTGTTCCAGCAGCGGCGGTTCGGCGCGCACTTCGTCGAGTGCCTCGACAATTTGCAGCGCCACCTTGCGGTACATTTCTGCCAGCGCATGCTCCACGTCGGGGTGTCCCTGGCGGGCGTGCTGGTACCAGTCCATACCGTTGAACTGCACGATCCTGGTGCGCGGATAAAAAGAGCACATCAGGTTCCAGTCATCGCCCTCGCGACCCTGGTCACCCCCGCGGCGAAAATCGCTGCGCAGGATGACGGCGGGAATATCCAGGAATTTTGCCAGCATGAATTCCACCACGGTCCCGGAATCAAGGTCGGCGCCATCGAAGTTAAACAAGGCCAGGTCGCACTCCATGACCTGGTAGAGATCCTGATTACGTACATTAACGGCGCGCGAGTGAGTCTGCTCCAGGTCCTGGGGCAGAATGCAGTGATAGCGATCATTCGACTCGCGTTCGATGCTGGCAGCCAGCAGCGCGTTACCGCAGAGATGCTTGTGGTCGAACAGATCGCCGGCATAGTAAATCGTAAATTTGTCATCGCTCATGCGCACGCAACTCCTGCTTGCCTACAGCGTATTGAAATATCGGTCGCCATAATCACCCAGCCCCGGCACGATATACCAATTCTCGTCCAGCCGATCGTCGATGGCAGCGGTATAAATCTTTACCTGGGGATGCTCCCGGTTAATGCGGCGTATGCCCTCGGGCGCTGCCAGCACGCAGATCGCGGTGATATCCCGGGCGCCGCGCTCCCGCACGTGATTCAGCGTGTCCGACATGGAACCTCCGGTCGCCAGCATGGGGTCAAGTACCAGCACCGGGTAGTCGCCGAGATTCTGGGGGATTTTCTGGTAGTAGAGACGGGCCTGCGCGGTTTTTTCATCACGCTCCAGCCCGATAAACCCCACTACCGTGTCCGGCAACATGCGCTGAATGGCACCCACCAGCGCGATGCCCGAACGCAGTACCGGTATGGCCACCAGGGGCCGCGCCAGGCGCTGGCCCGGCGCCGTGGTCAGCGGGGTCCGTACCTGGTATTCGCGGGTGGGCAGGTCGCGGGTCGCCTCCGCGATCAGCAGCCCTGCGATCTGGTCAGAGTGCCAGCGGAATATGCCGGTGGGCGTGTCCACATCCCGCAACACGGCCAGGGAATGGGAAGCCAGCGCATGGCGAATCACCGTTACATTGCGCAATTCGCGTGCGCTCATGGGTCGGTCTTGCCGATGTCCTCGTGCCAGAGCTCGGGACGTTCATCAATAAAACCGGCCAGCATGCCGATGCATTCGGGGTCGCCGAGATCGATCACCTCGACACCGGCTGCGATCAGCCATTCGGCGCCGCCATCAAAGTTTTGCGACTCGCCGACGATCACTGTGGGAATACCGAACTGGCGCACCAGCCCGCTGCAGTACCAGCACGGCGCCAGCGTGGTCACCATAATGGTCTGCCGGTAATCAGATTGGCGCCCGGCTGCCCTGAAGGCCTCGGTTTCGGCATGGGCCGATGGATCATCGTTCTGCACACGGCGGTTGTGTCCGCGGCCCAGCAGCGTGCCGTCCCGGTGGAACAGGGCAGCACCTATGGGTATGCCACCCTCGGCGAGGCCGGCGCGGGCTTCTGCCACGGCAACCCCCAGCATGGCTTCAAAGTCTTGCATCATCCGACCTCCCAGGTTTGCCAGTGCCGGCGCAGAGAGGTTAGCAGCGTCGGGCCACGCTTGCAGCCCAAAAACGTGAGACATGTGCTTCAAAGTCCAGTCGGAATGCTGGTAAAGTCGGCGGCCTTCAAAGCCCGAATCAATTGGCCAGCGGCCGGCGCCGCGCTGCTTGGCCTGGCGAGGGAGTGCGAATGGCGCCACAGGGAAGACAATGAATATGTCGAAGTTAAACCCCGGCAACGGGAATTACATTGGGCGGTTCAGAATGCGGAGACCGAAGCGGCGCCAGCTTCATTGTGCGCTGCTGCTGGTATTGGCTCTGTCGGCATGCACCGTGCCGCCGGCGTTTGACCGCGAGCTGGTCTGCAGTCGTTCTGCCCTGCAATGTGCGCCCTTCCGGCTCGACACGGGTTTCAGCCGAATCGCCGACTCGCGCCTCGATGAGATTTCGGGGCTGGCGGTTAGCCGCATGTCTGATGATCGCTTATGGGTGCTGAACGACAGCGGTGGCGAAGCTGCGCTCTACATGATCGATGCCCGCGGCAATTACCTGGGGCGCGTCGAGATAACGGGGGCCGAGAACCGGGATTGGGAGGAGCTGGCCACGTTTACCTACGAAGGTCGGCCGCACCTGGTGATCGCGGACGTCGGTGATAATGCCAATATTGCTCCCGGAGAAACCCGCGGCAAGCGACCCTTTGTAACCCTGTACATCGTGGAGGAGCCGCGTATTGATGGCCCGCGTCCGGCGCTCAATCAGAAGGCCATGGTTCGCTGGTCCCAGCACTTCGTATTCGACAATGGGCCGTTGGACTGCGAATCGGCAGCAGTAGACCCGGACAGTGGCCATCTGCTGCTGCTGAGTAAACGCACCGAACCGCCGGTGCTGTACGAGCTGCCCCTGGGGCCTGAATATGCCGATAGCCAGCTGGTTGCGCGCCGGGTTGCCAACGTGGACGGACTGCCAATGCCCCTGGATGAGGACCAGTTGCCCGATACGCGTTACGGCAAATACGCCTTTCAGAATACAGCGATGGATATTGCGTCCGACGGGCGTCATGCGGTGGTGTTGACCTACGGCGCCACCTGGCTGTTCGAGCGTCGCTATGACGAGAGCTGGGCGCAATCCTTCAGCCGCGATCCCCAGTTGATTGCCACGCCGTTTCTGAAACAGGCCGAGGCACTGGCCTTTACGCCTGACGGGGGCAGCCTGTATATCACCAGCGAGGGCATTCCGGCGCCGTTGCTGCGACTTCGGCGCGATCAGGTGATCCCGATCCCTTGATGAGCCTGTCGCCGGCAAAGCTCAGTATTCGGCGAGTATGCCTGGGCGCAATCTTGATGGGCTCGCTGGCGCTGACCGCGGCTTGTCAGACGCAGCTACCCGTCGGCGAAGTTACGCGTATTGCCTTCGGTTCCTGCAACCGCTCGGACCTGCCGCAGCCGCTCTGGACGCCAATCCTTGCAAGTGCGCCGGACCTTTGGATCTGGGCCGGCGACAATGTTTACGGTGACACCGAGGACATGAGCGTGCTGGCGGACAAATACCGGGCCCAGCTGGAAAACCCCGGTTATCGCGAATTACTGGCAAGCGTGCCGGTGATCGGCACCTGGGACGATCATGATTTTGGTGCCAACGACGCCGGCGCCGAATACCCGATGAAGGCCGAGAGCCAGCAGCTGTTGCTGGATTTCCTTGCCGTACCGCCCGACGATCCTCGCCGCGATCGCGCCGGGGTTTATTCCAGCTACGTCCTGGGCGAGCCGCCACGGCAGGTGAAAATCTATCTGCTGGACGTGCGTTACCATCGCGAGCCTCCCGGCCCCAACGCGGATATTCTCGGTGAGGGACAGTGGCGTTGGCTGGCCAGCGAGCTGGCGGCGAGCACCGCGCAACTCAATCTGATCGTGTCGGGGACACAGATTTTGCCCGCCGATCACCAGTGGGAGCGCTGGTCCGCCTATCCGCGTGCCAGGCAGCGATTGCTTGATCTGGCGGTGTCGAGTCGTCTTCCCGGCATCGTGTTTTTGAGCGGTGACCGCCATTTTGCCGAGTTGACCCGGTCGCAGCCTGATGACTTCTATCCGCTGTTCGAGGTCACATCCAGCGGCCTTACCCATTTTTGGGAACAACTGGAACTCGAAACCAACCATGCCCGGCGGGGCCGCCTGTACAAGGGCCTGAATTTTGGCCTTGTCGAAGTGCGCTGGGACGCGCCCGCTGGTCCACTCCTGCGGCTGCAGGTCCGCGATCATGAAGCGCGCCCCCGGGTTCGCATCGAGTTTCCGCTTGCGCGGCTGTCCGTGGCAGACTGAGGTCTGACAAAGCAGAACCGGAGGTCGCCGTGACGCGCGTCATTTTCCTAGTCTTGTTGCTGGTGGGCGCCTGCGCGCCTGTGCCCGGGGACCATCTGCCAGATACAGTGGCTGGCCCCGACCGGCAACCAGGCCAGTCCGTCAGCATCATGACTTTCAATGTCGAGAACCTGTTTGACACGACGGATGACCCGGGCAAGAACGATGCCACCTATCTGCCGCTGGCCAGCAAGCAAAGCGCGGCCCACAAAGAGGGCTGCGCAAACATCGACAATGATTACTGGCGCGAGCAGTGCCTCTACTGGGACTGGAATGAAACGGTGGTGCAGACCAAGCTGGGCCGGGTAGCAGCCGTGATCCGGCAAGTGAACGATGGCCGCGGTGCCGATATCATCGCGCTGCAGGAGGTGGAGAATCTGGCCATTCTGGAGCGACTGCGCCAGGAGTATCTTGGCGGGCTGGGTTACCGGGCCGCCGTGCTCATCGAGGGCAAAGACGACCGCGGTATTGATGTGGCCTTTCTCAGTAAACTGCCGCTCGCGGGCGAGGCCGTGCTGCACGAAATACCGTTCCGCGCCATCGAGGCCCAGCGTAAAAAAGACACCCGCGGCATACTGCAAGCTGATTTTGTTTTACCGGACGGCAACATCCTCACGGGTTACTCGGTGCACTTTCCGGCTCCCTATCATCCCTTCGAATTGCGAATCGATGCGTATCAATTTCTGGGCAGCTTGCTGGAACGATTGCCCGCGGGTCGGCTGGCTTTTGCCGCCGGAGATTTCAACACTCCGGCCCGGGAGGACCGGGCGGAAAACATGTTGGCCAGGTACGCGGAGCCCTGGTGGTTGGTGGCGCACAAGCTGGAATGCGATCGTTGCCCGGGAACCAGTTACTACAGCAGGAATGACAGCTGGTCTTTCCTGGACATGATCCTGTTGTCGAGGAATTTTCTGGAAGATGGCGCCTGGGGCCTGCAGCGCGGTTCGGTGCGGCTGGCAAACCAGGTAGCGGCGCAGGTCAAGCCAGACGGCACGCCGCGCAGGTTCCAGATGCCGGCGGCGGAGGGCGTGTCCGATCATTGGCCGCTGGTGCTGGAAATCATGCCGCGATGAGTGCGCAAATTGCTGTTGCCAGCATGCAACAAGAGAGTTTTGAAAAACTGGCGAGATGCGCCTGCCGGGGGTAAATGGTACTTCAATTACATAGCGTCATTTGTGAAAATGATCTCAAGATATTCATAAATAAGTAATTGAAAAAACAAAATTTCTTGTTTTCGTATTTGTCGATTTTTTAGCCAAAAAACCGGCCTCGGGTGCCCGCATCTGGGCCCCGGCATGCCAGGCGGGCGATGCGTCTGAGGAGACTCGCATCGCTGTCGTAAAAATTTCACAAAGCGTTTGTAGACTGGGCGCTGTCGATTTATAGTCATCCCGTTCCGATAACAGCGAAAAGACCTGTTTCAGCTTTGAACGCTCGCTTGCGAGCAATCATTTCTTGGGGATAAAAACATGATGCATTCAAGAATTAATCCGCTGGCCGGTGCGGATTTGCGCTCCCAGTTCGCCTGGGCAATGCGCGCTTTGACTGGCTTGCTGGTGTTGATCGCCTTCGCGCTGGCCATGCCTTCTGCATTGGCCCAGGAAACTACGGTAACCATGCGCGGGACGGTACTGGCGCCCGACGGCTCCCGTGCTGCCGGCGTGCCCGTGACCATCACCGACACGCGTACCGGCGGCCGCAACCGGGCCATAACCAACGCCAGCGGTGTGTTCACGGCGGGTGGCTTGCGTCCCGGTGGTCCGTACACCATCAAGGCCGATTCGGACAGATATGCCGATGCCACGGTCAGCGAGATATTTTTGCGCCTGGGTGAAACTTACACATTCACGGTTTCGCTGGGTCTCAATGTCACCGAAGAGATCATCACCACCGCGGCTCGCATCAAGACTGCCGAGGTGGCGGTGGGTCCTTCAGCCACCTTTGACGTGATCGATCTGGCAGAAGCCCCCGCGATTAACCGCGATATCAAGGACCTCATCAAGATCGATCCCCGGATATACATCGATGAAGGAGACAACCGCGGCGATACCGTGCAGTGCGCCGGCGCCAACCCGCGCTTCAACAGCCTGACTGTCGACGGCGTGCGGCTGAACGACAACTTCGGCCTGAACCGCAACGGCTACCCGACAACCCGCCTGCCGTTTTCCTATGATTCGATCCAGCAGGTGGCCGTGGAACTGGCGCCCTTCGATGTCCAGTACGGCGGCTTCACCGCCTGCAACATCAACGCGGTGTTCAAGTCGGGGGAGAACGAGTTCTTTGGCAGCGCTTTCTACGATTACACCAGCGATTCCCTGACCGGGGATTCCCTCGAGGGGTCGCCTGTCAATCTGGGCGATTTTGACGAGAAGCGTTACGGGGTGAGCATTGGCGGCCCCATCATCAAGGATAAGCTGTTTTTCTTCCTGGCCTATGAAAAACTCGACGGTGCCGATACTTTCGCGCGCGGACCCGCAGGCTCAGGTCGCGCAGTTGAGGTACGAGGCGTGTCACAGGCACAGGCAGCCCGAATCGAGCAAATCGCGCGCGATGTATATGGCTACGAGCCTGGCGGCCTGCCCCTGAGCATTCCGGTGGACGACGAGAAAATTCTGGCCAAGTTCGACTGGAACATCAGTGATCAGCACCGCGCGGCATTCACCTACAATTGGAATGATGGTTTCGCAATTTCCGAGTCCGATGGTAGTTCTAGCAACCTCGAGTTCGCCAACCATTACTATGAGCGCGGCAACGAACTGACGGCCTACGTGGGGCAGCTGTTCTCTGACTGGACGGACAACTTCTCCACCGAAATCCGGATTTCCAACCAGGAGCTGGATAACCGCCAGAT
>JBFIQI010000032.1:0-19258 GCA_041609715.1 Gammaproteobacteria bacterium
GCACAGCCCGGCTGGGATCGCTTGTCGGCGCCGCGGCGCGCGGAAATTCTCGAGCGGGCGGCCGACCGGTTCGAAGCACAACGATCCATGCTGATGGCCCTGTGCATCAGGGAAGCCGGAAAATCGGTCGCCGATGCGCTTGCCGAAGTACGTGAGGCGGTGGATTTCCTGCGCTACTACGCGGCGCGTTGCCGCAGCGAATTTGGCGCGCCACAGCGCTTGCCGGGACCCACCGGGGAGAGCAATGAACTGGCTCTGAGTGGCCGGGGTGTGTTCGTTTGTATCAGCCCATGGAATTTCCCGCTGGCTATTTTCACCGGGCAAGTGGCAGCGGCGCTGGCAGCCGGCAATGCGGTCATTGCCAAACCCGCAGAACAGACGCCACTGGTGGCCCACGCTGCGGTGCGCTTGCTCCTGGAGTCCGGCGTGCCCGGCGGCGTTCTGCATTTCCTGCCGGGAGACGGCGCCCGGGTGGGTGCGCACGCAGTGGCAGATGCGAGTATCGCCGGAGTCGCCTTTACCGGTTCCACCGAAACGGCCCGGCTCATCAACCGCTCACTGGCAGAGCGCGACGGCCCCATCGCGGCATTGATCGCTGAGACCGGTGGCCAGAATGCCATGATAGTGGATAGCTCGGCATTGCCAGAGCAGGTGGTCATCGATGTGGTGCAGTCGGCGTTTAACAGCGCCGGGCAACGGTGTTCGGCGCTGCGGGTCCTGTGTTTGCAGGAGGAAATTGCGCCCAGGGTTCTGGAATTGCTGGCCGGGCAGATGAACGAATTGGTCATTGGTGATCCCGGGTTGCTGGAAACCGATGTGGGGCCAGTCATCGATCAGGATGCATTGCGGATGCTGGAGCAGCATGCGGAGCGGATTTCCAGGCTGGGCAAGGTGGTGCACAAACTGGAGGTTCCCCCAGGCTGGCGCCACGGGACATTTTTTGCGCCGCTGGCGGTGGAGATCGACAGTCTGGAGGTGCTGGAGCGCGAGGTGTTTGGCCCGGTACTGCATGTGCTGCGCTACAAATCGGGGGAGCTTGAGCAGCTGATTGGGTCGATCAATGCCATGGGCTATGGTCTGACCCTGGGCGTGCATAGCCGTATCGATCAGATGGCGCGCTGGATTCAGCGCCGGGTGCAGGTGGGTAACGCCTATATCAACCGCAATATGGTGGGCGCAGTCGTCGGAGTTCAGCCATTTGGCGGCTGCGGTTTGTCCGGAACCGGCCCCAAGGCGGGCGGTCCACATTATCTGCACCGCTTCGCAACTGAGCGTACATTGACGGTCAACACTGCTGCGGTAGGCGGCAATGCCAGTCTGCTGTCGCTGGCTTCGGATTGAGGGCTCACTCAGGTCGTGTACATAAGCGTCTTCGATATTTTCAAGATCGGCATTGGCCCGTCCAGTTCGCACACCATGGGACCGATGCGGGCTGCGGTGCGTTTTTGTGAGGCGCTGGAGGCCGCCGGCAAATTGCAGAAGACCTGCCAGGTTACGGCTGAGCTGTTTGGCTCGCTGGCCCTGACCGGCGCCGGGCACTGCACCGACCGCGCCATTCTGCTGGGGCTGGAGGGTGAGCGTCCGGACCGTGTGAACCCGGATACCGTGGACGAGAAGCTGGCTCGTATTCGCAACCACGGCCGGTTGCGACTGCTGGGTCGGCATGAAATCGTTTTCGACGAACCGATGAATCTGCTGTTCCATCATGAGCAGGTGCTGCCAGGTCACAGTAACGGCATGCGCTTCAGAGCGCTCGACGCCGCTGGCAAGGTCCTGCTGCAGGAAGAGTACTTTTCCATCGGCGGCGGATTTGTGATGGATTCCGCGGAACTGCAGGAAGCGGGCGCGGGCACCGCGGGAGAGGACGTGGTGGACGTGCCTCTGCCGTTCGCCACCGGAGCCGAGTTGCTGGCGCAGTGCGACCGGCATGACCTCAGCATTGCCGAATTGATGCACCGGAACGAGCAGGCGCAGCTGACAGCGGACGAAATTCGCACAAGGCTGCTCCGGATATGGTCCATCATGCAGAGTTGCGTGCAGCGTGGCCTGGAGAGCGACGGGGTGTTGCCCGGCATATTGAAAGTAAAACGCCGGGCACCGGGCATTTATCGGGATATTCGCAAGCCCGACACGGAGAAACCCACAGACGTGATGGATTGGGTGAACGCCTGGGCGCTCGCGGTCAACGAAGAAAATGCGGCGGGGGGCCGGGTCGTGACTGCTCCCACTAACGGGGCGGCAGGCATTGTGCCCGCGGTCATGCATTACTACATGCGCTTCGTGGAGGGCGCCGACGAGGACGGAATTATCAGGTTTTTACTAACCGCGGGTGCCATCGCCGCCTTGTACAAAAAGAACGCTTCCATTTCGGGCGCGGAGATGGGCTGTCAGGGTGAGGTGGGCGTGGCGTGCTCGATGGCGGCCGGCGGCCTGATGGCTGCCATGGGCGGTAGCAACCGGCGGGTGGAAAATGCCGCAGAGATCGGCATGGAGCATAATTTAGGGCTGACTTGCGATCCCATAGCGGGCCTGGTGCAGATTCCCTGCATCGAGCGCAACGCCATGGGGGCCGTCAAAGCCATCAATGCGGCGCGCATGGCGGTGCGGGGCGATGGCAGCCACAAAGTATCTCTTGATCAGGTGATTTCGACGATGCGCCAGACCGGCCGCGATATGTCTACGATTTACAAAGAAACTTCCCAGGGTGGGCTGGCCGTCAACGTTATCGAGTGCTGAGGGCCGCTATTTCCTGGACAACCTTTCGGCGCGCAGTTCCAGGATCCGCAACTCGCGTCGCAGACGATCGTACTCCATTTCCAATTGGCGGATGCGACCCCTGGTATCATCGCCCAGGGCGGGGCTCAGCAGGTCTGCCGACCTGCGTGCTTCAAGGGCGCGAATTTCCTGTTCAATAGCTTGCATGCGCTCGCTGGTCAAATAGATTTCCCTTCCAAGGCGATGGCCCTCGATGAAATCCGCTGCCAGCGCTGTCGGGCATACGCCCGATCTCGGCAGCCCGCGACTGCCCTCGGCGATGCCGCCAGCTGCGCTGCAGTAATGCGTCAGGCCATCCTCGTGGCCCGCCTGCCAGGCCAATTGATCGGGATCGGTTGTCCCGGCGCAATGCGCGTTATGGGTGTCAAAATAGTCAGTCGGGCGTCCCGCAGTGCCATCTTCAAAGCCGACCATGTACCAGTCTGCCTCGGCGCAGTTGTTGATCGCCGTGACGGCACAGCCACCCATCACCACGGACAACAGCAACGCGCTTACGAGCACGCAACGCCGTGCGCTTCTCATGGCCTCAATCCCGGAAGTTCACAAACTGCAGTGGCAGGTCGTAATCTCCTTCCTTGAGCAGCGCGATCGCCGACTGCAAATCGTCGCGCTTTTTGCCGCTGACACGTAATTTATCGCCCTGTATCGCCGCCTGCACCTTGAGCTTGCTGCCCTTGAGCTGTTTGACCATCTGCTTGGCCAGCGGAGTGCTTAGCCCTTCACGAAGATTGAGTACCTGGCGCGCCTGGTGAATCGCGATCTCGGGCTCGCCAGCCTCGATACACTTGATATCGACGCCCCGGCGCGTCAGCGTGTTGTCCAGTATGGGACGCATCTGGCCGAGTTGAAAATCACTCGGTGCGTGCATAATGACGGCGCCATCTTTGAGCTCGAACCCGGCGTCGATCCCCTTGAAATCGAATCGGTTGGCCAATTCGCGGCCAGCCTGGTCCACCGCGTTTTGCACTTCGTGCTTGTCGAGTTCTGAAACAACATCAAAAGAGGGCATGCCTTTAGTCTCCTGGGATCAAATCAGCGTTTGCGTTCGGGCACAACCAGGGTTGGTCCGGTGCCCTGGGCTATCACATGGCGCGCGAATACATTGTAAACATGCCCGCAGGCATCACAATGGGCGACGAAAAACCACGGTTCTCCGCGACGAGATTTTTCGTAGCTCGGCGTCGACACGATGTGTTCGATGCCACGCTTGTTGCAGGAGGGACAGACGGGTTGAGCCATAGACTTTTCCTGCAAATCACTTCCGGCCCTTGAACTCGTCCATGCTGCGGTTGACGCCAAGGAAGCCGAGCACCGCGTCCTGCCAACTGATTGGCAGCAGACGCATCGGGTAAACCGTGTACACAAACCAGGGCATGATGACGCGAGCGCGGTTTCGTTCGATGGCCTTGATAACGCGCGCCACGACCTTGGCGGGTTTGAGTATAGGCAGCAGCAGCGGAAATCTTGTTTTGACGCCTTCAAACATGCCGGTATCCACGTAGTAGGGGCAGACCACGGTGGTACGAACCGGCTGCTGCAGTCGCTTCAGTTCCAGGCGCAGAGACTCGTCAAAGCCTATCGCGGCAAACTTGCTGGCACAGTAATCCACGAGTCGCGCTGTGCCGGCTATGCCTCCGGCAGAAGCGATCGTGACAATATGGCCGTCACCACGCTCGACCATGCCGGGCAGAAATGCGCGAGTCATGTGAAACAGCGCCAGGGTATTGACGGCAAAGGTCTTTTCGATATCCTCGGCGCCTGCTTCGAGCAGGGTCTTGCCGGAAACGATACCTGCATTATTGATTAGAACATCCACATGTCCTGCGGATGCGGTCACGGCCGCAGCCAGCTTCTCGATTTGCTCACGGCTGCTCAAATCGCATTTAAAAACCGCACAATCGCGACCGCTTGCCTGTATCTCCTGGCGTGCCCGCGCCAGCGCTTCCTCATTGAGGTCGACAAGCAAAGGGCGCGCACCGCGGACCGCTACCTCGTCGGCGAGCATGCGGCCAAGGCCGCTGGCGGCCCCCGTTATCAACACTGTTTTCCCGGCCAGACTGGTCATATTGAGGTTTCTCCGGAAGTTTGATTGCCCAGGAACACCCAGGTCTCGACGACGGTGTCAGGGTTCAGGGAAATGCTGCTGATCCCTTGTTGCAATAACCAGCGGGCCAGGTCGGGGTGGTCCGACGGGCCCTGTCCGCAGATACCGATGTACTTGTCTGCAGCATTGCAGGCGGAAATGGCGCGTGCCAGCAAGGCCTTCACCGCAGGGTCCCGCTCATCAAATAATTCGGCCACCAGCCCGGAGTCACGATCCAGCCCGAGCGTCAGCTGGGTAAGGTCGTTGGATCCAATTGAGAATCCGTCAAAATACTCCAGAAAGTCCTCGGCCAGCAGCGCGTTGGAGGGTAACTCACACATCATGATGACCCGCAAATCGTTGTGGCCGCGTTGCAGGCCGTTGGCGGCCAGCAATTCGCACACTTGCCGGGCCTCGTGGGTGGTGCGCACGAAGGGCACCATGACCTCGATGTTGGTCAAGCCCATTTCCTCCCTGACGTACCTGAGCGCTTGGCACTCAAGTTCGAAGCACTCACGGAAACTGCTGGCGATGTAGCGCGAAGCCCCGCGAAAACCCAGCATCGGATTTTCTTCATGGGGTTCGTATTGCTTGCCGCCAATCAGGTTCGCATATTCGTTGGATTTGAAATCCGAAAGCCGCACGATGACCGGCTCCGGGTAAAAAGCCGCAGCAATCGTGGCCACGCCCTCGGCCAATCGCATCCTGAAAAATGACACCGGATCGGGGTAACCGGCCATTTGTCGTTCAATCCTGTTTTGCAGGCGTGCATCCAGCTTCTCGTAATCCAGCAGCGCCCGGGGATGGACACCGATCATGCGGTTGATGATGAATTCCAGGCGTGCCAGACCTACCCCATGATGCGGCAAGCCCGCAAAATCGAAGGCCCGGTCCGGGTTGCCCACGTTCATCATAATTTTGACCGGCAATTGCGGCATCTTGCCGAGTTCCAGCTGCTCGCACTCGAACTCCAGCACGCCACGATAGATTTGGCCCTCATCCCCCTCAGCGCAGGAAACGGTTATTTCGTCACCTTCAGCAATACGGCTGGTCGCATCATTGCAACCAACAACCGCAGGAATGCCGAGTTCGCGTGCGATAATGGCAGCGTGACAGGTGCGACCGCCGCGGTTGGTTACGATTGCTGCGGCGCGCTTCATAATGGGTTCCCAGTCGGGGTCGGTCATATCCGTGACCAGCACATCGCCATCTTTGACTCGATGCATTTCGGCGGCGTTCGCGATGACCCGTGCAGTGCCGCTGCCGATCCGGTGCCCTATGCTGCGTCCGGTTAGAATAACTTCGCCACCGGTTTGCTTCAGGCGATACCGTTCGAGAAATTGCCCGCCACGGCTGCGAACCGTTTCGGGGCGAGCCTGCAGGATATAAAGTCTGCCGTCTTGGCCGTCCAGGCCCCACTCGATGTCCATAGGGCGGCCATAGAGCTTTTCAATGGCGACCGCCTGGCGCGCCAGCGATTCCACATCCGAGTCGTCAAGGCAAAAGCGCGCGCGCAATTCAGTCGGAACCTCGACCGTTTGCACTGAACAGCCAGGCTCGCTGTTGTCGGCATACACCATTTGTATGGCCTTGCTGCCGAGATTACGTCGCAGCACGGCCGGCCTGCCGCTGGCCAGCGTTTGCTTGAAAACATAGAACTCATCCGGGTTGACGGCGCCCTGGACGACCGTCTCGCCGAGCCCGTAGCTGGCCGTTATAAAAACCACATCCCGAAAGCCGGTCTCTGTGTCGAGAGTGAACATGACGCCGCTGGCACCCGTATCGCTGCGCACCATCTGCTGAATGCCGGCTGACAGAGCAACGTCAGCGTGGACGAAATTGTGGTGGACCCGGTAGGCTATGGCGCGATCGTTGTACAAAGACGCAAATACATCCTTAACGGCGTCCAGGACGCTATCCAGGCCGCGGATATTGAGAAAAGTTTCCTGCTGACCGGCAAACGATGCTTCGGGCAGGTCTTCGGCCGTGGCTGACGAGCGGACCGCTACCGACAGATCTGCGCCGATGGACTCCTGCATGGCCGTGAAATGCTCGGTGATGGCTGCGCGCAGGCCATCAGGAAGCTCGCCGCCGCGCACCATGGCACGAATTTCAGCGCCGGTTTCGGCCAGGACTTCGACATCGTCGATATCGAGATCGGCGAGCAGCGCTTCAATTCGCTCCGCCAGCTGATTATGATCCAGGAACTCGCGGAAGGCAGCAGCAGTTGTGGCAAAACCATCCGGAACATTGACTCCGAGGGGCTTCAGGTTCCCCAGTAACTCACCAAGGGAGGCGTTCTTGCCGCCCACCGATTCGACATCCTGCATTCCCAGTTCGGCGAACGGAATCACATATTGATTCACAAAATCCCCTTGTGTTATTCGCGTGTACGTGGAGAATCGCGCACTACAGGACAACCGTCGGCAGGGTACCGCAATCAATGAATCATCGAACGGCGTTTTTCATCTCTGACCAGACTGGAATTACCGCGGAAACCCTTGGTCGCAGCCTGCTGACACAATTTGACACTGTCAAATTCCGGCAAGTAACTGTGCCATTTATCGCTACCGTTGACAAGGCGCGGGAGGCGGTCGCGCAAATCAACCTGGTAGCCAAAGTGGAGGGCGTTCGTCCCATTGTTTTCTCGACCCTGGTGCATGATGAACTGCGCGAGATTCTACGCTCTGCGGACGGATTATTCCTCGACTTCATTGATGCATTTATAGGACCGCTTGAGCGCGAGATAGGCATCAAATCGAGCCACACCTCGGGCAAGGCCCACGGCATGGCGGACAATTCCAGCTACACTCGCCGCATCGATGCCATGAATTTTGCCCTGGCCAATGATGATGGCGCCTCCACATCCGCTTACGAGGATGCCGATGTCATACTGTTGGGCGTTTCACGTTCCGGAAAAACACCAACCTGTCTGTACCTTGCTCTGCAGTATGGTGTATTTCCGGCCAACTATCCCCTGACCGGCGAAGAGCTGGACGGCAATCGCTTACCACGTGCAGTGCGGCGTCACCGACACAAGCTTTTCGGGCTCACAATCGAGCCGGAGCGCCTTTGCGAGATTCGTAACGAGCGCCGGCCGGACAGCGAATACAGTTCGCCCCAGCAGGTTGATTTCGAGGTTCGCTCGGGGGAAAGAATCTTTCAGAGTAACGGCATCCAGTATGTCGATACCACCCGCTCTTCCATTGAAGAAATAGCCAGCACAATTCTCAGCGAACTGGAGATTGAGCGCATGACTTAAAACGTGCGTTTGCGCACATTTCGCAGAGAAATCACTGTGTTATAGTGAGCCCATGCATGGTGACAGTCTCATGGTTTTGCCTCGCCCGGCGCGCCCGGGCAGTTTCAGCGGCCTGATGGCGCTGTACGAAAGCAATTATGTGCGCCTGCGCTGGCTGCTCCCGGATCTGGGTGCCTTGCGGCATGCCGGTACCCGCATGGTTTCTGAGTCGCCGGGTGATTTCCCATTGTATCTGGAAGTTTTGGAGGCGGTTCGCTATACCACCACCATGCGACTGACGTATTTTCTGGACAGCCCCAATGGGGTTATGGCCGACCCCGACCTGGTGCTGCGCTTGTATCACGATGCGGGGCAGCTGGAAGCGATGGCCTGTTCACAGGCTCACCAGCATGCCGCGCTACGTCGTTTCGCAGCGGGCGTCGGAGGCGAACTGCAGAGCCGCTGGCGGCGCAATATGATGCTCAACAAGTGGCTGGAATACTGCGCCGATCGGCACCATGATTTCAGCAAATCGGCGGCCGAGGCCTGGATTCCGGGCGGCAGCGGCTCTGGCTGTAAGCGGCCGTCTTCCAGTAGAATCAAGCTGGCGATCGGCTGCGGCCGCCGCCCATAGTAGATGCGGTTGGCTGGCGTTACCCAATGCGGGAAGTTGCGATGACGGAAGAAGTTGCCGAGTCGGTCCCCGAAGTTCGTAAACTCAGTAAACGTGAGCGGGAAGAATACCGCCGCGTCATGCACGTCTTTCAAAACCGGGTTGAACTCAAACAAGAATTTATCCGGCTGCGCGACGACAGAAATTCCCTGCTTGACAAGGTCAAAAAAGCAGAGCGCGAGACCACGCTCATTGCCGAAGAAAAGAAGGATCTGGAGAAGTTACTGTCTTCGCCCGAGACTGGCTATAACGTTATTGTCTATTACCAGTTGCGTGCACTTTGGGATGAATGCCATCAGCAACTGCAGCGTTTTGGCGAGGTACTCAAGAAGCAACAGGTGGATCGGGAACGCAAGCGCGAAATCATGGAGTTCAATCGCGACCGTGAAAAGCGGCTGGCACAGACCAATGACAAGGTGGTAAAGGTCAAGGCCGAATCCGATGCCCTGAAGGCGGCTATCGAGGAAAAAGAGCAGGCGATAGCAGAAAAAGCAGGCATGCTGCATTTTTTCAACCGCCGCAAGATGCGCCGGGGACTGGATGCCGAGAAAAAGCAACTGGCGGAAATTCGCGGCCGCATTGAAGAGCTGTTCAGCCGCCGGGTAAAAATTGAGAGTGAACAGTGGCCGGAATTTCGCGGTATCAGTCTTAAGGGCAAGCGCGCCATAAATATCGCATTGGTAGCCATGGCGCAGCATCTTTATATCCATTTCTCAGAACACAAGCTCTGCGAGATGGCCCGTCAGGCCATGCGCCAGAGACCTTCGGAAGTGCACTACGGCCTGCGCCAGGATTGCGAATTCCTTATGGAGAAAATATCCGGCATGGTCAATCAGTTACAGGCGCAAAGTAATTTTGGCGAAAAACTGAAGGCACGCGCGGACGTGTTGCGTACCGAGGCCGAGTTCAAGAACGAAAACGATCCGGTACCGCTGGCTTCATCTTTAGCCAAAATCAATACGGCAATCAGCGCGGATCCGAATCAGACAGGCTTGATCATCGACGTAAACGTGCTGGCCGATGACTACTGGAATATCCTGTCTGCGATGGTCGAGTAAGCGCTCAGGCGGATGCTTTCGAGGCGGCCCTGAGCGCGCGTGCGGTGCGCCGCACCTTGCGCCACCACTTGGCCATGCCGTCGAACCACACGTAAACGGTTGGTACCAATAACAACGAAGTAATGGTGGAAAACGCCAATCCGCCGATAATCGCCCGTGCCATCGGAAAGTAGGGTGGGCCATCGCCACCAATAAGCGTATCCCCGACGGCAAGGGGTGTGAGGCCCAGAATTGTGGTGGCCACAGTCATGAGTATGGGCCGAATCCGGTCCTGTCCCGACTGAATGATGGCTTCGTTGCGCGGCGCGCCGTCGCGGCGCAGGTTGTTGATATGGTCGACCAGCACGATGCCATTGTTCACCACCACGCCAATCAGGATCATGATCCCAATCGAGGCCATGAACGAGAAAGTAGTGCCGGTGATACCGAAAAACCAGAATACTCCCACCACCGAGAATGCGATGGAAGTGATAATTGACAGCGGATACAGCACCGACTCGAAAAGCGCCGCCATTACGATAAATATCAGCGCGATGCCCAGCAATATGTTGATCATCATGGTTTTCTGGGTATCGTCGTTACGCTCGAAACCCGAGCCGAATTTCCAGCTATAGCCGGGTGGAAAATTGTACTGGTCCATCAGCGACTTGATTTGCGGTCGCAGCTCATCCATTGACGTGTCTTTACCCAGGTTGGCTTCGATCAGCACCGCAGTCTGCCGATCGATTCGCCTGATACTCTGGGGGCCCTTTTTAAGCTCGAAGTCAGCAAGGGTACCCAGAGTGATGGGGCTGCCGGCGACCAATCCCAGGGGCACCGCGCGTAGATCTTCCAAGGTCTGCTTTTCTGAATCCCGAAATGCGAGGCGGACCTCTATTTCGCCATCCTCACCGCGAAATTCCCGCAAATTATCTCCGCGCATTGCGACGCCGATAGCCTGGGCGATGGTGGTGCTGTCGAGCCCGGCCTGCAGTGCCCTCTGGCGATCGATTCTGACCCGGACCTCCCAATCGCCCGCCGTTGCAGAGGAGCGCAACTGGTAAAGACCATCCAGCGAACCAAGCATGCGAATGACATCGGCACTGAGCCGTGTCAGTTCTGTGGTGGATTCACCGGCCAGTTGCAGGCTGAAGCCTTCGCCTCCGCCCTGCTGATTAAACTCAAAGGAGGGCTTGCCAATGATAATTTCGGGCATTTCTTCCTTGATACGCTCAATGATCACCTCGGTCGGGATTGTCGCCTCGTCACCGTCATGCAGGAGTATGGTCGATTGCGCGCGCTCGGTATCGAAATAGCTGTAAACCGAAACGATATCAAGTCTGTCCTGGTTCCCGTACAGGTAGTTCTCCATCTTGTTGACCGCAGCCTCGACCTGCTCCAGGGGATGCACGCCCTCAATGTGGTAGGGCATGAAAAGCCTGCGGCTCATTTCCTGTGGGAAAGTATCGAATTTGACCAGAAACTTGATGGGCACTGCGACGCTGGCAAGAATCAGGACCACCAGCAATGCAGTCCACCACGGGTGTCCCAGGGTCCAGCGCAGGCAAGTTACGTAGGCGTTGCTGAGACGGGACATCCACGAGCCCTGCTTGGGTGCTGGTGGCGGGGGGATGCGGCTGGCGAGCATGGGTACCAGCGTCTGGGCTATGACCAGTGAAGCCGCCAGCGCCACAGCGATGGTAACGGCAACATGCACCAGGAAGACAGTTATCTGGGTCTTTTCGCCGAACATAACGGGCACGAAAACCACAATTGAAGTGATGGTGCCGGCAATCACCGCGAGCCCGACTTCGTGGACCCCCTCCAGCGCGGCCCTGCGAGGCTCATTAGGATACATCTGTCGATAACGGAATATGCTTTCCGTCACCACTACGGCATTGTCCACCAGCATACCGATAGCCAGCATCAGGCCCATCAGAGACAGGATGTTCAGGCTCAGGCCAGAGAAGTACATTGCGCCCAGGGTGATGAGCAGCGAGAAAGGTACCGACAGCACCACGATGAGGGTTGTCGCAAGCTGGCGCAGGAAGAGATAAAGGACGATCAGCGCCAGCACAGCGCCAATCAGACCGGCATTGACCAGATCCTGCAATGACTCGCGAACACCGTCCGCGCTGTTTTCCAGGGTAAAGATGCTGATGCCCTGCATTTCGGGGAGTTCGCCAATCTTCTCCACCTCGGCCATGACGCGGTTGGCGACTTCTACCATGTTGGCGCCAGTTTGCTTGAAAACGTCCAGACCCACGGCGTAACGCTGGTCGAGATGACGACCGTAGGTGCGCTCGCCACTGCGCAGCTCAACGTCGGCAATATCGCCCAAGCGGGTATTGCCTACCCCGACCGGGAGATTTCGCAGCTGGTCTATGTTCTCGAATTCGCCGCGCGGCCTGACGTTAAGACGCCTGCCGGCCTCCGTTATACGCCCCGCACTGACAGCGAAATTACTTTTTTCCAGGAGTTCGCGCAGTTCCCGCAAATTGATATTGTGGGCAGCAATGCGGTCGGGATCGAGCAATATTCTTATTTCTCTGCGCTCCACACCTTCCAGGCTCACTCTCGAGACCCCATCGATGCGCTCCAGCCGGCGGCGCACGTTGCGCTCCAGCATGTCCCAGGCGGTGGAGAGGTCGCGGCCGCTGGAAAGTCGCAAGACCAGAATCGGCTGATCCCCCAGTGAGCCCGTGAATACATTGATACGGCGCAGGTCAGCGGGCAGATTGCCGCGGATCGCGTCAACCTTGGCGCGGGCGTCGATACCTGCAGCAGAGGTGTCGGAATCCCAGCCGAAATTCATGAATATCTGCGCCCGGCTGTCGGTGGTGGTCGACTGCATGCGTTCGATGCCAGACAGTGTTGCCAGCGCCTCTTCGACCGGTCGCGTAATGAGCGTTTCAATCTCCTCGGGGCTGGCGCCCTGGTAAGGAATCTGTACGAAGATGCCCGGAAATTCGATATCGGGAAATTTCTCCAGCGGCAGCAGGCGAGAAGCAATAAGCCCAATGAGTGCCAGGCCCAGGAAAACCATCACCGTGGAAACCGGCCGCCGCAGGGAGATCTCGGTATGTTTCATGGCGCGCTTTCCAGGGCTTCGCTTGGCGCGGCAGGCTCGGCAGCGAAGGTCTTTCGATCGAGCAGATGGTAGACGACGGGAATAACGACCAGAGTGAGAAAGGTGGCCACCAGCAATCCGCCGATTACGGCGATTGCCATAGGCGTTCTTACTTCTGCACCCTCGCCAAAACCGATGGCCATAGGTAACAGGCCCAGAATGGTAGTGAGCGTAGTCATCAGAATGGGTCTGAGCCGAACCTTGCCGGCCTCGATTATTGCGGTACTTTTCTCCATTCCCTGGGCCCTGAGCTGATTGATCAGGTCAACCAGGACGATGGCATTATTTACCACGATGCCGGCCAGCATAATAATGCCGATGAAGGCCACCACGTTAATCGTATTGCCAGTCAGATACAGGGCCAGTACTGCACCCACGAGCGCAAGGGGCACTGTGAACAGAATTACAAATGGATGGATGAGAGATTCAAATTGCGACGCCATAACCAGGTAAACCAGAAATACGGCCAGTAACAAACTGAATTGCATGCTGCGCAGCGAGCGGCTCATTTCTTCGTTTTGTCCGGATACCGTTACGCTGACACCACTTTGCCGCGGGATCTGCGCGATCAGACTTTGCAGTTCGACAACCGCGGAACCAAGATCACCGAAATTCAGATTGGCCGAGACCAGTGCAACCCGTGACTGGTCAAGGCGCCGAATTTCTGATGGCCCGATGGCAACCGTTACGTCGGCAACCGCATCCAGGGTGACGGGCCGGTCGCTGCCCGGATTCACAATCAGGCGGCGAATTTCCTCAACGCTGGAAGCCCGCGTATCGACAGAGCGGACCAGGACGTCAATCTTGCGGTCGCGCCAGCTATAGCGGGTGGCGACGTTACCGCGGACGTTGCCCACTACCTCGTCGGCAATGTCGCGAACCGCCAGCCCGAGTTTTGCGGCCCGCTCATGGTTGAAGGCAATCTGGATTTCAGGATTACCTGGTTCAATGCTGCTGCGGACGTCGGCAAAGCGTGCCGAAGCTTGCATGCGTCCAACCAGTTCTTCGCTGACCAGGTTGATGCGTTCCAGGTCGAAACCGCTAATCTCAACTTCCAGAGGCGCATCGAAGCTGAACAGTGCCGGGCGCTTGAAATCGAAATCGACGCCCGGCAGGGCCTTGAGGGTGGCGCGCATGTCACGCATGACCTTGGCCTCGGCATCGCGGCCCGCATCCCTGGTCAGCACGACATTCAGGCTGCCGGTATGCTCGCCAGCATCCACCGGGTCGGCATCAAGGCGGTTACCGGTGCCGGCAACGGAATTGGTCATGGCCACCGAGTTATTGCTGCTGGCGGCCTGCTGCGCGGCCTGGACCACGCGATCGGTTTCGGCCAGCGGCGCTCCGGGAGCCAGCCGGAGTGCTACGGAGAATTCCCCCTGGGCCAGTTGCGGTATGAGTTCGGTGCCCAATCGGGGAACCAGCATCATGCTGCCAACAAAAACGCTGGCTGCAACTGCGATAACCAGCAGACGGTGGCCGAGCGACCAGACCAGCACGCGGGGGTAGACGCGTGACAGGGACCCGTACAGACCGCGATTGATAACAACCACCAGGGGGCTTAGCAGCCAATGCAGGGACCTGGCCAGCAACCCGGCTACGCCCCCGATAACCCGGTACAGGGACGCGATCGCGCGCGTAAAACGGTTGGGCGCGCCTGGCTCCTCGGCATCGCGAAAACGATGACCGGCGCCCAGGGCAGCCAGCATCGGAATCAGCGTCAGCGCCACCAGTAGCGAGAAGAGCAGGGCGAAACTCACCGTAAGGGCCTGGTCACGAAACAGCTGTCCGGCGACTCCGCTAACGAATACCATGGGGAAAAACACCGCCACCGTCGTCAGGGTCGAGGCGGTAACCGCCGTGGCGACTTCCGACGCGCCTATGCGCGCGGCGTCACGGATATGTCGGCCCTGTTCCCGGTGCCGGCTGATGTTCTCCAGAACAACGATTGCGTTGTCCACCAGCAATCCAACGGCCAGGGCCACACCGCCCAGCGACATGATATTGAGGGTGATGTCGCTGGCGTACATCATCAGGAATGTGCCGATGACTGATACCGGAATGGCAATCCCGATAATGAAAGTCGGGCGGGCATCACGCAGAAACAGGTACAACACCAGGATTGCCAGCAGGCCACCAATCAGCGCCGCATTGCGCACTTGTGCAATGGCCTGACCAATGAATGACGACTGATCGTAAACCGTGCGCAGTTCCTGTCCGGTGGGCAATTCCTCGCGCACGTTTTTCAGCATGCGCTCGGTCCGTGTTGCAACTTGCACGGTATTGGCATCGCCTTCCTTGTATATCGCGAGTTCGATGGACTCGCGCCCATCAACCCGGGTGATGGCTTCACGTTCCTTGTAGCCCCGAGTCACTGTGGCAATGTCGCGGAGAAACAGCGGCCGCCCTTCGTTGGTGGCAATAATGGTATCGGCGATATCGCTGACCGAAGTGAACTCGTTCAAGGTGCGCACCAGGAATCTTTGCAGTCCCTGTTCCAGGCGCCCGCCAGCCAAATTGACGTTTTCGGCGCGAATTCTGGCGGCGACATCCTGCACGGACAGGTTCAGCTGGGCCAGCTTGCGCTGATCCACCAGTACCTGGATTTCATCTTCGAGGCCGCCGCTTACTTTTACTGCTGCTATACCCTCGACCGCTTCGAGCCTGGTTTTGAGGCGTTCCTCAGCGTAGCGGCGCAGCCGCTTCAGCCGGGTCTCCAGATCATCCGCGCCGTCGGCACTTTCCACCAGCGCGAGCCGCATGATGGGCTCATTGCCCGGATCGAACCTCAGGATGATGGGACGACCAGCCTCCAGAGGAAGTTGACGAATACCCAGCTTTTCCCGCACGTCCACTGCGGCGAGATCCATGTCGGTGCCCCAGATAAACTCGAGGATGACGTCTGACTGGCCGGTTCGCGAGACCGAGCGGACCTGGCGCACGTTTTTGACCACGCCAACTGCTTCCTCAATCGGCTTGCTGATCAGGTTCTCCACTTCGAGTGGGGCCGCGCCGGTTAATTCTGTGCGGATCGTCAGGGTCGGGTAGGAAAGCTCCGGCAGCAAATTCACTTTTAAGCGCGTCAGCGAAACCATGCCGAACAGCATGATTGCCACGGTAAACATGAGGATCGTGACTCGCCGACGGGTAGCAACGTCGATCAGTCGCATGTCAGTGCACCGCAGCCGGACGGCTTGATCACGCGCCTGAGGCGTCGGCGGCCAGCGTGGTGTTGGAGGAGACGGGCTCCGGCGTCTGCGGCGTCGCATCGGGACGATTCACCACTCGAACCGAATTTCCGTCATTCAAACCGGCCTGGCCCACGATGACGATTTCTTCTCCCACATCAAGACCACTCAGGATTTCCAGTTGGTTGCCGCTGCCGTATCCCGTGGTAACGCTGCGGCGCCTGGCAACCCCTTCTTCAATAACGAAAACCGATGCCTGATCGTCGTCGCGCAGCATCGCGGCACGGGGTATGAGCACGGTATCGGTTCGGCGGTCGTACTCAATGTTGAAGCGGCCAAACATCCCCGGCTTCAAAGCGCCGGAATCGTCGTCAACTTCCACCGTTACCTTGAAGGTACCGCTATCCGGATCAATTACCGGGCTTACCCGGGCGATCCGGGCCTCGAACCGCTGCCCTGGCAGGGCATCGACTTCCACGCGCGCGCGCTGCCCTGGCGCGAGTTTGCGGAAATCCCTCTCGGGGACATACAGGTAGGCGAGCAGGGGATCCAAATCAGTGATTTTGTAAACTGGCGAGTTGGCTGTGATGGTATTTCCAAGCTTGATCTGTCGCTCGGCGATCACCCCATCAATGGGCGCACGAATCTCGGTGTAACTCAGTTCCAGCTGGGCCAGTTCATAGGCGGAGCGCAATGCCGCCAGATCGTATTTCATGTTTTCGTAGGCACCGGAACTCACCAGGCCTTTCTGGTAGAGATCCACGTTGCGTTGATAGTCCTGCTCAAGCTTGCGCAGGTTGGCCCGGGCGCGTTCCAGTTCCAGCCGCAGACGGTCACCATCGAGGCGCGCCAGCACTTCGCCAGCTTTCACCTTATCGCCTTCCTCGGCCTCCAATGCCACGACCTCACCGCCTACCTTGGCCACCACCTGAGCCTCCTGCTCCGCCTCTATCGAGGCGGTGCCGGCATACTCGGCTACGACATCCCCCCTGGCGACCAGCGCAATCTCTACCGGTACCGGTGCGTCCTCTTTGTCCTTATCCTCGCTGTCATCGTCGCCATTGCCACGCGGGCCCTGGCCGCAGGCGGCCAGCATCAGTGCTGTCGCCAACACGATCGCCAGGGGTAATCGCATCCTCAACGCTTCTTGCATCGTATTAGCCCCATCATCATTGCCGTAACGGCAAATCCCCTCATTGGTAGAAAGCGGTCCTCCCAGGGAGTTCCGCTATCGCAGCGTCGGGCGGGGTCAGGCCGCCTGCTACTATGTTAGTGTTATAGTTAAGTATAACACTATATGGCTGTCTGGCAAGGCCCTTGGCCACCCGTCGTCGATGTTACTTGGAATTATCGGGCCAGGCGGCTGATTTGGACTCAGGACCGATTGTAAACGGCGATTGGCTGGTTGCCCGCCATCCGATTGCGCGCCACGACGTCGGCCAGAATGGACGCGGCCGCATCCAGCTGAGGATCCGGCTCGTCGTCTTCATCGCGGTCGTCCAGAGATTCAACGGGGTCCAGCCCCAGCGCCTGCCTTCGGGCATTGTAGCGAGCCAACTGGCCATGGCGTTCCGATTCCTGCTCGGCCATGCGCTTTTCCAGATTGAGCGAGACCGTCTTGCGATCGCGCCGGGCGGAGTAAGCGTCAATGCCCGCGAGCAAGTACTGGTAGTCGGGATTGCCAGACGAGCGCTCCAGGTGTCGTTTGGCCAGCTTGTCCAGGACATCGTCCATGGGATTGGCAGCCTTGTAGCGGGTCGGCTGTATGCGATCCCAGGGCAGGGCCGACGCTTCGGTACTTTCGCCTACATCGGCGCTGCTGATGGCTGAAGGCAGCTCGATATCCGGCTGCACTCCGCGGTGCTGGGTGCTCTCGCCGGAAACTCGGTAATACTTGCCTGCCGTATACGTCAATTGGCCCAGCCCCGGACCCGAGCGACGCGCAAAGCGGCCGAAAAGAACGCTGCGATCCAGGTTGTACAGGATCTGGAAGGTACCCTTGCCGAAGGTCTGCTGTCCGATCACCAGGCCGCGTTGATAATCCTGGATGGCGCCCGCGAAAATTTCCGATGCTGATGCGCTGATGCGATTGACCAGCACCGCCAGCGGCCCGTCATAGGCGAGATCCGGGCTCGGGTCATTCAATATCTCGATCTGGCCGCTGCCATCACGCAGTTGCACCAGGGGTCCTTCTTCAATGAACAGCCCGGTCAGTGCGGTGGCCTCGCTCAGATTGCCGCCACCGTTATTGCGCAGATCAATGATCAGCCCGTCTATGCCCTCATCAGCCCTCAGCTCGTCGATGAGTTTGCGAACGTCTGTGGTGGTACTGCGATAATCTTTGTCACCGCGGGCATACGCCTCAAAATCCCGATAAAAGCTCGGGATCGTGATTACGCCAACGCGCAGTTCCTCGCTACCGTCCTGTATCTGAATTACCTCGCTGCGCGCAGCCTGCTGTTCCAGCTTGATCTTGCCGCGGGTGAGGGCAACGACTTTGCCTTTGTCACCAGGAGCGGCGCCCTGCGGCAGCAGCTGTAGTTTCACTACGGTGCCACCAGGCCCGCGAATCAGCTGCACGACATCGTCGAGGCGCCAGCCGATCACGTCGACGATCTCGCCATCTTCCCCCTGGCCCACGCCAATGATGCGATCATTGGGTTGCGGATCACCCTTGGCCGCTGCCGGACCGCCCGGGATGATGTTCATGACCTTTACGTAATCGTCTTCAGTTTGCAGTGATGCGCCGATCCCTTCATAAGACAGGCTCATCTGAATACGAAATTCTTCACTATTGCGCGGCGAATAGTAGTTTGAATGCGGGTCCAGGGTATTGGCGTAGGCATTCATGAAAGTTTCGAATATGTCGTCATCGGTGATTTGCTCGAGGCGTCGGGCGACCCGTTCGTATCTCTTGGTCAACAATTCGCGAGCTTCTTCCCAGCTCTTGTCTGTCATCACCAGCGACAAGCTGTCGTTCTTGACGATTTTTCGCCACAGTTCATCAAGTTCCCCGGTATCTGCCGGCCAGGGCACGCCGTCACGATCAAAGCGAAACGATTCATCGACGGAGAAATCCGGTTCGGTCTCTAGAAGCTTCAGAGCATGGTTCAGCCGCTGATTGGCGCGTA
>JBFIQI010000033.1:0-19237 GCA_041609715.1 Gammaproteobacteria bacterium
CGCCAGGTGCCGCAGGCCGTCGCCAACAATCTTGTAGAGGAACTCGATCCAGCCAGCTTCGGGGTCGGCGCGCATGATGGACAAGGGCCGGCGCATGGGCACGGCGGGATCACAGGTCACATGGGCAAAGCTCCCTGCTGCCGCGTGCCGGGCGCATTCGGGCGCTTGTAACCGCATGACAAACTGGCGCTCGGGATAGGCGGTCTGCTTCAGTACCCGGGCCTGCTCCAGAAATATGGTGTTTCGGTGGCTGCGATCGGGTGCCGTCATGGGCGGTGATCCGCCAGGCCACGGGCCACCGCTGCCAGCAATGCCATGCGCACGGCAACGCCATTTCGTACCTGTTCGCGGACCAGCGAGCGTGGCCCGTCGGCGACTGCGTCTTCGATTTCCACGCCCCGATTCATAGGGCCAGGGTGCATGACCAGGGCATTTGGAGCGGTGCGTTGCAAGCGGCTCTCAGACAACCCGAAGCGCGCAAAGTAATCCCTGGTATCCGGCAGTTCGGCCAGCGCCATGCGCTCGCGCTGGATGCGCAGGGCCATCACGATATCCACCCCCGCAAGACCGGCATCGAGGTCAGTGGTGATTGAACAGCCGGGCATTTCCGCCGCGTCCGGTTGAAATGCGGGTGGCGCGATCAGCCGTATTTCAGCAACGCCCAGCACGTTGAGTCCGCGGATCGCAGAGCGTGCCACGCGCGAGTGAGCGATATCACCCACAATGGCAACACGCAGCTCTTGCAGATCGGGTTTGTGTTGACGAATTGTGAACAGATCCAGCAGACCCTGGCTGGGATGGGAAACTTCCGCTTCGCCTGCGTTGATCAGTGCGCAGTGATTGTCGAGACCGCCGGCGAGGGCGGCCGGAAGACCGGCAACACCGGTGCGGAGCACGAAAATGGACACACCCATTGCGGCCAGGGTCTGCAACGTGTCCTGATCGGTCTCGCCCTTGCTGCGTGAAGACACTGAAACATCGAAATTAAGCAGGTCCGCTCCCAGTCTGCGGGCCGCCAGTTCAAACGAGGCGCGGGTGCGGGTACTGGGCTCGAAGAACAGGTTGGCGACCGTACGCCCCGCGAGATCCTGGCCACGCACCGGGTTCTCCCCGGGCCCGGCAATGAATTGCCCGGCGCTGTCCAGCAAGGCCAGCAGTTGCTGCCGCGACAGGCTGTCGAGGCTCAGAAAATGGCCCAGGGCAAGCTGCTTCGAGCTGTTCATGAGCCTGTACCGGATCCGCTACTGTGCTCGTTGATCCAGGTTTCGAGAATGAGCCGGGCAGCCACCGGGTCGATATCCGTCTTTTTTACGCGTCGCTTTCTGCGGCCCTGCAGCCGTTCCTCGCGCAAGGCGTCATGAGCTGCTGCGGAACTGAGTTGCTCGTCCACCATGGCCACCGGGAGCTGGAAGCGCGCGCCGGCAGTATCCGCGAACTGACGCGCGGCTGTGCTCATCGTGGTCTCGTGCCCCTCCAGCGTGCCCGGCAGGCCGACGATAAGCAACGCCGGGCGCCATTCCGCCAGCAGCCCCTCGATCGCCTGCCAGTCCGGTTCGCCATTGCGATGATCGACGCTGGCGACCGGCTGGGCGCGACCCGACAGCAGGCTACCTACCGCGACGCCAATGCGGCGGAAACCGAAATCGATGCCCATTAACGTTGCTGCAGGATCCGGGGAATGACTTTTCGAGGCCACTTGTGCCACTTCAGGCGTGGCCGGCAGGATGACTGAGCTGTTCAATATCAACTCCCAGCAGCCTTGCGGCAGCTGTCCAGCGCTGATCGAAAGGGGTGCTGAACAAAATGTCTTCCTCACAGGGCACCGACAACCAGGCATTATTCGCAAGCTCCCGGTCCAGTTGGCCCCCTTCCCAGCCGGCATAACCCAGAGCCACCAGGATGCGTTCGGGTCCGCGACCGTTGGCGATGGCTTCCAGTATGTCGCGGGAGGTCGTGACGGCCAGCTTCGGAGATATGTCCAGGCTGGACTCAAAAGTCTGGCCCCGCTCATGGATGACAAATCCGCGCTCGCGTTGCACCGGTCCCCCTGCCATGACGGTCCGGGCGCCAATGTCTTTTTCGCTGGCCGGCAGCGCCATTTGATTGAAAACGTCCGCCAGAGTCAGGTCCAGGGGCCGATTGATCACGATCCCCATCGCGCCTTCCTCATCATGCCGGCAAACAAAAGTGACGGAATGATAAAAGTTGGGGTCGCCCAGCCCCGGCATGGCAATCAGGAAGTGGTTATTGAGATAAGTCTCGTTGCTATCCATGCTGTCCATTATCAGGGCCGCGGCGCCAGCCCTCAAGCTGGGTCGGGTCGTTCAGCCGTCCACCGGCATGGTGACCCGGCCGCGTGATCGGGGTTCGTCGCCGCTGAGGAACTGCCATTCGTAAACAAACCGCAGCACGTCATAATCCTTGCGGATCTCCTCGGGGAAGGGATCGAACGGCGCCGCAATTCGCAGGATGCGGAGCGCGGCCTGGTCCAGCAGGCGTTCCCGGGACGAGCGCAGCACCCTGATTTCCCGGATGGAGCCGTCGGCGTTGATGGCCACTTCCAGCACCGGATTGCCGGAAAGCCCGGCCCGTCTGACATCATCGGGGAAGTTCAAGGTGCCGACTTCTTCGATATGGGATCGCCAGTACGTCAGGTAGGCGGCGAACTGACTTGCACGGGCATTGACGGTGATGATGTCTTCGTCAGGGTTTTTGCCTTCGGCGCGCAGGGCGCGGCGCACTTCATCCAGTGCAGCGGCGCTGTCTTCACTGGCAAGCATCAGGCGGGCGGTGCTGAGCCGTCGCGAAGGATCGCTGACGGCCCACGGCACGCTTTGCAAAGCCGTGTCGGCCGCCGAACGCGTCACCAGCCGTTCCACCGGCCTGGCTTCCTGGCCGGCCTGTTGGGTTTCCAGCGCGTCGCCGTCCAGCCGGCCTTCGTTCTGCAGGTTTCGGGTGTTGGCCGGGGCGCTGGCCGGCCGTTCCTGCTCGCGCTCGCTGCCTGCTCCAAGCTGGTTTTGCTGCGCCAGGTACTCGGGGTCCTCGGGGTCAACTTCGGCGACGGCACCCTGGACCATGACGACCTCCAGGCTGTTGCCCTGGGGTTGCGATTGCGGTGCCAGAAAGGAAAAACTGACCCCCAGTATGATCAGGCCATGGGCGAGGGTGGCAACGAACAGCGTTGACACGAGCCTGTCGGCACTGTTGTCGGCCGGGCCGGAATAAACGCTCACGTCTGCAAACTGCGCATGCTCATGCGCTCATTATACCGCTGGTGAATCGGGTTTAGGCTGCCGCCACGGCCAGCTGCGCAGCTATGTTTTCCATCAGCATGCCGGCGATATCCAGGGAAAACAGCTGGTCCAGCTCGCGGATTCCGGTGGGGCTGGTTACGTTGATTTCAGTCAGCTTGCCGCCGATCACATCGATGCCGGCGAAGCTCACACCCAGATCGCGAAGTACCGGGCCAACAGCAGCGCAGATGCCCAGGTCATTATCGTCCAGTTCCCGGCCCTCGGCGGTACCGCCTACTGCCAGGTTGCCGCGGTGATCGTCGCCCGGTGGGATGCGAGCAAGCCCGTAGGGTACTGCTTCGCCGGCAATCAACAGGATGCGGGTATCGCCACTCTCCACGATCTCGGGCACAAAGGCCTGGGCGGTGGCAAATCGCCGGCCGTCAGCCGTAATAGTTTCCAGAATTACGTTGGCGTTGGGGTCACCCGCGGACACCACGAAGATCGACTTGCCACCCATGCCGTCCATGGGTTTGACAACAATTTTCTGGTGTTCCGCCAGGAACTCCCGGATAACCGATTTGCTGCGGGTTATGACCGTCGCCGGACACAGGTCGGCAAACCATGCCACGTAAGCTTTTTCATTGACTTCGCGCAGGGCGCGCGGCGCATTGACAACCAGGGTGCCGGCTTCCTGGGCGCGTTGCAGGACATAGGTGCTGAGCACGTATTCCATGTCGAAAGGCGGGTCTTTGCGCATCAAAATGGCATCCAGTTCTGCCAGGGGTTGGCGCTTTGCCTGGCCCAATTCGTAGAAATCGTCGCGGCCATCGGCAACCTTCAATGGGCGCATACTGCCGTGTGCCACACCGTCATGCAGCCAGATATCGCCGAGTTCCATGTAATGCAGGCGCCAGCCACGGGCCTGGGCTGCCAGCAACATGGCAAAGGTTGAATCCTTGTAGGGTTTGATAGCGGCAATGGGATCCATTACCACGCCCAGGTTGGTGGTTTTATCTGCCATACAGGGTTTGCGCCCGCAGGCCGGCCTCCCAAAACACTCGCATACGTTAAAATCCCCGTCAGATCATGGCACCGGGGCTAACTATACTCGATGTACCGCGGCCCCAGTCTGCCATCAGCATACTTGCCAGGTGGCGTCTGTGACAGGCCGCGTGGCGGCGTCCTGCCCGATGTGTTAAAAGTCACAGGATTGCCAGATTTTGCAACGGTTTTACAGGCATTGCGATGGTCCCGGTACGCGCATGCCGGCGCAACATTCCGAATCATGGAGGTGTTTTGTGGCAGAGCTGAGCGAGAGACCCGCGGCTGGTCTCGATGGCCTCAAGGTTCTGGTTATCGACGACAGCAAGACGATCCGGCGGACCGCCGAGACGCTGCTCAGCAAAGAAGGCTGTGAAGTCTTTACGGCGACCGATGGCTTCGATGCGCTGTCCAAGATTGCCGACCACCATCCCGACATTGTTTTCATCGACATCATGATGCCGCGACTGGACGGCTATCAGACCTGCTCCCTGATAAAACACAACCGCACCTTCCGCGAGACACCCGTAGTGATGTTGTCCAGCAAAGACGGATTGTTTGATCGTGCCCGGGGCAGGATAGTTGGGTCCGAACAATATCTCACCAAGCCCTTCACCAAAGAGGAATTGCTGGGCGCAATCGAGCGACATATTGGCGCATGAATTGATGATTCTCAGCGGAGGCACCCGCTTATGGCATTGGTACTGATCATTGACGACTCTCCCACAGAAGTGCACGTGATGAAGACGGCGCTGGAAAAGAACGGCTTTGAAACAGCCGTGGCCGAAGACGGCACCAGCGGTATCGCCAAAGCCCGGGATCTGCGGCCCGACGTCATTCTTATGGATGTGGTGATGCCCGGGGTCAACGGTTTTCAGGCTACCCGTGAGCTGGCTCGAAGCCCGGAGACTTCGGATATTCCCGTTATCATCGTTACCACCAAGGGCCTGGAGACCGACCGTATCTGGGGCATGCGTCAGGGTGCGGTCGAGTACCTGGTCAAACCCGTGACGGAAAACAAGCTGGTAAATTGCGCGCGCGCGGCGCTGGGAAGCTGACGTCAATGAATGCGGGCATAGAGTTACGCAGTCTCCGGGAGCAGCCATTCGAACTGCTCAGGGAACTCGAACGCCGCAGCCAGGGGGCCCATGCTGGTCAAGCCGTTGCTTCAGGCAGCGGTGATTTTGTCGGTGTAGCTCTGCGCAGCGGCGAGCAGTTGCTGCTGGTGCCGCGGGAGGAAGTGCGCGAAGTGATGGAGTTCCCGTCCACCACTCGTGTCCCCGGCGCCCGGGCCTGGGTGCGCGGCATTACCAACGTGCGTGGGCGCTTGGTGCCGGTGGTGGATTTGCAGGGGTTTCGGGGACTCGACGAGACTCGCGCCAACCGATCGTGCCGACTCGTAATCGTCAACCACCGGGAATTGCCGGCGGCTATCCTGGTTGATGAAATTATGGGTTTCCGGCGCTTCGCTGCTGAGGAGTTCCAGCCCCATGCGGAAGGCGTGGCGGAGCAGCTGGCGCAGTTCGTGCTGGGACAGTACCGACGCAGTCGGGAAGCCTGGCCGGTTATTAGCCTGGTGAAACTGGTGGAGAGTGCGGAATTCGCAGACATGGCCGCCTGAGTAAGCGGGTATTGAGACAGGCAGGAATTTAACGATGGCTGATGAAACAAACCAAAGCGGAATGGTAACCATGCTGGCAATTGTGCAGGTGATTCTGCTGGCGGCAGCGGTGGTCCTGATGCTGATGGTCAGTGGTTTTGATTTCAGTGCCGGCGGCGCCATAAAGGCCTGGATGCCGCTGGTGCCGATAGCGCTGAGCATGCTGGCCCTGGCATTCATTGTTCACCGGCATCGCACCGCCATGCGCAGGCGCCTCGCCGCGCAGTCGGACGCCGAGAAGAGTCAGCAGGCCATTCTGCGTCTGCTTGACGAACTCGGATCGCTCGCCGATGGCGATCTGACAGTCCAGGCCACGGTGACCGAGGATATTACCGGCGCTATTGCGGACTCAATCAACTATGCCATCGAGGCTTTGCGCGAGTTGGTAACCACCATAGACAGCACTGCCAGCCAGGTGGAGGCTGCGGCCCGACAGACAGAAGCAACCGCACGCCATCTGGCCAAGGCCAGTGACGACCAGTCGAACCAGATATTTGCGGCCACCGAAGCCATCACCAGCATTGCCGTCTCCATCGAGGAGGTGTCCGGGAACGCCGATCGCTCCGCGGATGTCGCGCGTCACTCGGTCGATGTGGCGCACAAAGGCGCGGACGCCGTGCGGCGCACAATCGATGGCATGAACGCGATTCGCGAAACCATTCAGGATACTTCGAAACGTATCAAGCGCCTCGGCGAAAGCTCTCAGGAAATCGGCAACATCGTTGAACTCATCAATGATCTGGCCGAGCAAACCAATATCCTGGCACTCAATGCGTCCATCCAGGCATCCATGGCGGGAGAGGCGGGACGCGGGTTCGCGGTGGTGGCCGACGAGGTGCAAAGACTGGCGGAGCGGGCCGGTAACGCGACTCGCCAGATCGAGGTTCTGGTGAAAACGATTCAGAACGACACCAAGGAGGCGGTGGTATCCATGGAACGCAGCACCACGGATGTCGTCAGCGGCGCCATGCTGGCCGAGAATGCCGGGGCATCGCTGGACGAAATCGAACAGGTATCGAACCAGATCGCAATTCTGGTGCAAAACATTTCCGGTACGGCCCGCCAGCAATCAACCGCAGCTTCCGATGTGACCCGTACCATGGGCGTGCTGCGCGAAATCTCTGCCCAGACCGCAGAAGCCACCAGTGCAGCTTCCAATTCCATCGGCAGGCTGGCCACGCTCGCCGCCGAACTACGCACCTCGGTCGCCGGATTTACCTTGCCGGGCGCGCAGCCAATGACGCCGGCCGAAGGTGATTCGGACGAGGACGCCGAACCCCGCCGGGCACGCATAGCTTGATCGAGAGCCCGCCATGAAGCCGGCAGAAGCAAGGCCCAGCGACATGCAGCAGGTCGCCATGGAATCCATGGGCGATGTGGGTCGTGAGCTGGCGCGCACCATCGAGGAAGCGCAGAAGCGTCTGGAAGCCTATCTGGAGCGCCCTGACAACGTCGACGCCCTGATGGAATGCGGCAACGTTCTGCACCAGGTGCGGGGTGTGCTGAATGTGGTCGAGCTTTACGGTGCCGCTCAGCTTGCCGATGAAATGCAAAGAGTCTGTGAGTTCCTCGGCAGCTCGCAGGCGCGACCACGCGGCGATGCGCTGGAGGTACTGAGCCGTGCCCTGGTGCAGCTGCCGACCTATCTGGAACGACTGATTGGGGGGGCGCGGGATATACCGATTGTGCTCTTGCCCCTGCTAAACGACCTGCGCAGCGTTCGGGGCGCCAGGCTGCTGAATGAAAATACTCTTTTCCTGCATAACCTGAGTCGCAGCAGCCCGCCACCGGAAGTGCTGACCCGCAAAGCCGAGTCGCGACCCTTGGTTGAGCTGAGCCGGGAACTCCGGCCGCGTTTCCAGGCAGCTTTACTGGGTTGGATTACAGGCAACGCACCGGCTGACCAGATCAAAGTTCTGTTGGCGATAAGCATCGAGTTTGAGGAAGCGTCGGCCGAGCCCTCGGTGCACCGATTGTGGCGGGTGGTGAGTGCCCTGCTGGAAGCTCTGCGGGAAGACGGCCTGGAGGCCGGCGCCTCGGTCAAACGACTGCTCGGCCAGGTCGATCGCCAGATCAAGCGTGTCATCGATGAAGGTGAAGCAGCGTTGGCAGCTGCGCCGCCGGACGAACTGGTCAACAATGTTCTTTATTACATCGGTCGCGCCCGCAAAGGCGGACGCCGGGTCAGGGAAGTCAAGCGCGCCTTCGATCTCGAAAAACTATTGCCCAGCGACGATGAGGTTGACCGGGAACGCGTTGGCTTGGCGGGTCCGAGCCCTGACCTGATGCGCACAGTGGGAGCGGCGATCAAGGACGACCTCGGTCAGGTCAAGGATGGTCTGGATATATTCCTGCGGCTGGGTGACAAGGAAGCACAAGCGCTGGAGCAACAGCGCACCCTGCTCAAGAAAATCGGTGACACACTGGGCATGCTGGGTCTGGGGCATTTACGCCGGGACGTGGAGCGCGAAAATTCCCGGCTGGGAGAGATCGTCGCCTCGCCACCGGCAGACCTCGAGTCACCTTTGATGGACATTGCGGCGACCTTGCTGCACCTGGAAGACCACCTGGACAAGGAACTGGTGCGCCTCGTTGATCCCTCACGCGAACCGCAGCCCGCTGCAGGCGACGACGAGGACGTGGACTTTCGTGCGGTCGCCGAGGCGGTGATTGGCGAGTGCATGGTCAACCTGGCCAAGGTCAAGGAAGCGATCGTTAACTACGTCAGCCATCCCGAAGACAGTAATACGCTTGAGCCGGTCGCAAAACTGATGCGTGGCATTCGGGCAGCAATGCTATTGCTGGAGAAAGAGCGTGTCAGCGACCTGGTAGAGCGTATCGGTGATTACGTTCAGCATCACATCCGGTTTGCCGGCAAAGCGCCTTCCTCAAAACAGGTGGACCGGATCGCTGACGCCATAGTCAGCCTCGAGTACTACATGGAGACCATCAGGGCCGGGCGCGCTGACCCCTGGTACATGCTGGATAACGCAGAGACGAACATGAAAGCCCTGCGGCGTGCAGACACGCTGCCCGATTTCGAGCCACCGGAAGAAGACACGGTCAGCGTCACCCAGATTTATGAGGGCGGGTCGCGCACCGATCAGCATGTCAGCACCACCAAAGTCGGATTCGCACCGACCCAGGTGGTGCGCCCGGAGACAACCCGCTACCCGGTATTCGAGGAGACCGAGCGTTCTGATCCCGAGTTCCTGGAACTGTTCATAGAGGAAGCCAAGGAAGAAAGCGACGCCATTCGTGACCAGTTCCGGCGCTGGAAGAGTAATCCCGCTGACCAGGAGGCGCTGCACACGCTGCGGCGCTCTTTCCATACTCTGAAGGGCAGCGGCCGCATGGTGGGTGCACAGTTGATCGGCGAATTCGGCTGGTCCCAGGAAAACCTGATCAATCGCCTGATCGACGGCACGGTCAAGCTCAGCGATGACGTGGTTCAAACCCTGGAGGCAGCCGCGACTGTTGTCCCGGAGCTTATTGAGCAACTGGAGGTTGGCACCGAGCCGGACCACGACATCGATGCGCTGATGAGCGCGGCATGGGAGCTGGCGGAGGCCACTCCCAGCGAGACCACCGAGCTTGTGGAGGCGCTCTCCGAGGACCAGGCGACGGCGCCTGAGGAAGTCGAAGCATCGGCGGCTACCGAGGGGCAGGCGCCAGAGATTCTGGAACCCGCAATCCAGATGGATGCAGCACTGCTGGAAATTTTCACCAAGGAAACCGCCAGTCATCTGCAAACCCTGCGCGCCTATGCCGAAGCTTGCGAGGAACGGGAAGCTCCGTACGCCCTGAATGACGATGTTCGTCGTGCCATGCACACTTTGCACGGCAGCGCCAACATGGCTTCAGTTGACCCCATCGTTGCGCTTGCCGAGCCGCTGGATCATTTTGTCAGCGAGCGGTTCAATTCCGGACAGAGAATTCCGGTAGCCGCCATCGGGGTTCTGGAAGATACAGCCACGGCGATTGAGGAACTGGTTGTGCAGATCAATCAGCCGGGCGAATTACCTGACCATGAGTCTTTGCGCGAGCGAATTGCGCTGCTGCTGGAGGAGGCTTCGGAGCCCGAGGTGCCCACCGAAGGTTTGGAAGTCGGCGAATTCGAAATAGACGAGACGCTCAGCGACAGCGACACCATCGTCACGGAAGCGGTAGAGACCGAGGAGGTCGCTGCGGCCGGTTACGACACCGAGATCGCAGGCATATTTGCCGATGAAGCCGGTGAGTTACTGGATAATGCCGAAACCGATCTACACGACATGCAGTGGGGCGAGAATGCTGCCGATGCCTTCGACGATTTGCAACGGCAGCTGCATACCCTGAAAGGCGGCGCCCGCATGGCGGGAATTGCCGCCATGGGTGACCTCAGTCACGAGCTGGAATCGCTGCTGAGCCGCGAGCAACTTTCAGAGGCGGCCTCGGGTCCGGCGCTGGCGAGCCTGGTTCAGAAAACCCTGGACAGCCTGCACAAGATGCGGGAACTGATAATCGAAGGTGCGCCCGTTGCCGGTGATCCGGAATTGCTTGACGAGATTCGCAACTGGCGCGCACCGGCAACGGAGCTGGAAGCCGGGCAAGCGGTGGTACAAGAGGAAGAGCAGCCGGCAGGCGGTATTGATCTGTCAGAGTTTGACATCCCGACAACCCCCGTCGCCGGGACCCCGCCAGGCGAGGCCATAGAAACCTGGCCCTCTGTGGCATCGGCGGCGGAGCCGGTGGAAGAGACCGACGAGGAGCTTCGGGAGCCGCTGGTGGAGCCGGTGCGGGCGGGCTTTGCAGCCCCCGACTATCTGGTTCCTCCGCAGCAAAGCGGCGAACGTCCGGCCAGGGCACGGGTAGACGCCGAATTGCTGCAGACTTTGCTGGACAACGCGGGAGAAATCTCGATTTTCCGCTCGCGCCTGGAGCAGCAAGTCAATTCCGTGGGCTTCAACCTGGCGGAGCTGTCCCGAACGGTTACGCGGCTGCGGGACCAGTTGCGCAAACTGGAGATCGAGACCGAGGCCCAGATTCTGCACCGTCACCAGGCCGAAGAAGGTCCGGCGCGGGGTGATTTCGATCCCCTGGAACTGGATCGCTACTCGAACATCCAGCAATTGTCGCGCAGTCTCGCGGAAACCACGGGCGACCTGATGAGCATTCAGGAGCTGCTGGATCGCCTGGTCAAGGAATCTGACAACCTGCTGGTGCAGCAATCCCGGGTCACTTCGGAACTACAGCACGGACTGATGCGTACGCGCATGGTGCCGTTCCAGAGCAACGCCCAGCGGCTCGGCCGCGTGGTGCGACAGACGGCTGACGAAGCCGGGAAAAATGTCGAGCTTCACATCGAGGGCGGCCAGGGCGAGATGGACCGCCAGATGCTGGAACGGCTGATGCCGGCGCTCGAGCATATGCTGCGCAATGCAGTAATTCACGGCATCGAGAGCCAGGACCAGCGGGCCCGCGCCGGCAAGCCGGATGTCGGCCAGATTACCATTCGCCTGAAACGCGAAGGCGCCGACACGGTGGTGGAACTGCGTGACGACGGGCGCGGCCTGGACCTGCAGCAGATTCGCGCCAGGGGCATCGAGGCGGGTTTGCTCGGTGCAGACGAGGAGCACTCGGAAGCGGAGATTATGCAGCTGGTTTTCGAGCCGGGGCTGACTACCGCCACGGAAGTTACCCAGACCGCAGGCCGCGGTGTGGGCATGGACGTGGTTGCGAATGAGGTTCGCAAGCTCGGCGGTTCCGTGCAGATCGAGTCACAGGCGGGGCAGGGCACGCGCTTTATTCTGCGCCTGCCATTTACTCTGGCCATCAGCCAGGCGCTGCTGGTCAAAACTGGCGACGAGACTTACGCGCTGCCGCTGACCACGGTTGAAGGCGTTACCCGTATTGCCCGTGCCGATCTGGAACAGCGGCTGGCCAGCGATTCCCCAACCCTGGAATACGGCGGCCGCGACTATCCGCTGCAATACCTGGGCGCACTGCTGGGGAATCCGGCGGTGCACCTGGTGGAAGAACATGTTGCCATTCCGGTGGTGCTGGTGCGCGCCGGTGAGCAGTCGGCGGCGCTGATAACCGATGACATGCTGGGTGGACGCGAGATCGTGGTGAAATCCGTGGGACCCCACCTGGCAGCTATTCGCGGAATTTCCGGCGCCACGATCCTGGGCGATGGCAGTACCGTGCTGATTCTGGATCTGGGCGCCCTGATTCGCAGTGGTGCGGCGGCCGGTGTTGCCGAGCTCGCTGAGGAAGTGGATCGCCGCACTTTCGTGCTGGTGGTGGATGATTCCATCACCGTACGGCGCGTCACCCAGCGCCTGCTGGAACGCAACGGCATGCGGGTCATGACGGCCAAGGATGGTGTGGATGCCGTCACGACCATGCAGGAACACAAGCCCGACGTCATTTTGCTCGACATCGAGATGCCGCGCATGGACGGCTACGAAGTGGCCGCCCACGTGCGGGATGATCCGCGACTCAAGGATGTTCCAATTGTCATGATCACTTCGCGCGTCGGTCTCAAGCATCGTGCGCGTGCCATTGAGCTTGGTGTGAACGATTACCTGGGCAAGCCTTACCAGGAAAGTCAGCTGCTGGATGCCATTGAGCCGCTGGTCAACCGCAAGGTGCAGTAGGAATGAACACGGCCGTTACCGAAGAACTTTACAGCCTGCTCGCGCCCCTGAATGCAGGTCGTTTGATTGTGCCGCGCAGCTGCATTGCAGAGATCATCAGCAGCAGCGGCATACAACCGGTTGGTGATGCCCCGCCCTGGTTGCTGGGAACTGTCAGTTGGAATGCACGCCGGGTGCCGGTTATCTCTTTCGAGGCAGCCTGTCACCGGGACGTACCGGATACCGGGCGCCGCAGCCGGATCGCTGTTTTAGGTTGCCTGACGGACAAGTTGCAGGCCGGCTACCTGGGCATACTGACGCAGGGCTTTCCGCAGTTGGTGCGGGTAAATCCCGATGTGCTGACTCTGGACGCGGACCCCGAATATTCTCCGGATGATCCGGTGCTCTGCCAGCTTCGCATGATGAACGAAAGGCCGCTCATTCCGGATCTTGAGCGCCTCGAGGAAATGACAGCCGAATATTTCGACACCCAGGCCAGCGCCTGAGGCCGTCGATCCTGCCCGTCACGCTCCGCCCAGGTCGCCGAAACGCCACTGCAGAATACCCAGCGCCGCGATGGCGGCAGTTTCCGCGCGCAACACCCGTGGCCCGAATCGGATGCCCTGAAATCCGCGCTCCCGGGTCAGCGCAATCTCTGCCTCACTGAATCCACCTTCCGGGCCAACCAGCAGCGTGACGCAACGAGGCGCGCTGACCTCCAGTGGGTTCTCTGCTGCGGCCGAGGGATCTCCAACCAGCCTCAGCTCCATTGTCGGGCCAGGCTCGAGCGTGGCTAGCCAGTGCCGCAGGTCGACAACCTCGCCGATGTCGGGCAACAGGTTGCGGCCGCATTGCTCACAGGCAGCCGCCGCCACCCGCTGCCAGTGCTGCCGGCGCTTCGCGGCGCGCATTGCGGACAAGCGGACCACGCTGCGTTCGCTGCTCACCGGCTGAATCCGGGTGACTCCGAGTTCCGTGGCTTTTTGAATGACCAGATCCATTTGTTCGCCACGTGCCAGCGCCATGGCCAAAGTGGCGGATAACGGGCTCTCCCGGGACGCCTCCCGCACATGGGATATCGTCACCTCGACGGCTCCTCTGCCGATATGCTTGATGACGGCGGTGGCCTCCCGGCCGCGCCCATCGAACAGAGTCAGCGGGTCGCCGCTGTGCATCCTCAGCACTTTGCTGACGTGAGTCGCTGCCTGGTCGGTCAGCGTCGCATTACCCGTTGTGAGCTCCAAATCCCGGACGTGAATGCGAATCTCCCGCATTTCAGGCTGCCGCTTCACAGAAATGCCGGTACAAGCGGCGGATATGGCCAATCATGGGGGCGATGCTGGCCAACGCCAGGTACTCGTCCGGCTGGTGAGCAACGTCGATGTCGCCGGGACCCAGCACCACTGATTGCGCGCCAAGCTCGGCGAACAGGGGCGCCTCGGTCGCGAACGACACCACGCCGGCAGCGCAGCCTGTTGCCGTTTCTGCGGCCCGTATCAGCGGGCTGTCGCCGGGCGTATCCAGCGCCGCAACGCCATCGAACAGAGACAAAAACTCGACATCGAGGCCGCGCTCCTTTACGGCATCGAGACATGCGTCCTGCACCAGGCGGCGGGCTGGCTCGAGTTCCAGCCCGGGGGTGAGTCTCACGTCGATGTCCAGTTCGCAGCGCGCGCAGATTCGATTGGGATTATCGCCGCCCATGATGCGGCCCAGGTTCAGGGTGGGTACCGGCACCATGAATCGGCTGTCACGATACTGTGACGCAAATTGCTGGCGCAACTGATACAGCGAATCGATTACAGCATGCATGCCTTCCAGCGCGTTGCGGCCCAGCGCCGGATCACTGGAATGACCCGACTGTCCGGTGAGCACGATGCGCAGCATGAAAATACCCTTGTGCGCCCGCACCGGTTGCAGGCGGGTGGGTTCGCCGATCAAAACATTGGGGGCGAGTATTGTATGTTTGTTAACCAGCTCCCGGGCCCCGGCCATGCCGCTTTCTTCATCGGCGGTCGCTACAACCACCACGCCTGCAGACTGTTTGCCCGGGGTCGTGTCCCGCAGCGCTTCAAGTACGAGAGCGAAAAAACTTTTCATGTCGGCGCTGCCCAGCCCGTACAAGCGCTCATCAGTCCGTTCGGCGGCGAAAGGATCGCGTGTCCAGCATCCGTCGTCATACGGAACGGTATCCGAGTGTCCGGCAAACACCAGTGCGGCATTGCTTGGTCCACGACGTGCCACCACGTTGAGTTTGCTGGCATGCCCGGGGACCGGCAGCAACTCCACAGTGAATCCTATGCTCTCAAGCCAGCCTGCCAGGATTTCGCTGATGACGGCGTTGCCGTTATCCAGCAGCGGGTCCGTGCTGCTTACGGACGGCGTCGCAATGAGCCTGGTGAGCATCTGTTCCAGGGACGGCAGCTTGGCATTCATGGCTTGATTCTCAGCGGCCGGACGGGCTGACGCAAGATCGGGCGCAGCAAGCACCGCGTGGATGGCTTAAACTAAAGCGCTGGTAATCAAGGAAGTGAAATGAATCTTATCGCCCTGGTTCTTGGCCTGGTGCTGGAAAAATTGCTGACCCGCTGGCTGCATCTGCGCGAGCCGCACTGGTTCGACGGATATTTCGACTGGAGCTTGCAGCACCTGGCGCGTCTCGAGGGCGCCGTGGGTATTCTTGGCGCGGCGCTGGTTGCGCTGGTGCCGGTGCTGCCGGTACTGATTTTCGTATATTTTTTCCACGATGTGCTGCTGGGCGTTCCGTACCTTGCTTTCGCCACCGTGGTGTTGCTGTTTGCCCTCGGACCCCGGGATCTGGGCGCAAACGTCGAGGAATACGCGCTCGCCCAGGATGCCGGCGACGAGGCACGTGCAGAGGCTGCCGCCGTGGAACTGCTGGAAGCAGCGATGCCGAGTTACCATCCCGAGCGTATCCAGGCATTACGCGAAGCCATATTCGTACAAGCGAACAACCGGCTGTTTGGAGTGATTTTCTGGTTCCTGCTGCTGGGCCCGGCTGGTGCCTGGCTGTTTCGGGTTACCGACCTGATGCGCAAGCGAGCCGTTCACAGTCAACTTGACTCCGAAAACAGCGAGCGAGCCCTGCACCCCGGCTTCGCACGCGCCATCCTGCGCTGTCATGGTGCCCTCGCCTGGCCCAGTGCCCGGCTGCTGGCCCTGGGTTATGCCTTGGCGGGCAGCTTCGAAGAGGCAGTGTCCGACTGGCGCGCGTATTACCAGAACACGGCGGAACACTTTTTCGAAGTCAATAATGACATTCTTGCAGCGGCTGGCTGCGGCGCCCAGGGCGTTACCCCTGCCGGCGAGGATCTCAGCGCAGATGGTATTTGCGAACTGGAGGCCGATGCTTCGCGCTCAGCGATGCGCCTGGTTGTGCGAACCCTGGTGGTCTGGGTGACGTTCATTGCCATGGCGACATTGTTGGGCTGGACTGTTTGAGCCAGCACCCGGCACATGTCGACGGCCCGCCTGATCCTGCTTTCTGTGCTGGTCGGCTGCGCACCGGGGCCCGGTGACCGGCCGCACCCGGCAGCGCAGGACTTCGCGCCAACGCGCATCATCAGTCTTGCACCGCACCTTACCGAACTGACCTTTGCAGCGGGCGCGGGTCCGCGTCTGGTGGGCGTGGTTGCCCACAGCGATTTTCCTGCAGCCGCGCGAGAGATTCCCGGGATTGGTGATGCGTTTAATCTCGATTTCGAGCGTATTGCCGAACTGGAACCCGACCTGGTACTGGCATGGGCGGGCGGGACTCCGGCGAGCGTTCTGCAGCGACTCGTGGCCATGGGGCTGCAGGTGCGGTTGATCGAGACGCGCACCCTGGACGACATCCCGGCCCGCCTGCTGGAACTCGCGGATTTGGCCGGTGCCCCGGAACTGGCGGCCATGCGTGCCGGCGAATATCGTCGACGTCTGGCGGACCTGGCCAGGGAACGTCTCCCGGGACCACCCGTGGCAGTGTTCTACCAGATTTCCCTGCAGCCGCTTTATACCGTCGGCGGCGGGCACTTCATTACCGAAATGATAGAGCTGTGCGGGGGCCGAAATGTTTTTGCCGACCTGGAGTCTCCGGCCGCAGCGGTGGGGCACGAGGCGGTGTTGCAAAGAGATCCCGAGCTGATCCTGGTGGGGCAGCCCTGGCTGGACGAGACCCGCTTGCACTGGCAGCGTTTCGTGGACAATGACGGGCGGGTGCAGCTTGCACCGATAGATCCGGACCTGGTGACCAGGCCCGGCCTGCGGCTGGCCCGGGGAGCCGAACAAATCTGCGCCCATATCAGGGCGCAGCGTAGCGGGCTGGCCGGTGTCGGCCCCTGAGCTGCGATTCAGGTTTTATTGCGCCCGCGTTTCCACTGTACTTCGTGGCCGTGCTCGGCACGGGCCAGCACCCGGGCAATCACAAACAGCAAGTCGGAAAGGCGGTTCAGGTAGCGCATGCTTTGTGGATTGATCGCCTCTTTGCCGGCCAGCGTCCAGAGACGACGTTCCGCCCGCCGGCAGATACCCCTCGCCAGGTGACTCAAGGCAGCACCGCGACCGCCTCCTGGCAAGATGAATTCCTTGAGCGGCGGCAAATCTTCGTTGAGGTCGTCCAGCAGTTCCTCGAGCCGCACTACAAACTCAGCTTCTACCGCCTTGTGCCCGGGCAGGCATAACTCGCCACCCAGATCGAACAGGTCGTGCTGCACTTCCAGCAAGCCATCGCGAATCTTGCCAGGCAGATCGGCCGTCATGAGGACGCCGATCGCACAGTTCAGCTCATCAATGGTTCCGTATGCTTCGACCCGGGGATGGTTTTTGGCAACCCGTGTACCGTCACCCAGGCCGGTGGAACCATCGTCTCCGGTGCGCGTGTAAATCTTGCTCAAGCGATTACCCATGGCGAACCTTCCTTCTATGGCTGTCTGCCAAACTTTGTTTGGCGCCGACACTCAGCGGCTAACATAGCGCAGATTGACATACAGGCCGCGGCCTGGCGAATTAAAACCTGCGGCTGTTTCATAATTGCTGTCCAGCAGGTTTTCCACCCGGAAAGCGAGCGCCAGCCGCGGCTGCAAGTCTATGCGAGCGGTCAGGTTCGCCAGCACGTAGCCGGCGTTTACGACGTTGCTGAAGGGGGAGTCGAGTCGCGCTCCGGTAGCCAGCACATCAACACCAACTTCAGCGCCATCCAGCGCCCGCACCAGCGACGCGCTCAGGCTGCGGCGGGCGCGCCGTGCCAGGTCATTGCCATCGAGGCGATTCTCCGGATCCTGCAGCACCGCTGCCAGCCGCCAACGCCAGTTCGCTGCGAAGCCCTCATAGCTGAAATCAATGCCACGAATACGCGCCTGGCCGACATTGATATTGCCGCCCTGGAAAGTTTCGGGATCAAAGACAAATTCCACCAGATCGTCGATTTCGTTGTGAAAATAACTGGCGCCAATGCGACCGCTTGACCAACTGTGATGCAAACCGATCTCAGTGTTACGGGCACGCTCGGGGCTCAGCTTGGGGTTGCCGCCGAAACCGAAGCGATCGGTGCCATCCGGGGCCCGGTAAGCGGTGCCCAGGGCCATGGTCAGGCGCGTACGGTCGGTGATTTGCCAGCCGTGCTCCAGGTTCCAGGTGAAGGCTGATCCGAAGGCATCGTGATCCGTGTGCCGCAACGCCAATAACAGGTCAAAACGGTCTAATTCCACAAAATCGCTGATGTACAGGTCCGTCAACTCGGATGCGTCACGGAAATATGCACCGAAGGACAAAGATTCGGTGTTCTCCCGGCTGCGGGAAATACCTGCCAGCAAGGTGTGTCCTGGTATACCCGCAAAAGTATTTTGCCAGTCGGTGACGATTCGCTCCGTGGTGACGAAATCCTCGCTATTGAGTTGCAGTATTTCGTCACGCGCCTGGCTGACTGTGAATCGCGTGTTCCAGTTTTCGCGGGGATTACCGTTTAACTCGGCCGCCAGCGCACTATTGACGTAATCCTGTTCCAACGGCGCCAGGAAAAAATCCAGGTACTCGGTATTGCCACGCGCTTCCCAGTAACGCGCTTCTACTGAAGTGCCGCCCAGCCTGGTGCTGGTTTTCAGATTGACTGTGGTGTTGTCGTGGGCGCGCTGGATGTCGGACTCGCGACGAGTGGGAAAACCGTCGCTGTCCAGATTGGCGAAAGCCAGCGCAATCTGTCCACGCTCGCCGCCAAGCCGGGCTTCGATACTGGCGCTGCGCGTATCGTAGCGGCCAGTGCCGGCCGCTGCCGTCCAGTCGAAGCCGCCATCGGCGCTGCGGGTGATGATATTGATCACCCCGCCAATTGCTTCCGACCCCCATAATGCCGAACGCGGGCCCTTGACGATTTCTACGCGCTCGATGACGTCCGGGCGCAGGTTGTGAATAGCGGCGCCACCCAGCGTGCCGGGATTGATTTCGACGCCGTCGATCAGTACCAGGGCATGGTTGCTCTCGCTGCCACGCAGAAATAGCCCGACATTTTGTCCAGGGCCGCCGTTGCGTCCTATGTCCAGGCCGGCATGAAAGCGTAACAGCTCGGCAAGATCATTGGCCTGGCTGCGCTCTATTTCGGCCCGACTGATGACGATCACGGGTACCGTAGCATCGCGCAGGGCAATGGGTGTTCGGGTGGCCGTGGTCACCACGGGATCCAGCTGTGC
>JBFIQI010000034.1:0-19115 GCA_041609715.1 Gammaproteobacteria bacterium
CGGTCCTACGGACACGCCATCTCTTCCAGCATCGCTCCAGGTGATATTCGGGCTGAATACGCCGCCGGCTGCGGCAACGATGGACTCGACTTCGGGATAACTGCCGATCGCCCAGAACTGGCCGTCACCGGTGATGAACAGGATGTCGTCGGCGGTAACCGGGAATGGAATCCAGAAATCGTCGGGCTGGTCCGTCGGCGATGCCGTCATCATGCCGAAGGAACAGGTCGAAACCAGGTTGCAGTTCCCGTCGAACATCCCCCCATCGTTGTGCATGCGTCCGACCTGTACCCAGGCTGGATCGTCTAATGGCGATGAGGCAGTGCCTGCCGACGTGGCGATGGCCACGGGCCCGGACAGGCCAGTATTATCCTGCAGGTGCGTGAGCTGCGGCGACACATTCTGATCGGCATGGGAAACCCGCTCCAAACCGGATCCGATGATAAACAGCCACTGGAACTGCACAATATTTGGGTCAAATATGGTGTTGATGATTGATACGAAAGTATTACTGGCGGCGGGATCGAAATTAATCAGTAATTCCGTTGGCGTCGCCGTGAGCACCTCTGCGCCGGGTTCTGCCTGGATATTGAAACGGGCGCCAGCCGACGACGACAGCGTAAACACATCCGTGCCGTCGTTAACGGTCAAGTCAAAGCTTGCAATTGCCGGTACCGTTCCATTCGGGCTTGGTAACAGAGGTCCGATGGTGCCGTCGGTCGTAATGGTCCCGGTTATGCTCCCGGCTGGTCCAATCGTCCGGTCAACGCTATAGGTGTTCGGCGGCAACGGCTCCTGTGTGCTGATCGTCAGGGTCACCGTGGCCGTCACGGAACTATTGACCCCGTCGCTCACGCGGTAAGTAAAGCTATCGGTGCCCGGACCGCTGCCATCGTGGGTATAGCTAAAGGATCCATCGGCAGCGAGATCAAAGGCCGTTGCCCGGGTCGGCGCCGTTACCAGCTGCACAGTCAGGGCGTCGCCATCTGCGTCGGTGTCATTGTCCAGCAGGCCCGGTGCAGCAATTGCCAGCGAAGCACCATTGTCCAGGGAATAATCGTCGGCACTGGCAACGGGAACATTGTTGTTGGCGGTGACGGGTTGCGACAGCAGATTCTCGTTTACGGTCGCAAGCGGCGTGCTTGAGTATGCACTGAAATTATTATTGCGAAAGCGCGCGATTTCCTCGCTTAAAACGAGATTAGTCGGCAAGGGCACAGCAACCTGGTTGACCAGAACCTCAATGGACTGACCTAACTGCAGACCGTCGATCCGCCCGTCGCTGAGGTCATCGATGACGGCCTGGATTATGGCGTTATTGGGTAACGGCGCTCCCACCAGTATGGCCGTGCGATTAAGCACCAGGGCCAGCCCTCCCAGCACCATGGCGTACTGGCGTTCAGCCAGTGGTGCACCGGGATCGGGGCTGATGGGATCCTGCGGCAAAGTCGTGGCAACATCGAAACCGTAAGCCTGGCTGGCCTGGGCCCGCGCTGCGTCGAAAACAGCCCCGAAGTTACTCCCGCCGGCTTCCCTGCGGGCCTTCTCCAGGACCGCCTGCCCCAGCATAGTCACCGCCACCTGGCTGGCGCCCTCCGGGAGAATGACCTGCAATCCCTCGTTCTGGCCCAGGGCAATCCTGCGCTTCAGCGCGGGATCCGGTTCCGGGTCCGATTCATCGACGTATTCCCCGCCGCTGCTCTCGATCAGCAGATCTCCCACCACGGGTGGCAGCTGCAGGGTGAACTGACCTCTGGCACCGGACACAGCGGTTGCCAATGGCATGGCATTGGCCTTGAACCCGGCTGCATCGATGGGAAACGCGGCAATGGACGCACCCGCCACTGGTCCTTTAGTAAACCCGCCCCTGACGAGCCTTGTTTCCTCGGGGTTATCCGCAACGGGTTCCGGCAGGCTGGAATTGCCGCCACTGCCGCCACAGCCTGACAGCAGCATGCCCAGCAAGCCGATGAGCACCAGCCCTGCCCCGCGACGCCAACAGGTGGCGAACCGGGTGGTTGCGATCTGCTGAAGCGGGTCTAACTCAATGCTCATTGTCTGCCCCGGCGCTAGTTATCAAGGTCTCGGCGGCCCAAAAACCACCACCCCGTTCACTACGCTGCCGTCAAGATCTTCCAGCGCGTAACCCAGACCGGCCCCGTCGAATCCGCCCTGGCTGCCGCCAGCCAGGAAACCCGAAAACCGCCCGCCGGCTCCCGGCAGGTTGTCAATCAATACCGTGGAAAAATCGCCACCGAACTGATGCCCATTGAGTGCACCGCTGCCATTACCGGACCAGATGCTGCCCGCCATGGACAGCAGCACATCGGCAATCACGGTCTGGTTGGTGAAATCGGCGAGCAGGCTGGCAGACCCCAGGACGCCGACGTTGCCAAAATTGTCGGTGGGGTCGGTATTGCCTGAAATCACCTCGAAGCTCACAGTGCCGCTTACCGGCAGCACCGGGGGCGCATCCAACTGGGGTCCTAATACCCAGTGCAGGCTCTGCTGGGCCAGCTGGATACCGGTTGCGCTTGCACCCGGCGGCGTCAGGGCCGCGGTCCCTGCCGACCAACGGCCCCAGCGGATTCCGCTCAGGGGATCAAAACCCACATTGAAACTGGCGGCATCACCGATGGCGTAGCGGCTGCCCCTGGGATCGGGTGCGCCCGGAGATGGTCCTTTGAATCCTCGCAGGCTGGCCCCCGACTGCCCCAGGGTCAGGTCCGCCGGGATGTTGGAGGACACGCCGGTGAAACTGGCGCTTTGCAGCAGCGACCCCGTGGCAAACGCCACGTCATTGAACAAAGTGGGCTCCGGGTCGCCATCGATCAGATCTATAGTGGTACCGAACTCGTCGGTGGCCACGATTTCAATGGCCGGTTCCTGGGGCGCAGCAAAGGACAGATCACCGCTACCGACCTCTTCACCTCCGGTCTGCATGATCGACGTCGTGGTATCCGCCGTTGGCGTGGTCGTCGTGGTCGTCCGCACTCGAGTTGGCTGGGTGGTGGTCGTTTGCGTTGTCGTTGTAGTGCCCGTCTCGGTCTCGGAGGCAAATATTGACGTGTCTTCTGTTTCCGAGCCGATCAGGACCGTGGCATCAGTCCAGGGGTCTTCAGAGACCGGCATAGCGGGAAATGGGTCGCTGGTATCAGTGCTCGTCTGGGTACCCGAGGTGCTGTCGCTCGTGGCTGCGAACGAGCTGCTGCTGTCGGGGGAGGCGTCTGTGGTTGCCGTACCGTCGCTGGTGGCAGGGCCCGCAGTGCCGCTATCGCTGGTAGCGGCCGTTGCTGTGGTGCCATCAGTGGTCGCGGGATCTGCGGTGCTGTCACCGCTGGTGGCGGCCGTTGCGGTGGTGCTGTCGGTGGTCGCGGGACCTGCCGTGCTGTCACCACTGGTGGCGGCCGTTGTCGTGGTGCCATCGGTGGTCGCGGGACCTGCCGTGCTGTCACCACTGGTGGCGGCCGTTGCGGTGGTGCTGTCGGTGGTCGTGGGATCTGCCGTACTGTCGCCACTGGTGGCGGCTGTTGCGGTGGTGCCATCGGTGGTCGCGGGATCTGCCGTGCTTTCGCCACTGGTGGCGGCTGTCGCCGAGGTGCCGTCTGTGGTGGCCGGATCGGCGGTACCGCTGTCGCCGGTAGCGGCCGTCGCGGCGGTGCTCTCAGTGGTCAGCTGGGTCGAGGACGCTTCACCACTGGAGTCAGGCGTTACAGTCCCACTTTCAGTAGTACCATCCGCGCCGGGTCCGCTGGTCGCAGCCGTAGCTGTTTCTCCGCCGACGACTGCAGGGTCTGTGCCCTCGTCCGCCGCAGCCTCGTCGCCCGCCGCTACGGCAGTATCCGCTTCACCCTCTGCCGGTGATGCCGGATCTTCGGCTACCGACTCGGTCTGCGCCTGGGCCGTTTCGTCTGATTCTGCTGTTTCTTCAGCCGCACCCGCCTCTTCCGCGACTGCTTCTTCGGTAGCTGCCTCGGCCTCGCCTTCTTCGGCATCTCCGCCGCTAACTGCCGCATTGGCATAAATGACCGGCGGAGGTCCCGGTAATTTCTGCGGAACCGCATCCGGTTCTTTCACATAAGCGTATTGGCCCGGCGAGATCTCCAGGCTGCCGGCTTCATTGCTGAGCACCACATTGCCGTCCGACGCACCCACATACAATCCGTCATCGGGGGCGTCTCCTTCAGGGAGGCCGGGCGCCGTGGTGCAGGGACTCGTAGCGGCATTGCAAAATACGGCGATGAAGTCGGTACCCCGGATTCCCAGGGTTGCAACCGGTGTCCGCGCCTCGAATCCCTCCGGGTTATTGTCGCCAATCGCGCCGGTAATGGTGCGGAAACCACCTTTTATAAGCGACGTGACGCTGCCGCCTTTATCGGCGACGACCACGGAACCATCGGGAGCCTCAATCTCATCACCCGCCTCGAAATACTCATTAATAACGAAGCGGGTATCCGGCCGCAGCGCCACCTTGGCACCGTCTTTCATTAGCAATTGGGCTCGGGAACGGCTACCAGTGACAATCGTATCGCCCGCAAATAATGGCTCGCCCTTCTTGAGCGGACTTGCCGGGGCACGCTCGACCGTCACGCTGCCGTAGACAAATAATGCATTACCTGCCGGTTCGGCCCCTGCAGGTATAGCAATAAACAAAGCCATACCCAGTATTGCCAGGCAGCTGCCCCTTAGCTTAAAGACGTGACCGCTCATTGCACATCCTTGCGCGCGCTGACGCTGATTTCGAGGCGCTTGTAATCGAACAGCGCTATCGTGGAGTCATTCTTTGTCCAGCGAAGACCCACATTAACGCTCCATGGGCCGCCTTTGATACGCGACCATTTATGAAACAGGTTCGCCGAAAACTGGTCGCCCTTGCGTTTGAAGCCAAAAAAATCCTGATTACCGTTGTACCGGGTCTTCAGCAGGCCAGTATCGAAACCAAGCTCCCGACCGCCACTCAACTGCCACGCCACGGACACGCGGCCACCTGCCTTGACATTGCTGTGGGCCGTCTGGCGGTTTTTCGCAAGATCCCTGCCCCCCAGAGCCGAAATCCTGACCCGCCAAGGCGTATCCGCTTCAATTACGCGGCCCAGGGTCACGCCATACAAAAGCCGATCGACATCAGTCACGGCGATCACATCTTTGAACCGGGCAGCGGTAAGACGGGTCATGGTGTTGAGCGTCCAGTCCTCGCCCAACTCCCGCGCGGCTCCGAAGTCAATATTCAGGCCACGCTCGTTGAAGGAGCGGTCCAGCGCATTCCAGTAGCCGCCGAACCCGGCGGTCCATTGCCAGCGGCCCTCGGGCCGTAGCAGCAGGATCGAACCGTTCAGGGACGAGCTGTCCACAAAAGAGGCTGACGGGTTCGAGCGGTGCGAAAAACTGAGCCGCCCGCCCGTCAGGTAATCGGCGCCCAGGGGCTGGGTGTACAAACCGCCTGCACTAAAGGCAGCAAAGGCCGAAGACTGCTCGGTATTGGTCTCGCTCAGGAAGAAGCCCAGAAAGCTCTGTTGATCTACTGCGCCATTGGCGTTGCTGTCGTATCCGGTCCTGATGTTCAACCAGGACGAGGCTTTGCGCTTGTAGCGCCGGGCCTGCTCATCAATTGCCGCAATATAGGCATCAATGACTTCGTCGACACCCGGTGGCGGAGATTCCTCTTTCAGGCGCAAGAAGTGCATGCGCGCGCGCTCGTTGTCGCCTGATTCAAAATGAGCACGGGCCAGTTCGATCCTGGCACCGGAAAAGTCGGGCCGGGTTGTGGTTGCACGCTCCAGCGCAAAAATCGCCTGGCTGTAATTTCCCGAATCCAGCGCAGCGAGCCCCAACAGGTAATCGTAGGCCAGCGAACCGGAGTATTTGATCTCCACTGCCGCCAGCATCCGGTAGGCTTCATCGGCGCGACCCGCCAAAATCAGCCGGCTGGCGTCGCTGGCAATCTTTCCAGGCGCACGCGAATCCCCAGGCAGCGCAAGGTCGCGGCCCGGGCGATCCTCTACGTTGACTCCGGTATCCGTCCCTGCATCGGCTCCCTGGGCCAGCGCGGGTGGCAATACTATGACGCACAGAACAAGAAACGCGAGCGCGCGATATACGACCCGCGAATGAAATCGCGCTCCCGATGTAATCGGGATCAACTGGTGCATCTGCCCATTGCCACTCCCTGACTCACTATGCTTTAGTTGTTTATGACAGAAAGTTTAGTGTATTGACCTGAAATTGCCCGTCCCTCGGGGTCAAGAAATCAATGGCTTGCATCACTCGGCGGCAAATTGTTGCAATGCAGCCCCATTGAGCGCCCAAAGAATTCTAATTATTGATGGCGAGAAACCCTGATGGTGCTTATCTGATAAAAAAGGTTGTGCCGGTATTAATCGCATGGATACGCAGGTTTGTCCAGTTAGTTTTTTGCGCTGGCTGGGGCAACTATTACGAAGGAGCCGGGCCAAGCGGTAACTGTTGGCATGAAATTTGACCTACATTTTGACGCGCTGCAACCAGGCTAATAGTTTCAAATGCAATTCGATTATGGCCCGTCGGATTAAATGACTTGCGAGCATCACTCATTAACTGCATGCTGACGGGCACAAATCTTTAATACGCAAGCAAGCCACTGGTCTGAACCGGCCGTACCGCGATCATGCCGACTTGCGAAACTGCAGCATTGCACTATTCTGGACTGTAATAATTTCAACAGAAATCTGGGCCTCAAAATCAGCGAATCACCGAACCACTTTGGCGCGCTCGCGTAGCCCGAGAGCAGCCAGACGATAAAACTTCGAATCTCGGAAACCCGATTCGGTTGATTCCTTATTCCACGATCACAGCCGGGGAACACGTCGATGAAAGCATCTGATCTTTTTGTAAAGTGCCTGGAGGCAGAGGGCATTGAATATATTTTCGGCGTTCCGGGCGAGGAAAATGCCGACTTCATGATGTCACTGGAAAAGTCGGAGAGCATCCGCTTTATCCTGACCAGACACGAACAGGGCGCGGCCTTCATGGCCGAAATCTATGGGCGCCTCACGGGCAATCCGGCCTGCTGCCTGGGCACCCTGGGTCCAGGCGCGACCAACCTGATCACCGGCGTCGCGGATTCCAACATGGACCGCGCGCCCATGCTGGTACTGACCGGCCAGGGTTCCACCGACCGCCTGCACAAGGAATCTCACCAGGTAATGGACGTGGTTGCCATGTTCGAGCCGGTTACCAAATGGGCCACAACGGTGATGAACCCGACAGCCATACCGGAAATCATACGCAAGGGAGTGCGGCTGGCGCGCACCGAGAAACCCGGAGCCGTGCACATCGAACTGGCCGAAGACCTGGCCAAGGCCAAAGTGGACAAGAAACCCATGGAGGTCAAGCGATTCAGACGGCCCGTACCCGCCGACAAGATTCTCGACCAGGCTTGGGATGCGCTGCGCGGTGCAAAGCGCCCGGTGATTCTGGCGGGCAACGGTGCCATTCGTAAGCGGGCATCAAAAATGCTTCGTGAGTTTTGCGAAAAAACCGGGATCGGCGTCGCCAGCACGATGATGGCCAAGGGTTGCGTGGACATGGACGCCGATTATTGCCTGTATACGGTGGGCCTGCAGGCCAAGGACCTGGTGTCGCGGGCCATAGACGATGCCGACGTGGTGATTACGCTGGGCTACGATATGGTCGAGTATCATCCGCGTCTTTGGAATGATCGTGACGATAAAACTATCGTGCACATCGATTTCCTGCCGGCGGAAATCGACGAGCATTACCACCCCTCGGTGGAGGTAGTGGGCGACATCGCGCACACCCTTTGGATGCTGAACGGCCGCCTGGACGCATTTATCGATGAGGGCGGCAAGCTGGACTGGGACCTTTCCGGACAACGGCAGGCGCGGGCAAAGATGCAGGAAGAGCTGGCCCTGCATGCCAACGACGACACCGAAGGCAAGATCCGGCCTCAGAAAGCCCTCTGGGACGCACGCCAGGTACTCGGGCCGCACGATATCGTGCTCTCGGACGTCGGCGCACACAAAATGTGGATCGCACGCCATTACCAGTGCCACGAGCCGAATACCTGCCTCATCCCCAACGGCTTTTGCTCCATGGGCTTTGCGCTGCCTGGTGCGGTAGCTGCCGCGCTGGTGTTTCCCGAGCGCCGCATTCTCGCCATCAGCGGAGACGCCGGCTTTCTAATGAATGTCCAGGAAATGGAGACGGCGCGTCGACTCAATGTGAACTGTACGGTCATGGTGTGGGAAGACAAAGGCTATGGCCTGATCAAATGGAAGCAGTTCAACGAGTTCGGTAAACACACCGACCTCAACTTCGATAACCCGGACTGGCTGATGCTGGCCGAGTCTTTCGGCTGGCATGGTCAGTACATCAGCAATGCAGCTGATCTGCAGTCGGGTCTGGAGACCGCATTCAAAACCGAGGGACCAAGTCTGGTGGTCGTGCCTATTGATTACGATGAAAACCTGAAACTTACCAAGCGCCTTGGCGATATCGCGGTGCGACTCTGAGCCCGAGGGAGCCCGGCATGCAATTAAAAGACAGCTACCCGTTCTGGCTGGCTAACAAGCCTGAAGCCCCGAACCAGGACCTGGAGGTCAAAGACAAGTACACGGGAGAGGTCGCAACCCGCGTCGCGATGGCAAGTCCCGAAGATATCGATCGGGCAATTGCCGCCGCCGTGGATGCCGCCGAACCCCTGCGGGACATGGCAGCTTACGAACGCAAGGCAGTGCTCAACCACTGCGTGCAACGATTCAGGGAACGATTTGACGAGTTGGCTTACAGCCTATGCGTCGAGGCCGGCAAACCGATCAAGGACGCCGAAGGGGAAGTCACCCGGTTGATTGATACTTTCGAAATCGCCGCAGAAGAAGCTGTGCGCAATTATGGCGAGATCCAGCCGCTGGACATTTCTGCGCGGGCCCGCGGCTACACGGCCTTCTGGAAACGTATGCCTATCGGGCCGTGCTCATTTATCAGCCCATTTAACTTTCCGCTGAATCTCGCTGCCCACAAGGTGGCGCCGGCAATTGCAGCTGGTTGCCCGTTCATACTCAAGCCTGCGAGTCTGACGCCCATAGGTGCGCTGATCATTGCAGAAACGCTGGCGGAAACAGATCTGCCGCCTGGCGCCTTCAGCGTTTTGCCCTGCCGACGAGACGGCGCTGACCTGTTCACAACCGACGAGCGCCTGAAGTTGCTGTCATTTACCGGCTCCCCGGGAGTTGGCTGGGCGCTCAAGGCGAAGGCCGGCAAGAAACCCGTAGTGCTTGAGCTTGGCGGAAATGCTGCGGTCATTGTCGATGCCGACGCGGACCTCGAAGATGCTGTGTCACGGATAGTATTCGGCGCCTTTTACCAAAGCGGGCAGAGTTGCATCGGCGTGCAGAGGATCATTGTCCACGAAGATATCTACGATAAGTTCCGGGACCTGCTGGTTGCGGCCACCCTGAAACTTAAGTCTGGAGACCCGAAGGACAAAGAGACTTTTATTGGTCCCATGATCAGCGAAAAGGAAGCGACCCGGCTGCATGACTGGATTATCGCCGCCCGCAAGGCAGGCGCAACGGTCCTGTGCGGCGGCGAACGAAAAGGCGCCATGCTGGAGGCAACGCTGCTGGAAAATGTTCCAGAAAATTCCGATGTGAACTGCCAGGAAGCTTTTGGCCCCGTCGCCAACCTGTTCCGCTTCAGTGATTTCGAAGCTGCCCTCGAAAGAGTGAACAATTCAGCCTTCGGTCTGCAAGCAGGCATATTCACCCGCGACCTGTACAAGGCACACCGCGCCTGGGACGTGCTGGAAGTTGGCGGCGTGGTCATAGGCGATGTGCCCAGCTACCGAGTAGACAACATGCCTTACGGCGGCGTGAAGGACTCAGGCCTTGGGCGTGAAGGCGTTCGCTTTGCGATGGAGGACATGACCGAAATCAGGCTGATGGTGCTGCGCGACCCGGACAAGCAGTAAGCAGCCCCGAATGCGCTCGACCAGAAGATTACTTGGTCGTCATCGTGTAGACACCATCCCAGTCGGCTCCCGGGGGATCTTTTTTGAAATCTTCAATCCTCGACAAGTAGATTTCATAAACCATGCGCGGGGTCTGTGCCTGCAGATCCTGGAACGCCTGCGCAGCTTGATCCCACCTCTGGGAGTGATATAGCTCCAGGCCCGCCTGGTATTTGGCAAGCTCGGCCTTCTCATGCGCGTCGGCTTCAGCCTCAGGGCCCACCGGTTCAAAAATAGTGACCGGTTCTTTCTTGCCTTTGACGCGTACCCGGTCGAGTTCACGAAACAGGAACTCGGGAACTGCCCGGGCGGTAAACTCGCTTACGATTATGGTAACGCCATAATTCTTGGTCAGCCCCTCGAGTCTTGAACCCAGGTTTACCGCGTCTCCCAGGACGGTGTAAGCCATGCGAAAGCGTGAACCCATATTGCCGACGTTCATGGTGCCTGTGTTGATGCCGATGCCTATTTTCAGTTCGGGTCTGCCCATGGCCAGGAATTCAGCGGACAAAGTCTCCATCGCTTCGTTCATCTGTAAAGCGGCCTGCAGCGAATGCCGGGCATGATCGGGATCGTCCAGCGGCGCACCCCAAAATGCCATGACCGCATCGCCCATGTATTTGTCGATGGTGCCGCGATTTTTGTGAATCACTTCAGTAATCGGCGTCAGAAAGTCGTTCATGAACTGGGTGAGTTCCCTGGGGCTCAGGCCCTCCGAGATGGTGGTGAAACCGCGTACATCGGAAAAAAGCACTGACATCTCGCGGTTTTCGCCCTCGACGCTGACTTCCGAGTCCTGCTGATCCATCTCCTCAACCAACTCGGGCGGCACATACTGGCCAAAGATCCCCGAGAGACGCCGCTTGTTGGCTGACTCGATAAAGAATCCGTAATTGAGATGCAGGAAGGTGGCGGTTAACAGGTACAGGATTGATGGTGCCAGTGGCAGTACCAGGTCGGCGTATTCCCACAAGGCCAGGTTGCCCCCGATAACGCCCCCGGCAAGCAACAAAACCAGTATGAACTCCCAGGCGGGGGACAGGACCGGCAGGGCCAACGCCAGGATCAGCCCAAGCACGAAAAAAGTAACCACCTCGGCGGCGCGCGTGTAATCCGGTCGATGCTTGAATCGCCCGTCGAGGATCCCGGATACGATGTTGGCATGGACCTCCACGCCATTGTAGACCCGTCCCACCGGCGTGGCCCGGATATCCAGCAAACCCGCCGCGCTTGTGCCCACCAGCACGATGGCGCCCTCAAGGACCGACGCGTCCGCCGTTCCCTGCAGTACATCTTTGGCCGGCACGTAGGGAAAGCTCCCCAGCCGCCCCCGATACGGCACCAGCACGGCCACATTCTGGTCAACCCTGACCAGCTTGTCACCGACCTGGAGCGCCTCGAGGTCGATTCCTGTTCTGCGGTTCGGATCTTCGCTGGAAAAAACAAACTTGGGCAGCGGATTGCCCAGCCTGATGCGGGCCAGGGCCAACGCCAGCGACTGATAGAGGTCACCGTCGTAGCGCTGCAGCAGCGGCACTCTTCTGACCACGCCATCAGCATCCACCAGCGGGTTGTCAAAGAAACCGGCTGTAAAGGCCTGGGACTGCAGCACCGGCAACGGCGCGACGTAACCGGCGGCAGTAATGAACGGGACCTGCAGATCCGCCACCTGCTCAGCTGTCAAAACCGGGTCGGGTAACTGACCGATCATGCTGGGTTTGCCGTCGCGCAAGCGGTTATCGAACACCAGGCCCAGCACCGCGTCTCGCGCGATCAATGACTCCCCGAATAGCTTGTCGGTCTGCAGCTCGCCGAAACGCGGCAGGCACTCCTGTTCCTGAAAAAACTGGTCGTCGGTCCGCGAGTTGCAAAGCTCCTCGAGCAGCGTCAGTGCCGACGAATCATCCGCTTCCGAAAACAGCGCGTCGAAACCGACGCTTTCGACCCAATAGTCATCAAACAATCGATTAATCAGGTCGGCCAGCAGATTGCGGGGCCAGGGCCAGTGATGGATCTCCTGCAGACTCTGTTCGTCCAGGTCCACGATGACGATGCGCTGATCCACTGTCCCTGGCATGGTCAGTTGCACTCGCATGTCGTAAAAGAAACTCTCCATTTCGGTGATCAGGCCCATTTTGTAAATCCCGCTTACGTGGACATAAAAAAGGACCAGCACCGCAAAGCTGATACCAAAACGGACCAGCTGTCGGCCTGAGGGCAAGAAGCGCGGTCTCTTAAAGGGCATCCAGCTCCATCCTTCTCCTTTCTCCCTCCTGTTCCAGTGCTTCGCGAATCGCCGGATACTGCTCCATCAGCTTCAGCACATCGGAACGTTTAAGACGGTACATCGTACATGGGGTCATCGCGGTCACATTGGCGGCTCGTGGTGCGTCGTTAAGCAGCGCCATCTCGCAAAAAAAATCGCCGGCGATCAAGGTAGCAATTGCGCGTTCCTCGTCTGAATCTCCGACCGATACGCGCACTACACCACGCGCAATCAGGAAAAGCGAGTCACCCTGATCGCCCCTGGAAAAAATTCTTTGCCGACCAGCGGATGTAAAAGGCTGCAGTCGTTGCACAATCTGATCGACTTCCGCCTCGCCTATTCCTGTCAGAAACGGCACTTTGCGCAACAGTTCATGGGGTTCGATCCTCAGTCGTGCAACCTCTCCGCCCGTCAGTTGTCGAGCCTCCTCACGTACGGCTGCCGCCATAGCCTCGCCCATGCCTCTTGGAATCAGGCCGAGATCGACCTGCTCTTCCAGGGCCTCGTCCTGCGCCAGTAGAATCATCCTCTTGGCAAGCCGTTCCTGTACGGCATTGACGAATTCCGGATACTGCGAAGCGGCATCGTCGAGTTGCTGACGCGCGACATCATGCCAGTGTTGATATTGACTGGTGAGCTCGTCCACTCCCTCTCCAAGATGTTCGCGAGACGCAAGTTTCTGAAGATTCTCGAGCACGTGGGTACTGGCCTGAAAATGTCCCCAGGCAATTTCATAATCCAGCGCGATACGCTGCAACCTGATATTTTCGATAGCGTGGGTCAGGCCCGGCACCCTCGCCAGCAACCGCATCAGATGATCCGTGCGGCGTTTGCTCTCCGATTTCTTGCGATGCACCCCGGAATAGCTCCCTTTAAATCGCAAGGCGTCAGTCTGCAATACCAGCATTTGGTTCAGGGCGCGGAATGCCTTTTCCGTCAGGTGTCCTTTTGCAAACAGCTCCAGGTATACCGCCCGTTCTTCCGCCAGGCCGCGCAATGCCAGCAACTCCTTTTCCTTGGCGGCATCAATTTCAGTTGTGCGGAGCTGCTTTAGCTTTTGCGCAAGTTGCTCCGATTCGGCGGTAACGGCTTGCTTTACCCTGTCAGCCGTAGCCGCCCTGAACAATCCACCCTGGAGCAGCTCGGGAATACGGTCCATTGCCTTCTGCTGGGCCGTCAAGGCACCCTCCAGGCGAGCAAACCGGTCGCTCAGAGGTGGCACGTCCAGGCCGAGCCGCTTGACCAACGCCTGGATACTCAATCCCTGCACCACCAGCGTAAAAAGCACTGCCCCGATAACTATGTTGACGAACTGACTCTTGAGTTCGAAATCCGGCAGACTCAAGACAATTGCCAGCGCGATCGCCCCACGCAATCCGCCCCAATACATGACCATTCGATATTTTGGAGCCACCAGCTCGGCGCCGAACAACCTGTTAATGGCTGGCATCAGGCCAAATACAGCCAGCGCCCGCGACACGAGCATCCCCACAACGACCCACACGAGGATTCCGGCGACCGACGCCAGCCCCCCCAGATCAGTTCGCAGACCAACCAGCAGAAAAATGATCGCCGTTGCGACATAGCCCATGTACTCCCAGAAATGCTCGAAATACTCTTTTACTTCCGGGGATATCTTCGCCTGCCCAAGGCCACCTACGGTTAGGCCTGCCGCAACCACAGCCATGACACCGCTTAAATGAAAGAGCTCTTCTGCAACTATGAAGGACAGATATGCCAGGATTGTGGTGAGCGTAATCTCGACGTTTGCATCCGAGCGTATTCGTCCGAGCAGCCATGCCACTGCCATAGCCATGACCAGACCGACGATAAACCCGCCAGCAAAAACAACAACGAAATCCATCACCCCCTGAAGAACCGTAGTACCGGTCATTACGCCGGCGGCAATCACGCCCAGGAGAATTCTTGACAGAACGATCGCAGTGGCGTCATTCAGCAAGCTTTCGCCCTCTACCAGCACCGTCAGCCTGCTCGGCGCTCCCAGCCGTTTAAAGAGCGCCACCACGGCCACCGGGTCGGTGGCGCTGAGAATTGAACCGAGCAGAAATGCATAGGCAAGATCAATTCCCGTTGCCAACCACACGATGAGACCGGTAACCACGGTGGATAGCAGCAGTCCGGGAACGGCGAGCGCCACCACCGGAACCAGGTTCTGCTTCAGTTGCCTCCCATCAAGGTGCAGCGCCGACTCGAATATCAGCGCGGGCAAGAGAACAAACATTATGAGTTCGGGGCTCACTTCGAGGTGGGCGAACAAGCCCAGGGTCTCCGGCCAGCGACGACCCGCCCAGGCAAGGCCGATACCCACCACGACCAGCAGCACCGTATATTCGAGTCGCAGCTTGCGACTGAGCACGCTGGCTGCCGCTGCGATGACCAGCAAGGCAACGGTAGCGATAACCAGTTCCGAGATGTGGAGCGAGTGTTCCATTGGCTTTGGTACCCCCTGCGGCGCAGCCCTGTATTTATTCTGCCCGCGCCAAGCCCGTCAGAAACTTTAACGGACTGCCGGTTTGAGCGCCCGGGGCGCTTGCTACCAGTAGAGTATAGGAGAAAAGGTCTGCCAACCTCTGCCGTCTGCAAACCGGGATGATGGCACAGGGGTTTTTATACAGGTTTTTGGCCTGGGGTCCGGGCTGGGCACCACCACACCTGGATCATGATGGACGCGGATGGACGTATTTGAGGGTGAGTCGCGCGACGGGCAGACAGCGAAGAGGGCATCACGCACGATCCCGCAAAAATGATCTGAGTGGGCAAATGCGTGATGAGTGGCAGGCCCCTGAACATTGCGCCGCCCGGCATCCGGCGCGCTTTTGATGATGGCGGAGAGGGAATCACGCTGGAATCCCCTCAATTGGACTGAGGGGGCGAACGCGTGATTGGTGGCAGGCCCGCGATCAATGCGCCGCCCGGCATCCGGCGCGCTTTTGATGATGGCGGAGAGGGCATCACGCACGATCCCGCAAAAATGATCTGAGTGGGCAAATGCGTGATGAGTGGCAGGCCCCTGAACATTGCGCCGCCCGGCATCCGGCGCGCTTTTGATGATGGCGGAGAGGGAGGGATTCGAACCCTCGAAGGGCGTCAGCCCTTGCTGGTTTTCAAGACCAGTGCATTCAACCGCTCTGCCACCTCTCCTTATATAAGAATTCTCACCCGGTAACGGGGCGGGTGCAAGCAAGCACGTCGCCACGCGGTTCGCCAACATGATAAAATGCCGGTCGTTTTACCGGTAATGCCCTGGAGTCTTAGATGCAGAGATATGAGCAAACCACGATCGGATCAGTTCGGGCCGATGGCGTCAGTTTCAACAAAGTTCTCAGAAACACTTATCTTCTTCTGAGTCTTACTTTGCTTTTCAGCGCCGTGACCGCCGGCCTGGCGATGGCCTTCAATATTCCGCACCCGGGCCTCATCATCACTCTCGTAGGCTACTTCGGGCTGTTGTTTCTCACCGAGAAATTCCGCAATTCCGGCCTCGGCCTGGTATTTGTGTTTGCGCTGACGGGGTTCATGGGCTTGACGCTAGGCCCCATCATCAGCGCCTATCTCAGTCACTTCCCCAACGGACACCAACTGGTCATGACTGCATTTGCCGGTACCGGTGCGATTTTCATCGGCCTGAGCGCCTATGCGTTGACCACCCGCAAGGATTTCAGTTTCATCGGTGGCTTTCTGTTCGCCGGCATCCTGGTGGCGTTTCTGGCCGGGCTGGGGGCGTTCTTCTTTAATGTGCCTACCTTGTCCATCGCGGTGTCGGCCATGTTCGTGCTGCTGATGTCAGGACTGATCCTGTACCAGACCAGTCTGATCGTGCATGGCGGAGAAACCAACTATATATCGGCCACGGTAACCCTGTTCGTCAGCATTTATAATCTTTTCACGAGTCTTTTACATTTACTCGGGATATTCGGCGACGAGTGACATGCGCCGTGTTCTCGAGCATCAACCGACCCCGCCCGCCACGGCGGGGTCTTCGTATCCGGCTCTGAAATTGTGCCATCCGCCCTGGGCAAGCTACACTAGCTGCCATACGCTCTCGCTCAGGTAGCTGATAAACAACATGCAAGCGTGCTCGCGTCTATTTGTGGCTGTGCTGCTGGTGCTGGTGTGTTTGCTGCCCGAGGCCGGACTGATCCCAGCAGCAGCCGCCCAGGCACCTGATCAGCTGGATACCACCAGTGCCGAGCGCAGCATCAACAATCTCGAGCGCATGCTGGCGCTATCCAATGTATCTCAGCAAGACGCGGCCGAGGCCCAGCGCGTCGGCGCCAGCCTGCGCGCCCGGGCCAACGACTGCGTGCGTCGCACTGAAGCCCGCATCAGCTCCCTGCGTTCCAATCTTGAGGTGCTGGGCCCCCAGCCCGTAGAGACCGACACCCCGGAAATCGTAAAGCAGCGCTTCGAGATCCAGACCGAGATTTCTTTACTGGAGGCGCGTAACAGTGCCTGCCGACTGATCATTCTGCGTTCAGAAAACGTCATTCAGGAAGCCTCGGATCTGCAGCGACAGCTCAGCGCCCAGCGCCTGACCAGTCAGGGCCCGGGAGGTTTGGCGACCATTTCGCGCGCTCCTGCGGAACTGCGAAATTTTGCCAGCACTCTTGTGGAGTCAATGATTACCAGACCCCGGCAGACCGGGCTGGACACATTGCGCTGGTTCCTGGTGATCCTGGTGGGTGGCATTGCCTGGTTGGCCGGTTTCCTGATCAAGCGCGTGGTTGAGCCCTGGTGTGACCAGCAGCGCGGCAAAGGTGGCAAACGCTCCATGAAGGGTGCGCTGACGCGTACCGCGGTACGCCACCTGCCCATCACGCTTGCCGGCGGAACCGCCAGCCTGGCCCTCGCGATCTTTATGCGCAACGCGAGCCTGGAGCAGATTCCGGTGCGGCTGGGACTGGCCGTGCTCGCCTACGGTCTCGGACGTACTGTCATCCGCTGGTTGCGAGGATACTACTCGCCGGCCAGCAAGCTTCTGGCCGGAAACCAGGACCTGCAGTTGCTGGTGCGATCTCGGCTGCACGCACTGTTGTGGTCGCTGCTGGTTGGCTTTGTACTGTTCGGTGCGAACTGGTTTGGCGACTCTCCCAACGACTCTGCCCTGCTTCTGCGGGGCCTTGCGGCGATCTTTCTGGTTACCGGGATCATCTGGGTGGTACGCCTGGCAAGGCATATTCCCTTGCTCAAGGGACGCTACCGGACCATTCGCTTTGTCCTGATTACTTCGGCTCTGGTAGCGGTCTCTGCCGAGCTCGCCGGGTTCCGCAACCTGGCCAATTATCTGCTGGGAGGAATCCTGGCCACCCTGTTTGGCGGCTTTGTTTTATGGATCCTGCTATGGATCATGCGCCAGTCCTTTTCCGGAATCATCAGTGGGCATGCCCAGGCCAGCTACCGCATTCGAGCCTGGCTGGGCATCCGTGCCGACGAACCCAGTGCCGAACTTGGCTGGCTGCGATTGCTGATCGGCTTCGTGCTGTGGCTGACCTACGGCTGGTACTTGCTCAGAGTTTGGGATACCACCGGTAATCTCGTGCCCCTGGTGGTCAGCTACGCCACCGAGGGCATTCAGATCGGCGAGGCGCGATTCGTGCCCGCCAACATCCTGCTGGGACTGATGATCTTCGGGCTAATCGTTGCCACGACCGTCTGGATCAAGGCCCGGCTTGGCAAACAGTGGTTGCGCACTGCGGTGCGCGATCGGGGTTCAAGGGATGCGCTGGTAACTATCACCGGTTACCTCGGCTTCGTCATCGCTCTGCTTGTGGGCCTGACACTGGCTGGCGTGAGCTTTCAGGGCCTGGCCATCATCGCGGGCGCCCTCTCTTTGGGTATCGGCTTTGGCCTGCAAAATATCGTCAACAATTTCGTGTCGGGTCTGATTTTGCTGTTTGAGCGCCCGATTAAAGCCGGCGACTACATCAGCGTTGGAGACATCGAGGGTTTCGTCAAGCAAATCCGCATCCGATCAACCGAGCTCGAAACCCAGGAAAACCAGAACGTAATCGTGCCGAACTCTGAATTAATTGCCACCCAGGTTACCAACTGGGTACTGCGAGACCCCTCGGGCCGCTTGCAGATTATGGTTGGCGTTGCCTATGGATCTGATACCGAAAAAGTCAAGAAAGTGCTGGAATCTGTCGGTCGCGAACATCCCGAGGTAATCACCAAGGGTCGTATGCCCTCGCCGGTCGCGCTGTTCAAGGGCTTTGGCGACAGCTCGCTGGACTTCGAATTGCGCGTTTGGATCCGAAATATCGAGCGCCGTTACCATGTCACCAGTGACCTCAACTTCGCCATCGACAAGGCCTTCCGGGAGAACGGAATCGAAATCCCGTTCCCGCAGCGCGACCTGCATGTTCGTAGCTGGTCCGACAAAGCCGCACCGCCTCAGTCGCAAACCAGCGCGAGTGAGGGTCCGGATACAAATAACGAGTAACTAGTGGAACTGTTTGGACTCACAAGGCCGCGACCCGGTTCACCACCGGGCACCATAGTTCATGGACGGCCCAAAGCACCGGCACCGCTCAGAATTTCGGTCATCGATTACCGCCCCGGCGAGTTTGAAGAACATGAAAATCTGAGTATCGACCAAGCCAGACCTTTTCTGGAAAGTCCGCGCAATACCTGGCTGCACGTCCAGGGCGATCCCAGCCCGGAACTGATTCGCGCCATCGGGGATGCTTACGGCTTGCATCCCCTGGCAGTTGCTGACGTCATAAATGGCGGGCAGCGCACCAAGATCGAAAACTACCCGCAGCAACATTTTCTGGTTCTCAGGCACCCGGTCCTGGAGGACGATATCCTGGAAATGGAGCA
>JBFIQI010000035.1:0-18883 GCA_041609715.1 Gammaproteobacteria bacterium
CACGCGCACGTTGTCGAAAAAGAGCGCAGAGGTTACCGAGGCACGCAAAGAAAACTTGTTTTCGATCTCCTGCGCGGCATAGCCGGGCATGCCTTTTTCAACCAGAAAACCACGGATGCCTTCTTCGGTGTCTGCCCACACAACAGCAACATCGGCAAGGTTGCCGTTGGTAATCCACATCTTCGCACCGTTTAAGACCCAGTCATCGCCATCACGTTTGGCGCGGGTTTTCATGTTGGACGGATCGGAACCGCCGTGCGGTTCGGTCAGGCCGAAACAGCCAATGGCTTCGCCGCGGGCCATGGCCGGCAACCAGCGCTGCTTCTGTTCTTCCGAGCCGAAAGCGAATCTGGGATACATGACCAGGCTGCTTTGCACCGACACAAACGAGCGCAGTCCGCTGTCGCCGCGTTCCAGTTCCTGGCAAATCACACCGTAACTGACGCTGTTCAAACCAGCGCAGTCGTAGCCGTCGATGGAGCTGCCAAGCAATCCCAGCGCGGCGATCTCCGGGACCAGTTCGGCCGGGAAACGGTGCTGTTCAAAGCAATCCCGGATCACCGGCAGAACCTTGTCATCCACGAATCGGCCGACGGTTTCTTTTACCATCTGCTCGTCTTCGCTGAGCTCGCTTTGAATGTCGTAAAGATCCAGGGGATTGAGGGTTTTCATAATGGCTTACACGCAGCTTGTTCGGTATTGGCTCGGGACGGGCCGGGCACTCGGCCCGGGGAGGGCGCAATGATAGCCGAATCGCTCCCGGCTTACAGGCCTCCCGGGCACAAGTTTCGCGCTCTCCCGGCATCCGATATAGTGCTGCTCCCCATGGCGTAGAAAAGGCTGCGTGAGATTGGCAACCAGCAAAGAAACCAATGATGCTCTTATAGTGCCGGCGGGTCGGGCGCCACTCATTATGCTACTGGCCTTTACGGGCGGGTTCAGCATCATGTCCATCGAATTGCTGGCCGGGCGCATGCTGGCGCCGTATTTTGGCAGCAGTATTTACGTGTGGGGCAGCATCATCACGGTTTTTATGCTGTCGCTGTCGCTGGGCTATCTGCTGGGTGGCCGGCTCTCGCTGCGCTCGCCCAGCCTGGGGCGCTTCGGCATCATTTTCCTGGTGGCCGGAGGCACCATCACGCCACTGCTCCTGGGCGGCAACGCCATCATGGAGGTGGTCTTCGCTGCCGTAGAAGATCCCCGTTACGGGTCCCTGTTGGCCTCGCTGGCCCTGTTTTTCATTCCCACGGTGGCAATGGGCACCATTTCGCCTTATGCCGTGCGCTTGCTGGTGGATACCGTTGGCCACAGCGGCCATGTCGCGGGTCTCCTTTACTTCGTATCCACGCTGGGCAGTGCCCTGGGCACCCTGTTGACGTCCTTCTATTTCGTATTGTGGTTCGAGGTGACCAGCATACTGGTCAGCCTGGGGCTGGCACTGGTGCTTTGCGGCGTCATCGCGTTGCTGGTCAGTGCACGGGCCGGCGGTGGCGTCGCCGGGGACAAAGCATGAGAGCTGTTTTGACCAGCTTGCTCGCCGGTATGCTGACTGCCCTGGTCATGCCCACGCATGCAGAGGTCATATTTGAAAAGCGTTCGCTTTATCGCAACATCCAGGTCACCGATGATGCTGACCGTCGCTGCCTGAAATTCGCTAACCGGCAGCACCGCGTCAGCCGTCAGTCCTGCCAGTTTCATGATGACCCAAACCGGCTGGTATTTGATTACGGCAAGCTGGTGTTTACAGCCTTTCTGTTGAACCCGGAACCGGAGCGCATACTGGTGATCGGACTCGGCGGCGGCTCTCTGCCGCGGCTGATGCAGGAGCTGTTCCCCGGCGCCCGCATCGACTCCGTGGAAATCGATCCGGCGGTAATCGAAGTCGCGGAAAAATATTTTGATTACCGGGTCCGGCCCGACGACAGGGTGCTGGCCCAGGACGGTCGCGTGTTTGTGCGTCGGGCACTGCTGCGCGGTCAGACCTATGATTTCGTTTTACTGGACGCGTTTACCGGCGACTACATTCCGGAACATATGATGACGCTGGATTACCTGCAGGAATGTAAGCGGCTGCTGGCCGAAGGCGGCGTGCTGGTGGCGAATACCTTTTCATCCAGCCGACTGTATCCGCATGAAACAGCAACATTTGCTGCCGCTTTCGACTGGATCTGGAACCTCAGAAGGCGGTCCGGAAATCGGGTGATCATCACCGGAAATATGCCGAAGCCAGACCTGGAAACGGTGCGGGAGCGGGCGGCGGCTCGCGACTGGCGAGCCTACGGGATAGATTTGTCCGCCAACCTGGAACTCATCACCCAACCATCGGCGCGGGAGCTCGAAGCAAGGGTGCTCACCGATGAGTATTCGCCCGCCAATTTGCTGAACGCGCGGGATTGACTGGTCAGTAAGGAATGCCCAGTCGTCGATAGACAAACGACAGCAGCCAGATGGGCCCTATCATCAGGAACTGCAGATCCTTGAAGAACGACGGGCGCTTGCCTTCGATCATGTGGCCGATGAATTGGCCGATCCAGGCAACCACGAAAATTGCAATGCAGATCTGCCATAGTGGTATGGCGACGGTGGCCAGACCCGCCAGGGCGTAAATGATCAGTGCGGAAACCAGCACCATTCCCAGCGCCAGGGGCACCGACAGAATGAAGTAATAGACGATCGATGCCATCAGGAACACCGTGCCCCAGTTGAGGATGGGCGAGGTTTCGGCAAAAACAGCCGGAACCGGCAGCGACCACAGCAGTCCGATGAGACTGAATACAATGGCGGGGACGCATACCCAGTGAAACCCCTTGTTGACAGGATTCTGGTGACTTTCGCCATACTCGTCGAGCCAGACGTCAATGTCCCGCATGGTTATTCCCCGTTGCAAGTACGCTTTTCAAAACTACGCTGCGCGCCGGGACCTTGCAAGCCGTGCGGGTCGGGTAGAATGGCGGCCTGAAGTCGAAGGCGCCGCGATGCGGAGGGAACCGTCCCGGGGTTTCAAGGCGCTGACCTTAGAATTTTGCAGCATATCCAAGTAACAGGAGTACAAAACATGTCATTTTCAATTCCGCGACCGGCTATTCTTACGGCCACAGTCATTGGAATACTTTTGGCCAGCGCGTGCACAACGCTGGATCCGTACACCGGCGAAGAAAAGACCAGCAAGGCAACCAAGGGTGCCTTGATCGGCGCGGCCATCGGTGCTGCGGCGGGCCTGGTTACCGGTGATGACAGCACCGAGCGCCGCCAGCGGGCGCTGATCGGCGCAGGTGCGGGCGCCCTGACCGGTGGTGCCGTAGGCGCTTACATGGATCGCCAGGAAGCCAAACTGCGGGAACAGTTGCGCGGTACCGGCGTCAGTGTTTCCCGTGCGGGAGACGAAATAACCCTGAACATGCCCGGCAATATTACTTTTGCCACCAACAGCGCAGATCTGTATCCGGGATTCTTCGAAGTGCTCGACTCCGTGGCGCTGGTCCTGAAGGAATACGACAAGACGGTGATAGAGGTAGCCGGGCACACCGACAGTACCGGCACTACCGATTACAATCAGCAACTGTCGCTGCGTCGGGCAAGCACGGTGGGCCAATATCTCAATGCAAGAGGCATCGGCGGCATGCGCATCATTACCATGGGCTTTGGAGAGCTGCAGCCCATCGCCAGCAATGATACGGCGGAGGGCCGCCAGCAGAACCGGCGCGTGGAACTGCGCCTGGTGCCCGTCGTGCAGGACGCCTGAGGGGTCTCTGAATGGGGCGACGCAAGCCAACAATGCTGGTGCCAACACCCCGCAATCTTGCCGTAGCCCTGGTGCTGCTGCTGGCAGGAATTGCGGGTGGTTACCTGGCTGGCGAGCGTGGCCCGGCAGCGGGACCGGCATCAGCCCCCGAACCCGGGGGCGCTGCTGTGGCAGCAGCATTTGCCCAGCGTCGTTCGGACCAGTGGCTGGAGGCCAGCGGCGCGGTAGTGAGGACCTTGCCGGACGACAATGACGGCGCTCGGCACCAGCGCTTCATTCTGGAAGTCGCCCCCGATCTGACGGTCCTGGTCGCGCATAACATTGACCTGGCGCCGCGCGTGCCGCTGGCGCGCGGCGAGCAGGTTTCATTGCGGGGCGAATATGAATGGAACGAGAAAGGCGGGGTGATCCACTGGACCCATCACGATCCCCGGGGTCGCCACCGGGGTGGCTGGATCCGGCATGCTGAGAAAACCTACCGGTAAATAAAAACCCCGCGCGGGCCTGTCGCGCGGGGTCTCATCCCTCGGATGCCGAGTTTCAGTCGTTAAGAACGAATGTCACTTTCATATTGACGCGGTATTCGGAAACTTTGCCGTCGTCGACAACCACCTTCATGTTCTCGATCCATGCGCCCTTGACGTTGGACAAGGTTTTGGTGGCGCGGGAAATACCGACATCGATAGCGTCGTCAAAACTCTTTGGCGAGGAAGAAATAATTTCACTGACTCGTGCAACTGACATGATGAATTCCTTTACTTAAACGTGTTTTTCTGAAATTAGCCGCCCGGTCTTGGTGCGAGCGGCAGCGGGCCTGAACCCGGATCACCCATGGTAGGTTCGTGACCGCACCAGCGTCAACCGAAACACCCGCTACAGACAACTGGGGGCAAAAACACGGCGGGCCCGGCTGCAGGCCGGGCCCGCACCTGTGGTTCCGGGGCTTATTTTACGGGGCAATGCTGGTCCGCAGTTTGGCGATGGCGTTGTTTTCGATCTGCCTGATACGTTCCGCCGAAACGCCATACTCCTCGGCCAGTGTCTGCAGAGTATCTTTTTCTTCCGCCAGCCAGCGCCGTTGCAGTATGTCGCGGCTGCGTTGGTCCAGCTGCTCCAGGGCGGCCGCAAGCCGCGCCTCGCTGTCCGCCCTGAAATCATGGGCTTCAATGGCTTCCGCCGGGTCGGCGTCCGGGCTTGGCAGGTATGCGGCGGGCGCAAAGGTCTGCTCGTCGTCTTCATGGTTGCCGAGGTCATAGGACAGGTCCCTTGAGCTCAGCCGCTTTTCCATTTCGACTACGTCTTTGCGTGACACGCCCAGATCTTTGGCCACCGCGCGCCGTTCCGGCTCGCTCATCCAGCCCAGGTGTTTGCGGGCTTTGCGAAGGTTGAAAAACAGCTTGCGCTGAGCCTTGGTGGTAGCCACCTTCACCAAACGCCAGTTGCGCAATACGAATTCGTGGATTTCCGCGCGAATCCAGTGCACGGCAAAAGACACCAGGCGCACACCGACCTCGGGGTCGAAGCGCTTCACGGCTTTCATCAATCCGACGTTACCTTCCTGGATCAGGTCAGCAACCGGCAATCCGTAACCGGTGTAGCCCTTGGCGATATGCACGACAAAGCGCAAATTGGATATCACCAGCTGGCGCGCCGCTTCCAGGTCATTGGTTTCGCGAAAGCGCCGGGCAAGTTCCTGCTCTTCGTCGCGGGACAGAACCGGGATGCTGGATACGGCTTGCACATACGCATCCAGGCTCCCGACCGGACCGGTCAGAAACATTGAATGGTCTCTCTGTGCAATGGCTGTAGACATAGTTTGGCAATCCTCCTGTTGGGCGCGCATTTTAGCACTCGCCATTTAAGAGTGCTAAATATAGCACAAGTTCCTGTCACGTCAAAACAAAAAAATATTGTTTTTCAGCGACTTATAGAAGTCAGACGGGTTCGAGGCGGCGAATATGCCGGGCTGCGGCGATCCAGGAACCCAGCCAGCCCAACGCGCCGCCGGCCAGCAAAATCATGAGGGCGTTGCCCGCGCCCAGGCCAGCAATCTTGAAGGCGCTGCCGTACAGGCCGGCGAGGCGGCTGACGGGCCCCTGAACCAGCATGAGCAACACACTGATCAACAGCAGGGCGAACAGGGCGCCACCAAGGCCATACCAGGCGCCGCTGTAAAGAAAAGGCCGCCGTATAAAGGCGTCGCTGGCACCAATCAGCTTGGCAATCTCAATTTCCTCGCGGCGATTGTAGATATCGAGCCGGATGGTATTGCCAATGATCACTACGACGGCCAGGGCCAGCGCCAGCCCTGCCACCGTAACCAGGCGCTCGACGATTTCGATAATGGCATAGAAGCGCTGTACCCACTGGGTATCAGCCTGCACCAGTTCCACCGGGGTGGCGGCGGCCAGTGCCCGTTCCAGTTGTTTCACCTGCTCGGCATCCAGCCGGTCCACCGCGGGCCTGACGACTATGGTATGCGGCAGCGGATTCTCTGCCAGGCCCTCGAAGGCCGCTCCAAACCCGGAATTTTCCTGGAAGTCCGCCAATGCCTGGTCTGCGGGAACCATGGTTACAGCCTCTACATCCTCACGAGCCTGCCAGGTTTCAGCGAGCATGCGCGTGTCCTCCAGGCTGGTGCCGCTCTTGAGATAGACGGCGATATCCACGGCGCTGTCCCAGCGCTCACCCAGGCTGCTGCCATTGACCACCAGCAGATGCAGACCCGCGGGCATGGCCAGCGCGATGCCGATCACCGCCACGGTCATCAACGATGCGAACGGATGCTGATAAAGCCTGCCCAGAGAACCCAACAGAGTTTGCGCATGCCTGCTGGCCCAGGTCCTGGGGCTGAGGCGACCCGGCTGAACCCACCGGGCACCACCGGATTTTTTGGCGCGTCCCATCACGTCAGGCGCCGGTGCCGTCGGCCAGCCTGCCGTCGGCCAGCTTGATGATGCGCTTGCCGAGGGTTGCGATCAGCGACAGGTCATGGCTGGCAACCACCACCGTCACGCCTACCTCGTTAAAGCGCATGAACAGATTCATGATTTCCGCCGAAAGGTCCGGGTCGAGGTTACCCGTGGGTTCGTCGGCAATCAGGACCACCGGCTTGCTGACCACTGCCCGGGCAATGCCAACGCGCTGTTGCTCGCCACTGGACAGGGTGAGGGGCATTTTTTTCTCTTTGGCAAGCAGTCCGACCTGATCAAGAGCGGCACGCACCTTGCGGCCGATCTCCTTGCTTGAGAGGCCATCGATAACCAAAGGCAGCGCCACGTTGTCAAACACGGTCCGGTCGCTTAACAGCTTGTGGTCCTGGAAAACCATGCCCAGCTGGCGTCGATAGCCCGGTATCCTGCGACGCGAGATGCCATTGGTATTCTGACGGTTGACAAACACCTGGCCCCGGGTGGGCCTTTCGATCAGGGCAATCAGTTTCAGCAGCGTACTTTTGCCGGCACCGGAGTGACCGGTCAGAAAGACCATCTCCCCTTCACCGATGCGCAGATCAAGGCCGCTCAGCGCCTCTTGTCCGCCCGGATAACGTTTGGCGACGTTTTCGAAAATAATCATGGGGTGGCCGCCACCGCTTGATCACCCAGCAGGGCACGTGCGTACGCGTCGGCCTCGAACTCGCCGAGATCCTCGGCGCTCTCGCCCACCCCGATGAAACGGATGGGCACACCAAGCCGGCTGGCGATGGCCAGCAGGATGCCGCCCTTGGCGGTGCCATCCAGCTTGGTCACCACGATGCCGCTAAGACCGATGGCCGCATGAAACTCCAAGGCCTGGCTGAGGGCGTTCTGGCCGATGGTGGCATCCAGCACCAGCATGGTCTCGTGGGGCGCCGTTGCATCGACTCGTGAGATCACGCGACGGATTTTCTTGAGTTCATCCATCAGGTTGCTCTGGGTGTGCAGGCGGCCCGCGGTGTCCGCCAACAATACGTCGATATTGCGGGCGCGGGCGGACTGCATGGCATCGAATACGACAGCAGCCGGGTCAGCGCCCGTTTGCTGCGCTACCACCGGCACAGCATTGCGCTCGCCCCAGACTTGCAGTTGTTCCACCGCCGCGGCGCGAAAAGTATCACCGGCCGCCAGCATTACGCTGTGCCCCTGGTCCTTGAAACGGCGCGCGAGTTTTCCGATGGTGGTGGTCTTGCCGGCCCCATTGACACCGACCATCAGGATCACGAAAGGCTTGCTGCTGCTGTCGATGGAGAGTGGTTGTTCGCAGGGCCTGAGAATTTCACTGATGGCCGACTGCAGAGCCCGTAGCAGTGCGTCTGCATCCTGTAATTCTTTTCTCGCAACCTGCTTGTTTAGCCCATTGATAATTTCGCTGCTAGCCTCCACCCCCGCGTCGGCCAGCAACAGCCGCGTCTCAAGCTCCTCCAGCAGCTCTGCGTCGATGCGCCCGCCAGGCATTAATTCGCTGATGTCTCGAGTCAGCCACGAGTCGCCACGGTTCAGGCGCTGCCTGAGGCGCTTGAAAAAGCCGCTTTTCTTACTGCCAGCCGCGTCGGTGCTCAAAAGCCTGCCCTGAGAATTCCTGAAGACGCGGTATGCTAGCACCCCGGCATAGGCGGTTGAACCGCAGCCTTCGAAGTGATTGATGTCGCGCAAGTCTCATAACAGAAAAAACCGCCCGCTCCGTAATCGCTTGCGAATTATCGGTGGTGACTGGCGTGGTCGACACCTGGCCTTTGCAAATATCGCCAGCATCCGACCCACCCCCGATCGGGTGCGCGAGACCCTGTTTAACTGGCTGCAAGCTTCCATTGTCGGCGCTCGCTGCCTGGATTTGTTCGCTGGCAGCGGTGCTCTGGGCCTGGAAGCCTTGTCGCGGGGCGCAGGCCGGGTTGTGTTCGTCGAGCAGAGCATGCCGGCCGCCGCGGGCATCCAGGAAAATCTCACGGCGCTGAAGGCCCGAGGGTCTGTTTGCCAATGCGATGCTTTTGATTTTTTGCGGGGCAATACCGATACTTTCGATCTGGTCTTTGTTGACCCACCCTTCGGCGATGAGCTGCTGGGCAAAGCGATTACGGCACTGACACGCGGGCTGGCGCTGGCGGACAATGCCAGGATATACCTGGAGTCTGAGCCAGGGGGGCTGGAGCAGGCGCTGCCGCAAGACTTCGAACTGCTGCGCAGGGGCCGGGCTGGTCGGGTTGAATTCGGGCTGGCGGCGCGAGCCACTTAAAGAAACTGAAGGATTCCTTGGGAGAAAAACGATGCCTGTTGATGCCATGTATCCCGGAACCTTCGATCCGGTAACCGTTGGTCACTACGATTTGATTCGGCGTGCCGCCAGCATCTTCAATCGGGTAGTAGTGGCCATCGCTGCGAACCCGGGCAAGACGCCGATGTTTTCCCTGGAAGAACGCGTTCACCTCACCGCCGAAGTGCTTGGTGATCTCGAGAATGTCGAAGTGCAGGGTTACGAGGGCCTGACGGTAGATTTTGCCAGGGACAACAATTTGCGGGTGATGGTGCGGGGCCTGCGGGCGGTGGCGGATTTTGAGTTCGAGTTCCAGCTGGCGACCATGAGCCGGCAACTCAATTCCCAGGTAGAGTCGGTGTTTCTGACCCCGACCGAAAAGTTCACCTTCATATCGTCCAGCCTGGTGCGGGAGATTGCGATGCTCGGCGGTGATGTTTCACGCTTCGTTCATCCCGTGGTCAAGGCAGCCCTGGAAGCCCGGCGCCAAATGCTCGGCAAGGACTGATTTACCGCTGGCAGCGGGGACAGTAATAGGTCGAACGCTGGCCGATTACCTCCAGCCTGATTGGGCGAGAGCAGTTTATGCAGGGCTCGTCTTCGCGATCGTAAACCATCAAGGCACGGGCGAAATAGCCGGGCACTCCGTCGCTGTCGGTGAAGTCGCGTAAAGTAGTGCCGCCCGCCCGGATGGCGGCGCGCAGGACCTTCTTGATTTGTTGTACCAGCGTATCGTAGCGCGCCAGAGAAATGCGCCCCGCGGGACGTCGCGGGTGAATGCCCGCCCGGAACAATGCTTCGCTCGCATAAATATTGCCGACGCCAACAACTACCTGTGAGTTCATGATGAAATTCTTGACGGCTACCCGGCGGCCCCGGGCGCGCGCGTGCAGGGCATTCCCGGTAAAGCCGCGATTCAGGGGTTCGGGTCCGAGTGCCGACAGTAGGGGGTGCTGCAGAGGGTCGTCGCGCGTCCACAACAGGCAGCCAAAACGCCGCGGGTCATTGAACCGCAGCAAGGCACCGTTGCCGAAGGCAATATCCACATGGTCGTGTGCCAATGGCGGCCGCGCTTCCCTCAGAATGCGCAGGCTTCCTGACATGCCCAGGTGCAGGATGGCGGAGCCACGGTCAGCGCGCAGCAGCAAATATTTGGCGCGGCGCTGTACTTCGCTGATGCACTGACCGGTCAATTCCCGATCTAGCGTCCTGGGTACCGGCCAGCGCAGCTGGCGCTGGCGAATGGTGATACGGGACACGGTCTGGCCGCAGATATGCGGCGCAATACCCGCGCGGGTGGTTTCCACTTCTGGCAGTTCGGGCATACCCGTTCCGTAAGACGACCGGCGGGCGATTGTAGCCCAGGGTCAGCGGAGGCGATTATCCTGAGCCACCTCCATCAGTGGCAAGGACTGCTGGCGCAGCCTCGCACAGCTTGTTTCCCGCTTGCTGTTCAGAAGCCAGCCGGCCACGGCCTCCGCCGCTATTGGCGGGCAAAGGTGAAAGCCCTGCAGGGCGTCGCACTGAAGTTCTTCCAGACGATCGGCGATATATTCGCTTTCCACGCCCTCGGCGGTGACCCGCAAACCCAGGCTGTGGGCCAGCTCGATGCTGACGCGCACGATGGTGCTGTCACTGCTGCCGCGTCGTAGGGAACGGACAAAGCTTTTATCGATCTTGATACCGTCGACGGGGAGTTGCTTCAAGTGCGCCAATGAGGAATAGCCGGTCCCGAAGTCGTCGATGATGACCCGGACGCCGAGATTGCGCAGGCGCTTCAGAGTCAGCCGGGCACGTGCAATGTCGGAGATCATTGCGGTTTCAGTGACCTCCAGCAGCAACTGTCGGGCGGGAACGCCTGCAGCCTTGCAGGCGCGCGCCAGAAATGCGGGTAGTGTGTCATCGAACAAGTCGCGCGCCGACAGGTTGATGGCGATATTGGTCATGATGTCTGCGGCGCGCCAGTCAGCCAGCTGCTGCACCGCTCTTTGCACCACAAAACGCGTCAGGCGATTGATGAGGCTGCCGCGCTCGGCCAGGGCAATGAAGGTCTCGGGGCTGATCATGCCCCATTCGGGGTGCTCCCAGCGTGCCAGCACTTCCATTGCCAGCATGTCGTCGCTGTTGAGCGGTATCACGGGTTGAAAGTTCAGGGTCAGCGCGTCCTGGTCCAGCGCTTCCGCCAGATCCCGGGTTAGTTCCTGCTCCAGTTCGAGCCCGGTATCGCTGGCAGGCGAATAAATGCTGCAGCGCTGATCTGAAGACTCGGCGTTCGCCAGGGCCTGACGAGACCGGTGCAGCAAGGTGGACATATTGAGTCCATGCCGGGGGTACCAGGCCAGCCCGGCGTGGCTGCGGGTTTCAATGCCGAATTTGTCCTGCATATGCCCGGCTATAGTCTCCTGCAGACCCATCAGGCGGCGAAAGCTTTCGCCCACTGAAGAGCTGTCCAGCAACAAGGCGAACTGGGCGCCACCACAGCGCGCAGCCATTTCACCCTCGGCCAGCGACTGCTCCAGCAGTCCGGCGACGTCCCTGAGCGCAGCATCGCCCTGCTTGCGGGTGAAGCGCAGATTGAATTCGCCCAGCCAGGCAAGCTCGATGACGGCCAGCAGACGGGGTTCCTGTCGGGTCAGCAGCGGAGCACCGAAATCCAGCAGTGCAAACACATCGGGCAGTGCCGTCAGGGCGTCACGTCCCTGTCGGCGTCCCACCGACAGTTCCCGGGGTGTGTGGGTGCGCTCGAAAACCTCGAGCTCAGGGCCTGGAGCCGGCGACTGGGGCCAGATCGCCGTGAGGCCCGCCAGCAGACCGGTAAGACCGCTGGCTGCCAGGGCGCTCCACAGCGCGGCCGGGCCGAGATCCGGCCAGGCCAGGTAGACCGCCAGGATTAGCAGCGCCGCCGGGAGTGACAGCTCGGCCAGAGGCCGCAGCAGCCGGGCAACTCGGGATGCGCTGTTTCGCTCATGCTGGCAAGCCATAATGCGACCATCTGGTTTTTGACCCTGACCTGTATAACGCGGAACCGGCAAGGGCGGACGGCCTGTCACAATCTTTCACCCATAGCGGTCAATTAAATATGTAAAATCAGTGCATTAACGCTGCCTTTGGGGAATCCCGGGAACGCCCACGGCAGCGCGTCTTGCGCGGACCAAAAAATGCCGCAGTGCACTGAATCTGCGCAATTTTTTAATTCACCGCCCAGGTCCTTTGCGCCACGGGGGTGTTCCGTTATAGTGACCGTCCTTTCAAGGCTTCGGAGCAGGCAACCAAGTGCTCGATTTACTCAATACCTACTACGGCGGATTTCTCAACCTCAGTTTCTGGGGCTACGTGCTGGCGACTTTTCTCATGGTGCAGTTCACCATCATGGGGGTGACGCTGTATTTGCACCGTGACCAGGCTCATCGGGGTCTCGATCTGCACCCGGTTCTGCGGCATATATTTCGCCTGTGGCTATGGCTGAGTACCGGGCAGGGCACCGGCGAGTGGGTGGCCGTGCACCGCAAGCACCACGCCAAGTGTGAAACCCCGGAAGACCCTCACAGCCCCAAGATCTATGGCCTGAAAAAAGTGCTGCTGGAAGGTGCCGAGCTGTATCGCGCGGAAGCTTCCAACGAAGAGACCCTGCAGAAATACGCGCGTGGTACGCCAACCGACTGGCTCGAGCGTAATGTTTACCGCAAGTACACCTATGGGGGTATCACCTTGATGGTGCTGCTGGATCTGTTCCTGTTTGGCGTGCCGGGCATCATCGTCATCGCTGTGCAGATGGTTTCGATGCCTTTGTTTGCCGCCGGAATCATCAACGGCGTCGGCCACCACAGCGGCTATCGGAATTTCGAATGCCCCGATGCGGCAACCAATATCGTGCCCTGGGGCGTGATACTGGGCGGCGAGGAATTGCATAACAATCATCATGCGTTTCCAAGCTCATCCAAGTTTTCGGTGCGCAGCTGGGAATTCGATATCGGCTGGCTGTACATCAAAATCCTGTCGGCTGTCGGGCTGGCGAAGGTCAAGAAGGTAGCGCCGATGCCCGTGCTGGTCGAAGAACCGGGACCCATTGACCTGGAAACGGTGCGCGCAGTTATCGTCAATCGCATGCATGTTCTGCGGGATTATTCACGACGCGTGACCTTACCGGTGCTCAAGGCCGAGGCGGCCCAGGGCGATCCCAGCTGGCGCCGCGCTTTGACCCGGGCGCGCAAGCTGTTGGTGCGCGAGGAAAGCCTGCTGGATGAGAGCGCCAGGTCGCGGCTGGGCGAGTTGCTGGAGGACAGCCAGACCCTGAAAACCGTGCACGAGTTTCGCCTCAGGCTGCAGGCTTTGTGGGACGGCGCCAACGTCAGCAACGAGCGCCTGCTGGCGCAGTTCCGGGAATGGTGTGCGAAAGCCGAAGCCAGCGGCATCCGTTCCCTGCAGGAGTTTTCCACCGTGCTGCGCAGTTACTCGCTGCAACAGGCACCGACCCCCGCATGACGCAGTAATTGCAAAGTGAATAAAAAACCCGCCAACAGGCGGGTTTTTTTATTGATCGATGTATCCAGAAAGGGCTACTTGATCTTGGCTTCCTTGTAGGTAACGTGCTTGCGTACCCGCGGATCATATTTTTTGACTTCCATTTTTTCCGGGTGCAGACGTTTGTTTTTTGTCGTCGTGTAGAAATGGCCTGTTCCGGCACTGGATACGAGTCTGATTTTGTCGCGCATGTCAGTCTCCTCAGACTTTTTCGCCGCGGGCCCGCAAGTCGCTCACGACCTTGTCGATTCCGTGCTTGTCGATAATACGCATGCCTTTGGATGACACCCGCAGTTTCACATAGCGCTTTTCGCTGTCCAGCCAGAACCGGTGCGTGTGCAGGTTCGGCAGGAAACGACGACGCGATCTGTTGTTGGCATGGGAAACATTGTTTCCCGTCACCGGGCGCTTGCCCGTGACCTGGCAGACTTTAGACATGACGCTTTACTCGTTCGGTACCTGGCGGGTTCGCGCCCCGCCGTTAGAGAGCCGCACTTTATACCAGTACAGGAGTGCCCACGCAAGGCCCCGGTACCGCCGGCATTTGCTTTGCGTCCTCATATAAGTCCGCGTTCTGCAAGGGAAACACAGCAAGCCTCGCCCACTACGATATGGTCCAAAAGTCGAATGTCCACCAGCGACAGGGCGTCCCGCAGTCTGCGGGTAATCAGTTCATCGGCACGGCTGGGCTCGGCCACTCCCGATGGGTGGTTGTGGGCCAGGATCACTGCGGCCGCATTCGCACCCAGTGCCAGCTTTACAACTTCCCGGGGATGCACCGTGGCGCCGTCGATGGTGCCGCGAAACAGCTCGCTGAACTCTATGACCCGATGGCGATTGTCCAGCAGCAGGCAACAGAACAGCTCGTGGGGAAGATCCCTCAGGCGCGCTCGCAGAAAGTCACGGGTTGTCCGGGGATTTTCCAGTGGGTTTCCCCGCTGCAGCTGCTCCAGTAGCTGGCGTCGCCCGATTTCCAGAATTGCCCGCATTTGTGCCTGGCGGACCGGGCCGGCGCCGCTGCGCAGCGGGTAATCCCCGGGCCCGGCGTGCAGGAGCGCCCGCAGACCGCCAAAATGGTTCAGCAATCCGCGGGCCACGCAAACCGCTGACCGGCCCGGGCTGCCACAGCGCAAAACCATGGCCAGCAGTTCCGCGTCGGAGAGCGCGGTAATGCCATGGCGGACGAATTTCTCGTACGGCCGCTCGTCCTGCGGCCAGTGATGGGTCGTCATTGCTGCACGTCCTTGTGTTGGCTTTAACGGTTGTGCCAGTGTTGCACGAGGATCGGGCAGGGCCCAAACTTGCAACGGCTGCTGGCTGCAAATGGCGAAGCTGACCCGAGGTGTGCAGAGAAAACATGGCTTTATTGAATGGCAAGAGAATACTGCTGGGCGTGACCGGTGGGATCGCGGCCTACAAGAGCCCCGACCTGGTCCGACGGCTCAGGGAGCGGGAGGCGCGTGTGCAGGTGGTCATGACGGCCGGGGCCCGGCATTTCGTAACACCCATGACTTTTCAGGCAGTGTCCGGTCGACCTGTTCGCGAAGATCTCTGGGACAGCCGTGCCGAGGCGGCCATGGGGCATATTGAACTGGCGCGCTGGGCTGACATCCTGCTGATCGCCCCGGCCAGTGCGGATTTTCTGGCCCGCCATTGCGCGGGTCTGGCCGATGACCTGCTGTCAACAATCTGCCTGGCCAGTGAGGCCATGATGCTGGTGGCGCCGGCGATGAATCAGCAGATGTGGGCGCACGCGGCCACCCGCGCCAATTGTGCGCTGCTTGCTGAGCGTGGCGTGGGTTTCCTGGGGCCGGCGGAGGGCGACCAGGCCTGCGGTGAGACTGGCCCCGGCCGCATGCTGGAGCCTACCGAAATCGTTGCAGGCCTGGAGACCTACCTTGAGCAGCGCTGAACCCCTGGCGGGGCAGCAAGTGCTGATCACGGCGGGACCCACCAGGGAGGCGCTGGATCCGGTGCGCTACCTGAGCAATCGCAGCTCCGGAAAGATGGGTTTTGCCATCGCCCGGGCGGCGCGGGACGCCGGCGCCAAGGTGACCCTGGTGTCCGGGCCCGTGAGCCTCAAGACACCCAAGGGAGTTTGGCGGGTCAACGTGGAAAGCGCGGAGGAAATGCGCGCCCAGGTAATGCAATTTTTGCCGGACACCGATATTTTTATTGCGACCGCTGCAGTCGCTGACTACCGGCCAGCGCAACTGGCGGACAGTAAAATCAAGAAAGGCGGCGAGCGGCTGACCATAGAACTGGTGCGCAACCCGGACATTCTGGCGGAGGTGGCGGCCAGCGGGAAGGCACCATTTACCGTCGGTTTCGCGGCTGAGACTAATAACCTGGTGGACAACGCCCGGGCCAAACTTTTCCACAAAGGTCTCGATATGATCGCCGCCAACAAAGTGGGCAGGACAGAGGCTTTCGATCAGGACGACAACGAGCTCACCGTCATCTGGACCGATGGCGAGCAATTGTTGCCCATGCAGGCTAAAGCCAATCTGGCCAGAGCCCTGATCAAGCTGGTCGCGCAACGCTATCTTGCCAGCCGGGTAATGGGTGTCCGGGCATGAGCCAGATCCAGTTGAAAATCCTTGATTCACGGCTCGGCGACGAATTTCCGCTGCCGTCCTATGCCACCGAGGGCTCGGCAGGCATCGACCTGCGCGCCTGCCTGGACGAAGCGCTGGAACTGCAGCCGGGTGACAGCACGCTGATTCCCAGCGGCATGGCTATTCACATAGGCGATCCATCACTGGCGGCGGTACTCTGGCCTAGATCGGGATTGGGACATAAACAAGGTATCGTGCTGGGAAACCTCACCGGGCTGATTGACTCCGATTACCAGGGCCAGGTTTTCATTTCCATATGGAACCGCTCCGATCAAACCCGCGTGATACAGCCGGGTGACCGGATTGCCCAGATGGTATTCGTGCCCGTCAGGCAGGTCGAGTTCGAGATCGTTGACGAGTTTGAAGCAAGCCGCCGGGGCGCCGGCGGTTTCGGACATTCAGGGCTAGCCTGAATCGGCGATCTGTTCCTGATCGATCAAGCCGCGCAAGACTTTGTAACGTTCGATATCTTCCGAGTACTTGATGCGGATGCGTGCCTGGTCCAGGTAATAGGCTTCCAGGTTTTCCTCGTATTCAGCCAGCGCTGACCGGGCATCATCCAGCTCTTTAGTGAGGCGCACCGGAATAGAGGGGTTCTTGATGCCCTTGCTTCGCTGGCGTTCCGACAGGCGCTGGATCTCTGCTTCGACAGAGGCCATCCGGTTTTTGATCCGGTTGATGTTGCCATTGGTGAAGATGATCTGCCCTTCCACGGCGGCCAGGCGCCGTTTGCGCATGTCTCGGATGTCGTCGACAGAGGCGTAGCTGTCGATCAGCGCCCGATCGTAAGCACGCCTTGCGGCCTCGGCCGCCAGCCGCTCCTCCTCCAGCTTTCGCAGCCGAATGTCTTCGGCCAGCTGCTCGGGGGTTTTTTCGGCCTCGCGCACGCCGACGGTGACACCCTGGGCGTTCAATACTTCGGTGCGAGATTTGGCGTACTGCGGTGGCACATGGTCGCCGTAATGTGTGACGCCGTTCTCGTCGACCCACTTGTACAGCTTGTCCTGGGCCGCACCCGTTTGCGGTGCAGCAAATATCAGGGTCAAAGTAAAGCCAAGTAAAACCAGCCGCATACCCCGATTTTTGCACAAAGAGGGGCCGCTGGCAGCCTCAGCTCTGCCCTTGGGACCCGAAATCGGGGTATAGGTCGCCCATGACATCATTTAACTATAAGCCGTACCGCTGGCGATAAATGCGAACTGCGTCAAGATGTTCGGCGCAGGTTGCGGTTTCCCCGATATACGCGATCAGGTCATCAAGCCGCACAATACTTGCGACTTTGACGCCGAGGCTTTGTTCCACTTCCTGGACCGCGGAGCGCTCACCCCGCCCCTTCTCGCTGCGGTCCAAAGCGATAATGACACCTGCAATTTCGGCGCCAGCGCCCCGGATGATGTCCACCGCCTCACGAATGGCCGTGCCCGCGGTGATCACGTCATCAATGATGAGCACCCGGCCCTGCAGAGCTGCCCCTACAGTCGCTCCGCCCTCGCCATGAGCTTTTGCTTCCTTGCGATTGTAAGCATAGGCCTTATCGACACCGTGGTGCTCGGCCAGAGCGGCGGCGGTGAGCGCTGCCAACGGGATGCCCTTGTAAGCGGGACCGAAGATCAGGTCGAAATCGATTCCGGCAGCGACGATGGTTTGTGCGTAATGGCGACCGAGTGCGGCCAGGGCCGCACCCGAATTGAAGTTGCCGGCGTTAAAGAAATAAGGGCAGACGCGACCGGACTTCAGCGTAAATTCACCACAGCGGAGCACGCCGCAGTCGAGTGCAAGTTTCAAGAATTCTCGCTGATGGGTCTGCATTTGCTTCCTAACCCGAGACCTTGCGCTGGTGTCCGGTATGATACACGCACTCTGGATCAGGGGAGCCTGCATGCGAGTAATCAGTCTTAATGCAAACGGCATAAGAGCCGCGGCCCGCAAGGGATTTTTCGAATGGCTGCGGCAACAGTCTGCTGATGTCGTGTGCATCCAGGAGACCAAGGCCCAGGAGCACCAGCTGGGCGATGAAGTATTTCGGCCTGCGGGCTTTCACTGCTATTACCACGACGCCGAAAAAAAAGGTTACAGCGGGGTGGCCATTTATGCCCGGCAGAAGCCGGACCGGGTGATCTGCGGGCTGGGGCGCGCCGACCGCGGCGTCAAGGAATGGCAGGAATTCGACCGCGAAGGCCGCTATATCGAGGCCCGCTTCGGGGACCTGAGCATTGTTTCCGTATATCTGCCGTCGGGTTCATCCAGCGACGAGCGTCAGGCCGCCAAATTCCGTTTCCTGGACCTGTTCATGCCGTTTTTAAAACGACTGCGGCGTCGCAGGCGGGAATACATTCTGTGTGGTGACTGGAACATCGCCCACAAACCCATCGACCTCAAGAACTGGCGTGCGAATCAGAAGAACTCCGGGTTTTTGCCCGAAGAGCGCGCCTGGATGGACGAACTTTTTGAACGCGCCAGGTCTGTGGACACCTTCCGGGAAATTAACCAGGAGCCGGACCAATATACCTGGTGGTCAAACCGTGGTCGTGCCTGGGACAACAACGTCGGTTGGCGCATCGATTACCAGGTGGCGACGCCGGGGATGGGCAAGCGCGTACAGCATACCGAGATCTACAAGGACGAACGGTTTTCCGACCATGCACCCCTGACTATGCACTACGATTTTCCTCATGGCAGTTGAGCAGCCTGCGGCGGAGGCCAAGCGAGGCTGGCGTTTCTATCTCCAGGAAAAGGTCCTGGTCATCTTTTTTCTTGGTTTTTCGTCGGGGCTGCC
>JBFIQI010000036.1:0-18655 GCA_041609715.1 Gammaproteobacteria bacterium
CTGAACGACGGTTCCAGCTGGGCGCAGGCCGTGCAGAGCAATGTCCTGGTGCAGGAAATATTGGGAACTGCAGATTTCCCGCTATTTGTGCTTTACGAAGGCGGCAGCTACGGCTCGTTGAATGTCAATTTCACACCCAGTCCCCAGATCAACCTGGTGGGTTCCGTCGGGCCGGGCATTTATTTGCCGGACTTCCCGCTCACCACGGAATTTGACGGCGCCGATACCGACCAGGTCGTTGTCTTGAACAACGTTCCCAGCATCACATTGCAGAACATCCTGGTGTTCAACGGCAACAACGCCTTGGGACTGGCCGGCGGCATCGAGGTGCTCGGTTTAACTGATGTATTCCTGTACGAGATGGAGATCAAGGAAAATTTCAGCACCCAGACGGGCGGCGGACTGTATGTTGATCAAGCTGCTCGTGTGGAAGTTTTTGATTCGCTGATCGCCGGTAATTCTGCATCCACAGCTGGCGGCGGTGTTTACGCCGTAGGCGATCTCACAATAAGCGGCACCTTGATCGCCAATAACAATTCGGCAGAGGGTGGCGGTATTTACCTCGACCAGGGGCTGGGCAACGGCGCAACTATCGTGAACAGCGGGATCCTCTCCAATGTGGCCACCAACGGTGGCGGCCTCGGCTTCAACGGCAGCGGTGATGGGCTAATTCTCTACAACAACCTGATTACCGGGAACCTGGCCTTCGGGACGGGGGGCGGTATCAACGCCCTCGGACAAAGTGATTTGCTGGCCATCTCGGCGCAGTTCAATACCATTGCCTATAACCAAGCGGGAATGCGCAGCGGCGGCTATGCAGGCATTCATGGCTGCGACAATTATTTCGGCGACAAGGATTTCTTTGCCAACATCGTTTATTTCAATGATGATCCCAACGTCTCGGTGGAGCCGCTGGACGCCAATTTCTTCGTGGAACAAAGCGCCGGCGCGGTCTGCGGGCCAGATGCTCGAGCGGCCTTCGAGGCCTCCGTTTTCAGTAACGGGGATACCTTTATCGATTTCGAATCCTTCGCTCCCGGTACCGACCTGACCACCCAGATTGCGGGCGTGACCTTTGCTTCCATCAGCGATGTGAACGGCAATCCGACAGCGCCGGTGCATGTGGAAGTTTCGTCGGCACAGGCCGGCACCGACGGCAACACCATCGTGGGCGCACCGTGTGCGCTTTGTGCCGATGACGGGCGTGTGCGCTACGAGATCGTGTTTGACACGCCGCAAAGGCGCGTAGGTCTGCAGCGCATCTGGAATAACTACACGGTAACGCGTTTCTTTGACGACACAGGAGCCTTGCTGCGGGAATTCTCCGGCGGTGAAAACGCCAGTGGTTATGGTTTCGTCGGCTATGCTTCAGCCAGCACCAATCCGGCCTCCTGGGTCAAGCGCGTGGAAATCGATGGCGAGTTGCTGTCGGGTTCTCGCCAAGTGGGCTATACAGATGACCTGTTCTTCGGCAGCATGGGCAGCAATCCGGATTTCGGACTCGGCGGGGGCATGTTTGTCGAGTTCAATGACATCGAGGGTGGCCCGCTGGGAGACAACGGTATCGCCGCCGATCCGGTATTTGTTGCGGGCTTTTTCCTCGACCAGTCCCTGAGTCCCGCCATCGACGGTTGGGTCGGCGCGCCCGCGCAATTCTCAGTAACCGAGCCGAACACCATTACGGACCCGGCGGGTGTGCCGGATTCGGGTGATGCCGACCTGGGCTTCCACTTCGATAAGGCTGGGTCACCCGTGATCGATTCGGCACAGCCAGACACGACAATTTCGAATTACCAAGGCGGACAGGTGGCGCTTGACTTCAACCTGTTCAGTGGCGCCGAGCTGCAGGAAAGTCCTACCGAGTGGATTGGCGTTTGCCTTGGTGCGGGCACCACGTTGCCAGGTGCCCAAATATTCGGACTAACCTCCATAGACCCGGTGCCCACCTGCACGTCGGCGCTGGCGAGTGTGGTCGATGATTTCACGTACCGGGTTTTCGTTGAGGGCCAGGCATTCAGCGTTGGCGATGTGGTTCTCGACATATATATCAACGGGTCAGCCACCCCGATATCAACGACCTTTACCTTTACGGCCCCCTAACAACTGCTTATTTCTTTGCTGCGCGACGAGGCGTAATTGGAGAAAAAAATGAACGACGTTTCAGCACCCCAGGCGACCGATATCGAAACCTTCATGGCCGGACTCAAAAAGCGCAATCCCGGTGAGACCGAGTTTCACCAGGCCGTTTACGAGGTCGCATGCTCTATTATCCCGTTCATGGCGGACAAGCCCCATTACCGCGAAGCCCAGGTCCTGGAAAGGCTGGCGGAGCCGGATCGGGTCATCGCATTCCGGGTCAGCTGGGAAGACGACGACGGCAATGTACGTATCAATCGTGGCTATCGTGTGCAATGCAGCAGCGCCATCGGGCCTTATAAAGGGGGGTTGCGTTTTCATCCCAGCGTCAGCCTGAGTATTCTGAAATTCCTGGCCTTTGAACAGACCTTCAAAAACTCCCTGACTGGTTTGCCTATGGGTGGCGGCAAGGGTGGTGCCAACTTTAACCCGAAAGGTAAATCGGACCGGGAAGTCATGCGTTTCTGCCAGGCTTTCATGACCGAACTGTTCCGCCACATCGGTCCAAACACCGACGTTCCGGCTGGTGATATCGGTGTCGGTGCTCGAGAAGTCAGCTACCTGTTCGGTCAGTACAAGCGTCTCTCGAACCAGTTCACTGGAGTGCTGACCGGAAAAGGGCTGGCTTTTGGTGGCAGCGAGATTCGCACCGAAGCCACCGGTTACGGTTGCGTGTATTTCATGGAAGACATGCTGGCGCACAAGGGCATGCATATCGAGGGCCGTCCCTGCCTGGTGTCCGGATCAGGCAACGTGGCACAGTACACGGTAGAGATGGTCAACCAATTGGGCGGCAAGGTTCTGACCATGTCTGATTCGTCGGGCTTCATTTACGACAAAGATGGCGTCGATGCGGAAAAACTTGCTTACATCAAGGATCTGAAGAACGTCCGACGGGGACGTATCGAGGAATACGCCAAGGAGTATGGCGCCGAGTTTCATGCCGGCAAAAAACCCTGGTCGGTGCCTGCCGAATTGGTCTTTCCCTGCGCCACTCAGAATGAAATCACCAAGGATGATGCCAAAGCGCTGGTAAAGAACGGGGCCCTGGCAGTTTCGGAAGGTGCCAACATGCCGACTTATCAGGAAGGTATCCACGTGTTCCAGGATGCCAAGCTGATGTTCGCACCCAGCAAGGCGGCAAATGCCGGTGGCGTTGCGGTATCCGGCCTGGAGATGACCCAGAACAGCATGCGCTTGTCCTGGAGTCGCGAAGAACTGAATACCCGCTTGCGCGACATCATGTCTGGAATCCATAACAGTTGTGTTCAGTATGGAAACGAAGGCGACCGGGTGGATTATCTCAAGGGCGCGAATGTTGCGGGCTTCGTCAAAGTGGCCGACGCCATGCTGGCCTACGGCATTATGTGAGTTGCCGGGAGGCGACAAAGTAGAGGGGTGATGGGGGAAAAGTTCAAGGTTGCGGTAATTGGTTCGGGGCCCGGCGGCATGTCGGCGGCAGCGCATGCCGCGGAGAGCAAACTTTCCCACATACTGCTGGAATCCACAGACAAACACTCTAATACGATCCAGCGATACCAAAAGGGCAAGCACGTCATGGCTGAGCCCAACATCCTGCCGTTGCGCAGCCCGCTGGGATTCGAGGCGGGATCCCGCGAGGCTATTCTGGACGCCTGGGAGCAGGGCCTCAAACAGAAGAACGTCAATATCCGCTACGGTGACGAAGTCGTTGGCATTTCAGGGGAGACGCCGGATTTTGAGATCACCCTGAAATCCGGCGACTCGGTGCAGGCCGAGTTTGTCGTCATGGGCATTGGTGTGCAGGGTAATCCCCGTCGGCTTGGGGTGCCGGGCGAAGATCTGCCCTACGTCCAGTATCAGCTGGACGACCCTGACGAGTACCGGCGCGAAACTATCGTGGTCATTGGCGCCGGTGACGCTGCCATCGAAAACGCCCTGGCCCTGTCCACCCACAATACGGTCATCATCGTCAACCGGCGCGATGAATTTGCCCGGGCCAAGGAGGGCAACCTAAATCTCATCATGGACGCGATCGAAAGCGGTCGTATCCAGTGTTTTTACAAGAGTTCCCCTGCGCGAGTCGAGGAGGCCAAGGTCAAAGTGGCCGGTGACACCACCATCAGCCTGGACTTGCGCTCGGAAGAAGCCAAGCCAGCGGTCATCGTGCTGAACACAGAGGCGGGTGAGGCGAGGATTCCCTGTAATCGGGTCATTGCGCGCCTGGGTGCTATCCCGCCGCGCAAGTTCGTCGAAAGTTGCGGTATCGAGTTCCCCAACGAGTTGCCCACATCTCTGCCGCAGCTCAGCAGCCAATACGAGTCGAACGTAAAGGGCTTGTATATTGTCGGGGCCCTGGGCGGCTATCCGCTCATCAAGCAGGCTATGAACCAGGGATACGAGGTCATCGAATACCTGCAGGGCAATCCTGTGGAACCGGCCGACAATCCTCTGCTGGAAGACAAGCTGTCGGTGATCCCGGGGTTCCAGGAAGTCTCCCGGACACTTACGGAAATGCAGGAGACCATACCGGTGTTCTCCAGCGCCAATGCGCTGGTGTTTCGTGAACTCATGCTGGACAGCACAGTGCACGCTCCGGCGCCCGGCGAAATAATCTTCAAGAAAAACGATTACACCAATACGTTTTTTACATTGTTCCGAGGTTCGGCAGAAATAGAGCTCGGCGACGTAAATACCTATCGCATCGCTATTCAGGAGGGACAGTTTTTCGGCGAAATGGGCCTGCTCTCCGGCCGGCGCAGATCGGCAACAGCGATTGCGGGCCAGAACTGCGTGCTGATAGAAACGCCGCGCCGCACGATGATCAAGCTCATCAACTCCAACGAAAGCGTCAAGCGTGTGATTGACGAGCAATTTATCGTACGCACGATTCAGACGACATTTGCGCCCGATGCTTCGGTGGATGAACTGAGAGAGCTGGCTCGTGAAGTCGCCATCAGGAACTTCAACACCGGCGAAGTGCTTTTTGAAGAAGGAGACGAGGCCGATACACTGCACCTGATTCGCAGCGGCTCGGTGGCGGTGTCGCGGCGCCTGGGTGGCCGTGAGGTTGTTCTGTCCTACGTTGCCTCGGGCAACTACGTAGGCGAAATGGGCCTGGTGGGCAATACCCGCCGGATGGCCACGGTCAAGGCAACCGTGCCCACCGAAACCATTTCGCTGACCAAGGATGTTTTCAATGCCCTGCTCGAGCACAACCCGCAGCTCAAAAATAAAGTGCAGAGCACGGTTCGCGAACGGCTGGAGCAAAACGCTCGGATGGAAGCGCAGCCGGCATCCGGAGACATCATTACCTTCCTCATGCAACAGGGTCTGGGTGAAGCGACGGATGTCCTGCTGATTGATTCGTCGTTGTGCGTGGGCTGCGATAATTGTGAGAAAGCCTGCGCCGAGACTCATGACGGTACCTCCCGCCTCGATCGCGAAGCCGGTCCGACTTTTGCCACGGTGCATGTCCCGACTTCCTGCCGGCATTGCGAAAACCCGCATTGCATGAAGGACTGCCCGCCGGATGCCATACGACGGGCACCCAACGGAGAAGTGTTCATCCAGGATAACTGTATCGGCTGCGGAAACTGTGAACGGAACTGCCCCTACGATGTAATCCAGATGGCCATCAAGCCTGACCCGAAACCGCCGCTTTGGCAGTGGCTGCTGTTCGGCAGCGGCCCTGGTCCCGGAAAAGCGATGGTGCCCAAGGACGTGGATCAGTCGGCCAAGAAAGCCGTCAAATGCGATATGTGCAAGGACCTCGACGGTGGCCCGGCCTGCGTACGCGCCTGTCCGACGGGCGCCGCGATCCGGATCAGTCCGGAGCAATTTGTAGACCTCGTGCACCGGTATTGAATGACGTGGGGCGACAAGATTTCTGAAGTTTTCGGAGAGCCCGAGAAAACAACAAGAAGACCAGAGCTATGCAAGAGTCAATCCTCGAATACCGTGCCAAGTACTTTCTCTGGGTCGCTTTGGGTCTGTGCGCAATCGCGATCCTGGCTTACGCGCTGCATGAGCCTGCTCAGCCGCGCAATGGTGGCACGGCCACGGGCTATGTGCTCGGCACCATCAGTGCCCTGCTGATCCTGTGGCTTACTGCCTTTGGGGTACGCAAGCGCAAATACAAGTCCAATCTTGGCAAGGTGGAAGGCTGGCTGTCCGCGCATGTTTACCTGGGTGCTTCGCTGCTGGTGATTGCGACGCTGCATACGGGATTTCAGTTTGGCTGGAACGTGCATACGCTGGCCTATTTCCTGATGGTGGCGGTCATCTTGAGTGGTTTTTATGGCGTTTACGCCTACCTCCGCTACCCCAGCATGGTTACTCGGAATCGCGATGGCATGACCCGCGAGCAGATGCTTGACGAATTGACGGATCTTGATCGTCGCTGCAAGCGCGTGGCAGCCAAACTGTCGGCCGATATACAGGGTCTGATCAGCAGCGCCATCAATCGTACCGAGGTGGGTGGTTCTGTCCTGGCGCAACTGCGAGGCCGTGACGATTCCAGTGTGGTATTACCGGGTGCCGCTGGCGGGAAGGCGGTTTCAAACCAGAACCAGTCAGCGGCCATCTTGTGGCTGGTAGACCAGCAATCCAGGAGCCAGAACCCGGAAGAGGCCACCCTGTTGCAGGAGCTCTCTGACATGCTGGGTGCCAAGCAGGCAGTGCTGAACAAGTTACGCAACGACATTCGCCTGCATGCCAGGCTGCAGATCTGGCTTTATCTGCATATTCCTCTGACATTCGCGCTGATCGCGGCACTGATCGCACATATCATTTCGGTTTTCCTCTACTGGTAACGCTGTGAAGGTACTCATACGTTTTATACGCAGGCTGGAATCCGGTGCGGTCGAACACCACGACCGCACTTTTGAAGGCGAGCGGCTGACCCTCGGCCGGGGCACCGGCCAGGATATTCATCTGCGGGACCGACGCGTTGCGCTGGAGCATGCGGAGATCCGGAAAGTCGGCAAGGGCTTCGAGATCAGCACCCGCGGTGTCAGCGGCATCACTGTCAATGACTCATTCTGTCGTAAAGCCACGCTGAATCCCGGCGATGCGGTCTACATCGGTTCCAATATCCTGCGGATCATACCGCCGACTGATGACTTTGAATTTGCTTTCACTTTCGAACTCGATCCGGATGCGCGGGAAGAGGAAGCTGAACGGGCTCCCATCAGGGACGAACTTTCCGAGCAGGCGCACAGCAAGCGGGCCTGGTCCTGGGGGCTGGCACTGGCGATCATCGGCCTGTTCCTGGTAGTGCCCTTGCTGGTGTTCAAGGGCGGTGGCGTTGCCGAGGCACTGCGCGGCACACCGCTGCCCGACGACAAAACCTGGCTGAGTGGCCCCCTGCATCCGACCCATCAACTGGCCATCGGTGATGACTGCAGTGCCTGTCATGAGCGGCCCTTTGTGCAGGTGCGTGATAGCGCCTGCCTCGACTGTCATGGCGCAATTAATCACCACGTGCCCAAGGGCCAGCGCAAGCATGAGGACATGGAAGCCTGGCGCTGCCAGACTTGCCATAAAGAACACAATGAGCCCGCGCACCTGGTGCTGGCGGAGGACAAGCTGTGTGCCGATTGTCACACGGACGTCAACAGCATTGCGGCAGTCAATCGCGAGCTTCTGGCTGTCGGTGATTTCAAGGACCAGCATCCACAGTTCAGAGTCAGCATGCTGGTGCCCTCGGAAGAGTCTCCCGACATCTTTGCAATCCAGCGTATCGAGGTCGATCACAGTGCCATCGAGGAGCGCTCCGGGCTTAATTTCCCCCATGATCAACACCTGGTCGCCGAGGGCGTTCCGGGGCCGGACGGTAATCGCGTTCTGGACTGCGCGGATTGCCACCAGCCGGAACTGGGTGGTGCCTTTTTCCGGCCGATTCGCATGGCGGATCACTGCGCTTCGTGCCATGTGCTGGAGTTTGACGAAGAGGCACCCGGCCGGGAGGTCCCCCATGCCGGGCTGGCGGTTGTCAGGGCCACGCTGGTGGAGTATTTCGCCAACAAACTCTTGAGCGGGCGTCTGGCTGCACAAGCCGATGCCCCGGCATTGAGGATTCCGGGACGGGTGCAACTGAGCCCCCAGGCAAGGCAGGAGACGCTCGATGCGGCGCGTGAGCTGGCCGCAGAAAGATTCGCCGATCTGACACAGAAAGTATGTGCGGAATGCCATGCGCCGGGAGGCGCAGCGCCGGACGATACACCGGCGTTGGTCCCGCTGGCGTCCATCGCGCCAATCCGGTTGACGGAACAGTGGATGCCCAAGGCGCACTTCAGTCACGCCAGCCACGAGGGCGGGTTTCAGTGCAGCGATTGCCATGCGGCTGAATCGTCACAACAAAGCAGCGACGTGCTCATGCCTGCCATCGAAGATTGCCGGGATTGCCACGTCAAGAACCTGGCCAGCACCTGCATGACCTGCCATGGTTTCCATCTCGCCGGGGCCGGATCCATGGCCGAGAATTGATCTGAAGAATGTATTATAAATCACTAATAATTATAATAAGTTTTACCTGCTATATATCGGGGTGCGGTGGCGGGGGCGGCGCAGAGGCCAATTTTGACGCGGCCGCGGTAGACCCCCAGCCGGTCCAGGAAACCTGCACCGGCCAGTGTGCCAGTGCCCAGTCGTTTCTCACTGCCCAGGAGGTGGAGCGCATCATCGCCCAGGCGGCCGGGGAGGCACTCGCCAGTAACGCGGCAGCGACCATCGCAGTGGCCGATCGCAGCGGCAACGTCCTGGGCGTTTTCCAAATGGTGGGCGCGTCTGACACGGTCACGATTACCTCAACCCCGCCCGGCGGCGCCATCAGTGGCGGGCTGGAGAATATTTCGGTCATCCCGGCGGCCATGGCGGCGATTGCCAAGGCCGTTTCCGGGGCGTACCTGGCCAGCGAAGGCAATGCGTTTACCACTCGTACCGCCAGCCAGATCGTGCAGGATCATTTCAATCCCGGCGAGGTGCTGCAGCCGGCCGGCCCACTGTTCGGGGTCCAGTTCAGCCAGTTGCCTTGCTCCGACCTGATGCTGCGGTATCCGACCGACGGTACGCCCGGGCCCAAACGTTCGCCGCTGGGCCTTTCAGCGGATCCCGGCGGTTTTCCCCTGTTCCTGGCGGGTACGCCGGTGGGTGGCATAGGCGTCATTGCCGACGGCATTTACGGGCTGGATAAAGACGTCAGCGGTCCCCTGGACAACGACCTGGATGAACGCATCGCGCTGGCCGGCACCTTCGGCTTTGCCGCACCGGTCAATCGCCGCGCCGACCACATTACGGCGGATGGCAAAGTGTTCCGTTTTTCCGACGCCAACTTGTCAGACCTGGTGAGTGATCCTGCAGCGGCGCCCCCGTTCGCGACCCTGGCGGGCGGCCTGATTGCAGTGGCGGGTTATACCGATGGCAACATCGCGGCCGGTGTGCCATTTGGCCAGCCCGCTTCCGGCGTGCGCCCCGACCGGCTGGACTATCCGGGTCTCGATGCCTTCGTGCTGGTTGATCAGAACGACGTCGAGCGCTATCGCCCGCGGCCAGGAACCGAAGCGAACGGGGCACTGCAGGAGGATGAAGTGCGCGCCATCATCCGCGAGGCGCTGGGCGTTGCCAATCGCTCCCGGGCCCAGATCCGTCGCCCCTTGGGCAGCCAGGCACGCGTGAGCATCTCGGTGGTCGATACCCGCGGCACCATACTGGGGATTGCCCGGACCCGCGATGCGCCCATGTTCGGCCTTGATGCATCCTTGCAGAAGGCGCGCACCGCAGCGTTCTTTTCCTCGGACACGGCGGCCGCTGCCCTGCAGTCGGTCCCCCCCGCCGCCTATTTGAATGACACAGTATTTGACGCCGGTGGCAATCTGCGACCGCCTCTGCGGACGGTCGATATCGGCGAATACGTCGATGACGCCAGGGCCTTTCTTGGCTCGCCCACTGCCCTGGCCGACGGCGCCTTTGCTTTTTCTGATCGGGCCGGCGGCAACTTGTCGCGGCCTTATTATCCGGATGGCATCGACGGCAACCCGCCCGGACCCTTCAGCAAACCGCCGGGTCGCTGGAGCGTGTTTTCGGTGGGCATGCAGCTGGACCTGGTATACAACGCTGTCATTCATCACGTGGCGTTCGTCGCCGGCATCGTGGGCAGCGACGTGGCGCGCAATTGCACCGGCGTCGTGGGGATCGATGACCCCGGACAGTTGTTTTCGCAGCCGACGCCATTGTCACAGATCGCCAATGGCATCCAGATTTTTCCGGGCAGCGTACCGATCTATCGGGGCCAGCAATTGGTTGGCGGTATCGGCATATCCGGTGACGGAATTGATCAGGATGACATGATTGGATTTTTGGGCGTGCACCTCGCTGGCGAGCAGCTGGGCGGTTTCGGCAATGCACCGATCGAAATTCGCGCTGATCAGCTCACACCCCAGGGCGTGCGTCTGCGTTATATCAATTGTCCGCAAACGCCTTTCCTCGATTCGGATGAGCAAAATGTCTGTCAGGGTAAGTAAGCGATTTGCGGGCTTGCTGGCGCTGGCGCAGCTGGGCGGCCTGCCGGCCCTGGCCGACGTCAGCCTGTCCGTACCGGGCAGCTCGGGTAACGCTGGCGATTCCGGTGACAGTCGCTCCTATTCCCTGCAGGTCGACGCAGCCGCGGCGGGTACTACGGTCACGGTGATCCGGGGCATGCAGACCGCACGCAGAGAGTCCGCCGTATTCGTGGACATCACCCCGGCCACCGTCACTGGCAGGGAACATCGGCCAGGCAACGATGCCCGCGTGTTCGTTGATATCACGCCGGTGACCGTCGTTCGCCCCACAGAGCTGAGTCCCCCGGCTGCCGCGGTGTTTGTGGATATTACGCCGGGGGCAGTGGCTGACAACACTGTGGCTAGTGCCGCCGCACCGGCAGCGATCAGTATTGATGCACAGGCTCCCAAGGAAATGACGGGACACGCGGGGGGCGAGCGTCCCGTTGGAAGTGGCGCGGCCCTTGAGTATCGGCCTGCTGATCCTGAGCAGGTGTCGGTAACGCCTGCAGCCCAACCAGAGACGCTGGCGCCGGAGCCGGATGCAGAAGTCCCGGCAGCTGCGCACACCCCTGCAGCAGACGCGGTTGCGACCGGGTCGCTCACCGATGCCGTTAGCCAAACGGACACTCCGCCCCCGGCACAGGTCGCAGAAATCGTCGCCCCGGAGCCAGCCCCGGTCACGGATGGTCCCGAAGACACGCGGTCCGAAGCAGACACTGATACAGTCATCATGCTGGCCGATGCGGGTGAGCAGCCCATGGCCGCCCGGGCGGAGCCAGGCGAGAACGTGGTTGCAGAGTCTGATGAGGCCCGGCCCGCGGGCGCCAACCCGAATTCTGCAAGCAACGACCAGCAACCCTGCGTGGTGCCCCCGGGCGAGAATGCCCGGCGACCCGGTACGCCGGTGCTCGAATATGAACCGCGTTGCGACCCGACCGCCGCGGCCCCGCCCAGGCCCGAACAATTGCAGGAATTTCCTCCGGTGCCGGATCGCTGGCGCATCGTGTCCATGCTGGGTTATCCCACCAACCTGCTGGATCCGTATAACGGCAACAACCCGCTCAAAGGCGACTTACCGCTGTACGGCAAGGACAATGACTGGTTCTTCAATCTCCTGGTTATTTCCGACACGGTTTTCGAGCCGCGCCGCTTTCCCGTGCCGGTGGGCGGGCCGTCCACGCTGCGACCGGGTGGTATCGATCTGTTCGGCTCGGGACGCCAGACCCTTTTGAACCAGAATTTTATCGTAGAGCTGGTGTGGTACAAGGGCGACACGGTTTTTCGCCCGCCGGACTGGGAGTTTCGTTTTATCCCGGTGTTCAATTACAGCGATACCCGGGTCGATGAGATCAGCCTGCTGAAACCCAATCCCGGATTTGGGCTGGATCGCAGGGAGGGCTTTGTCGGTGTCCAGGGCCTGTTCGTCGACAAGCACTTGCGCAATGTCTCCACGCGCTACGACTTCGACAGCCTGCGCGTTGGGATTCAGCCTTTCTCCTCCGATTTTCGGGGTTTCCTGTTCCAGGACAACCAGTTTGGGGTGCGCCTGTTTGGCACCCGCGACAATAATTTTTATCAATACAATCTGGCCTGGTTCCGGCGCCTGGAGAAAGACGCCAACAGTGGCCTCAACGACATTACCGAGCGGAGTTTTGGCGACAGTCTGCGCGACGACGATGTGTTCGTTTTCAACGTTTACCGTCAGGACTTCCCACGCCTGGGGTTTTTCTCCCAGCTGACTTTGTTGCACAACCGGAATCGTGAAGCCAGCGACGTGTTCTACGAAGACAATGGCTTCATCCAGCGGCCGGCCTCCATCGGGACCGAGCGCAGCCGGGACTATGACGTCACCTACCTGGGTTACAACGGCGACGGCCATTTTGGCCGCAATAATCTGACAACCTCGTTGTACTTTGCGTTCGGCGATGAGACCAATTCGACTTTCACCAATTTTTCCAGTGACATCCGCGCCTGGTTCTTTGCCGCCGAATATTCACGCGACTACGACTGGATCAGGCCCCGCCTTTCCATCTTGCATGGCAGTGGCGACAGTGATCCCTATGACGACAGGTCCGAGGGTTACGATGCCGTTTTCGAGAATCCGCAATTTGCCGGCGCCGACACCAGCTTCTGGATTCGACAAGCGGTCCCACTGGTGGGCGGTGGCCGGGTTGGCCTGTCGGGCCGCAATGGCATTCTGAACAGCCTGCGTCCTTCCAAGGAATTCGGCCAGTCCAATTTCACCAATCCGGGTATCTGGCTGCTGGGACTCGGTGCTGACCTGGATCTGACCCCTGAGCTGCGTTTCAGCGTCAATGCCAACCAGTTGTGGTTCGACGATACCGCTTCGGTAGCGCTGGCCCGAAATCAGGGCAATGTCGACAAGAACATCGGGCTGGATATTTCTGCTGCCTTCATTTATCGGCCGTTCGCCACGCAGAACATTGTGTTCCGGGCTTCCGGTGCGGCGTTGCTGCCGGGCCAGGGCTATAAGGATTTGTTCGGTGATGAGATCCCCTTTTCCGTTCTCGCCAACCTGGTATTGCAGTATTGATGATGCGACTTGAATTGAGACATGTCTGGTTCCCCATAGCCGCGCTGTGTGCGTGGCCCGGCCTGTTGCTGGCGGCGGAAGGCGAAGTCCCGCGCGACATCGAGTACCCGCATTACCCGCCGGCACCCTATACCCAGACGGCGGCCGAGGCGGCGGCAAAAAGTGCCGGCTGTATCGACTGTCACACGGCCAGCGACGCCGCCACCATGCACCGCAGTGAAACCGTGGTGCTCGGTTGTACGGATTGCCATGGCGGCGACGCCAGCATTCGGGTGGAGCATGCGTATTCGCACCATTCGCCCGAATACATGGCCAAGCTGGACGCTGCCCATGTGCAGCCCCGTTATCCGAAAACCTGGCATTATCCCCATAGCGAAAATCCCAAACACAGCTATACCTTGCTCAACAAGGAGAGCCCGGAGTACGTGCGGTTTGTAAACCCCTCGGACTACCGGGTTGCCCAGGAGGCCTGTGGCGCCTGCCACGGACCAATTATCAAGGCCGCCACACGCAGTATCATGGCGACCGGGGCCATGCTTTTCGGCGGTGCCGCTTACAACAATGGCATCCTGCCTTTCAAAAATTATATCCTCGGTGAGGCTTACACGCGCGACGGCGAAGCCGCCATTCTCGAGGGGCCGGTGCAGGAAGACGCCGACGCGCAGACGGCTGTCAACGGTATCCTGCCCAAGCTTTACCCGTTTCCACCCTGGGAGACCCTCAAGCCCGGGGACATCTTCCGGGTATTTGAGCGCGGCGGGCGTAACCTGACCAACCTGTTCCCGGAAACCGGGATTCCAAATTCACTGGGACTCCTGCAGCGTATCGAGGAGCCCGGCCGTCCGGATATCCGGCAGTCGAACCGCGGACCCGGCACCGGGGGACGGATCTCGGTCCCGGTGCTCAATATGCACAAGACCCGGCTCAATGACCCACTGATGTGGTTTCTGGGCACCAACGATCAGCCGGGCGATTTCAGAACTTCCGGATGCGGAGCCTGTCACGTGGTGTATGCCAATGACCGCGACCCCCGACACTCGGGCCAGTATGCGGCCGCCGGTCACCGCGGCCTGACCCAGACTACCGATCCCACGATTGCCCGGGACAAGTCCGGGCATCCGCTGCAGCATGTGTTCACCACCGCCATTCCCACGGCGCAATGCATGTCCTGCCACATGCATCAGCCCAACATGTTCGTGAACACCTACCTGGGTTACACCATGTGGGATTACGAGTCAGACGCCCCCTTTATGTGGCCAGAAGAGCAGCGCTATCCCGACCATGACGAGATGCGCAAGATACTGGACCGCAATCCTGAAGGTGCAGTGGTGCGGGGCAAGTGGGCCGACCTGGAATTTCTGGAAAACGTCTGGGATCTGAACCCCAAGCTCAATGATACGCAATTCGCCGATTATCACGGGCATGGCTGGAATTTCAGGGCTATCTTCAAGCGCGATCGCAAAGGCAACCTTTTGGACGCGGCCGGTCAGCAGGTCTCCAATGACGATCCGGAAAAGTTTTCCAAAGCCGTGCATATGTCATCGGTGCATCTGGACAAGGGAATGCACTGCGTAGATTGTCATTTCGCCCAGGACAGTCACGGCACCGGGCATCTGTACGGTGAAGTGGCGCTGGCTGTGGAAATCGACTGCAAGGATTGCCATGGCTCCGCCAGCAGCTATCCGAACCTGCGCACCTCCGGGCCCGCGGCGCCGCCCGCCGGCAACGACCTGCGGGCCTTGCGCAATTCCGATGGGCGCCGCAGGTTCGAGTGGGTGGACGGCAAGCTGATCCAGCGCTCGGTGCTGGATCCCAGCAAGGAATGGGAAATGAGTCTCGTCAAAGACTCGGTTATGCCCGGCAACCCGGACTTCAATGAAAAGGCGGCCCGCGCCAAGCTCATGAAGGGCGATCCCAACGAGCAGCGCTGGAGCGTCCACTTTGAAGAGTCAGACCTCGCCCACAAGGACAGCGAGATCGAGTGCTACACCTGCCATACTTCATGGACCACCAGTTGCGCCGGGTGTCACCTGCCTATCGAGGCTAACTGGAAGACAGAGCGGCACCATTACGAGGGCGGCATTTCCCGCAACTACGCCACCTACAACCCGCAGGTTGTCCGCGACCAGATGTTTATGCTGGGGCGTCGGGGAGATCGCAAGGGTGGCAAGATCGCGCCGGTGCGTTCTTCATCCGCGTTGGTTCTGTCTTCGACCAATGCCAACCGCGAACGCATTTACATTCAGCAACCGCCGGTGGCAGCCAGCGGGTATAGCTCACAGGCGCTGAACCCGCATTTTCCGCACACCGTGCGCAAGACCGAGACCAAGGAGTGCGAGGATTGTCACTTGTCGAAAGATAATGACAACAACGCCATCATGGCGCAGTTGCTGCTGCTGGGTACCAACTTCACCAATTTTATCGGCTTTAATGCCTGGGTAGGTGGCAGCGGGCATGTCGAGGCGGTGCCGGTCACGGAATGGACTGAACCCCAGGCAGTGATTGGAAGCTACCTGCATCGTTACGCCTACCCCGATTATTACCAGGCGCACATGGGTCGGGACCAGCGCTTGCCCGAGGCTTTCGAACATGGCAGCGGTCCGGTTGAATGCCTGCAGCTCAGGGCCGAATACCTGTACGTGGCCGAAGGTAAAAAGGGTTTCCGGGTTTACGATGTGGCAAGCGTTGCCAACAAAGGCTTCAGTCAGCGCATTATCACGGCGCCCTTCAGTCCCCTGGGCCATGACACCCACGTGGGCACCAAAGATGCAAGCTGCGTAGTCTTGCCAGCCAACCAGCCAGTGCATCCGGCGCGCAACGAGGGTGAGTTGATGCGGGACGTCAACAAGGAGCAGCCGTTTCATCCGATTTACAACTACGCGCTTGTCACCGACCGGCAGGAGGGCCTGATTCTGGTCGATATCAATACGCTTTCGGACGGAGAACTGCGCAACAACTACCTGGAGCGCGCTGCCACCTACAATCCCGGCAATGCGCTGGCGGGCGCCCGTTACCTGGCGTTGGCAGGCCATATTGCCTACATAACCACCAGCCAGGGCCTGGCGGTAGTCAATCTCGACCAGCCGCTGGCGCCGCGCCTGGAGACTATATTGCCGCTTAAGGGCGCGCATTCGGCGGCGGTTCAGTTCCGCTACCTGTTTGTCACAGACGCATCCGGCATGCGGGTATTCGACATCACCAATCTGACAAATCCCGCTGAGATCGAAGCCGCCCGGATTCCATTGGCCGATGCGCGCCGTATCTATCTCTCGCGCACTTACGCCTTTGTTGCCGCCGGCCGCGAGGGACTGGTCATCGTGGACATCGAAAAGCCGGAACAGCCATCTATATATGAAAAATTTGATGCCGATGGCCGACTTCGCGACACCAATGACGTGGTTATTGGTTCCACCAACGCTTCGCTTTTTGCCTATGTTGCCGATGGCGCAAGCGGACTCAATGTTGTGCAGTTAACGGCTCCGGATACCCAACCCAACTTTTATGGGTTCAGTCCGGAGCCCAAGCCGCAGTTGGTCGCCTGGCGAGAAACGCAATCGCCCGCGCTGGCCTTATCGAGAGGACTGGAGCGTGATCGGGGCGTCGATGAAACCGGGGGACAGATAGCGGTATTCGGGCGACTCGGTTCCCGGCCCCTCACTTATCCCGAGATGCGCCGGCTTTACGTGGACGCAGCAGGACGACCCTGGTACGTCGAAAATTTACCCCAGGACAAGAAGCAAGTTGGGCAGAGCAATGAGTAAAAAGATCAAGACTGTAATGACTGGTCAACAACCAGTATCGGGTGGCTCCAGGATAAAATGGCCCGGGATAACCATGCTCTGCGCGCTGGGCCTGTTGAGCCAGGGTCGGCTGCTGGCTCAGAATCTGCCAGAGCACGACGGCCTGGAACACCTGGGTGTCAAATCCTGCAGCGCCTCGACCTGTCACGGTTCCATTACCGAACGTAATGCCTACCCGGTGCTGCAGAACGAATACCAAACGTGGACCCGCCACGACAAACATTCCAGGGCCTACGAGGTATTGCTGAACGAACGTTCCCAGCGCATTGCACGCAATCTCGGCATCGAAAAAGCTCACGAGGCGGACATCTGCCTGGACTGTCACGCCGATAACGTGCCGGCGGCCCAGCGTGGCAGGTTTTTCAATCTGTCGGACGGAGTGGGTTGCGAGGCCTGTCACGGCGGCGCCGAGCAGTGGCTGGGCCCGCATATCTCTGCTTCTGCCACCCACGCCGGCAACATCGAGGCCGGCATGTACCCCACCGAAGAACCCCAGGCGCGGGCGAAGCTCTGCCTGTCCTGTCACCTGGGTACCGACAAAAAGTACGCGACTCACCGCATCATGGGCGCCGGACATCCGCGCCTGAGCTTCGAACTGGTGACGTTTACCGCACTGCAACCGGCGCATTATCGAATTGATGCCGATTACCGGGAGCGCAAGTCGGTGGCAGCTCCAGCGCAGGAATGGCTGGATGGTCTGCTGGTTTCCGGGCAACAATCTCTTGCCATGATTCGCAAGCATTACCAGCAGGGCGAGGGTTTGCCGGAACTGGCGCTGTTCGATTGCCATGCCTGTCACCACTCGCTGGACGATTTACGCTGGCAGGCGTCGGCGTTTTCCGGCGAGACCGAACCCGGCATGCCGAGGCTGGAAGACAGCCGCCTGCGGATGATTGCTCTGCTGGAGAGCGGCGTGCTGGGATCGGAAAGCGTTGCCGGCGCATTGCGCGCACTGCACGACGCCAGCCTGAAGGGGGCACAACCGCTGATGGCGGCAACCGGCCAGCTGGAGAACAGTCTGGCGGCGGCAGCAACGCGGTTACGGGAGCGCGCGGGCGCCAGCGAAGCGCTGAGCCGGGCGATATTTGCGGCAGCCGCGGGCCGGCAATTTCAGGACTACGCGGATGCCGAGCAGGCCGCCATGGCAGCCCAGGCGCTGGTGGCCGGCCAGGCCGACGAGGCCGCCCTGGAAGCCGTCTTCGCGGCTCTGCAGAATGCCGATACCTATCAGCCCCAGCAGGCGGCTGCGGCGCTGGCAGCGCTGGGTGGCCTGCAGGTGGAACAGCAGGGCTCAGGCGGCCCGGCCGGTGACCTGGGGGCGCGGCGGGGAGGCGGCGCGCTGGCCGTGGTCAGCGTGACATCGCTGCGCATGCGGGCAGGCCCGGGCCTGGATCAGGCGGTGCTGGGCAGTCTCGGCGCCGGAACTCGCCTGCGGGTTCTGGAAAACCGTGAAGGCTGGAGCCGGGTCGAAACCCTGGATGCCAGCACCGGAGGCTGGGTCGCAAGCCGGCTGATCAAACCCGTATCCCGGTAGCTCCGGTGGAAGCCTGGCATTGACTGGCCGATGACCGAGTATCGCTACAAGGCATTCATCAGTTACAGCCACTCGGACGAATCCTGGGCTCGCTGGCTGCACCGTAGCC
>JBFIQI010000037.1:0-18574 GCA_041609715.1 Gammaproteobacteria bacterium
GATCGCTTTGTTGCGGGGAATGGTAATGCCCGTGATGTTGGACACCAGGCGACTGGTAGGATAAAGCCGCCGTGTATCGATCCCCGTATGCACGCCAAACAGGTCGGCGCGGGTCTTTACCGCCATTACCAGCTCTTCCAGCGCGCAGTTGCCGGCACGTTCGCCGATGCCATTAATGGTGCATTCCACCTGGCGCGCACCGGATTGCACCGCCGCCAAAGAATTGGCGACCGCCATGCCAAGATCATTGTGGCAATGCACGCTCAGCACCGCCTGGGAAATATTGCTCACCTTTGCAAACAGGTAGTCAAACAGACGTGCAAATTCCTCGGGCGCGGTGTAGCCGACGGTATCAGGAATATTCACCGTGCGGGCGCCGGCGGCAATGACCGCTTCTACGACCTGTGCAAGAAAATCCGGTTCGGTGCGAGCTGCGTCTTCCGGTGAAAATTCAATGTCGTCGAAATACTCGCCCGCAAGTTCCACGCCGCGCACCGCCCGTTCCAGCACCTGTTCCCGGCTCATCTGCAATTTATGCTGGCGATGAATCGGGCTGGTGGCTAAAAACACATGCAAGCGTCGGCGGGCCGCGTCGGCCAAAGCGGCCGCGGATTTTTCGATATCGCCGGAGGAACAGCGCGCCAGGGCGCAGATTGCGGGCCCCTGGAGCTCCCGTGCAATGGTCTGCACCGACTCGAAATCTCCGGGCGACGCGGCGGGAAAGCCGGCCTCGATGACATCAACGCCGAGTTCGGCCAGGGCCTGCGCAACTCGCCGTTTCTGCCGCAGCGTCATACTGCAGCCCGGCGCCTGCTCGCCATCCCGCAAGGTCGTATCGAAGATGATCAGGCGATCATTCGCCGCCGGCATGCTGCTGTCTGTCACTGTCTGGGCCTCCGTTTATCGTTGCCTGGTAGCGTCGCTCAACGCATGCCGTATTCCAGGTTCTCCATGAAATACATCGGCATGGCGGGCCTGGCATAAGACGGTGCATGGCCTGCAATGACCTGCGCCAGCATGTCTGCCGAGATGTTGCCACCGGTCAAAATGAGACCCACACGCTTGCCGGCAAATCGCTCGGCCACCTGCAAGGCTCCCGCCAGCGGCGCAGCACCAGCACCCTCGGCCATCTGGTGAATGGTCGATGCATAAGTACGGATGGCTGCAGAAATCTCCGCCTCGCTTACCAGCAGCATGTCATCGAGCAGCTGCCGCATGATGCCCAGGGTAAAGTCCACCGGCACGCGCACGGCCAAACCGTCGGCCAGCGTTTCTGTTGCCACGAAGGGACGATAGTCCCCGGTATGCCAGGCATGGTGGAAGGCCGGAGCGTTTTCTGCCTGCACGCCAATCACCTGGGTGTCAGGACTCAGCGCCTTGACCACAACCGCGGTACCGGCGGCGATGCTGCCGCCTCCAACCGGAACGAACACCGCGTCCAGGTGCCCACCCGCCTGTTCCAGCATCTCCAGGGCAACGGTGCCAACTCCGGCAATCAGCTCCGGCTCCCTGGCCGGGTGTACGCAGCGCGCACCGGTTTGCCGCGCGAAGCGCTCGGCGGCCTCCCAGGCCGCGTCGAAATCGTGGCCGCTGACAAGCAGCTCGGCGCCCAAGGCGGCCATGGCGGCATTCTTGTCCGGGTTGTTGCCCTCGGGCACGAAGATGGTGCATTTGGCACCGTAGATCCGCGCCGCCTGGGCAAGGGATTGACCGTGATTCCCGCGAGTGGCGGTGACCAGTCCTGCGGCGCGATCTGCTGCCGACATGTTCTCGAGTAATGTGAGCCCGCCACGAATTTTGAACGAGCCGATGGACTGGGAATTTTCCAGCTTGACCTGGACATCGCAGCCCAACAGTTCCGACAAAACCGGATGACTGACCAGCGGCGTGGGCGCCAGGTTGCGGGCCACGACTTCGCGCGCCGCCATGACATCTGCCAGGCTGACCGGCAACTCTTCGACCTGGGATCCGTTGACCGGGACCCCTTCGGATTTCAATGCATTCAACATGTAACTCTCTCTTGGAGCAGACCTTTCTGCCCACCAGCAATCTGTAGGGATACGGCGCGCACGTCGAACAGCTTCTCGACCTGTCGCACCAGCGTCTCGGCCGATCGCTCGGATTCGACCTCGATAACCATCGCCATCTCCTGGCCGCACGTCGACGGGGTCGCATTCACCGACTTGATCGAGAATCCGCGACGTTCAACCAGGCCAATAATTCGAATAATGGCGCCCTCGATCTGCCTGATGGTTATTCTCAGCGTGTGATTCACGTCCTGCTCTCCTCGATCATGGTTGAATTGGATTGCCCTGGCGGCACCAGTGGCCAGACATTGGCCTGGGGGTCGATCACGACATGGGCGAGCACCGGGCCGTCGGTGTCCAGCAAGCGGGTGATCGCCGCTGCTACCTCCTGCTGGTGTTCGACCCTGAATGCCGGTATACCGAATGACCGAGCCACCTCGGTGAAGTCGGGGTTATCCGAAAGGTCTATGCCGCTGTAGCGGCCTTTAAAAAAGAGTTCCTGCCATTGCCGCACCATGCCCAGGCACTGGTTGTCCAGCAAAACAATTTTGACCGGCAACTCGTAGCGTTTGATGGTGGCGAATTCCTGGATGTTCATCATGATGGAACCGTCGCCGGTCACCGTGATGACTCGTTTGTCCGGGTTGCCCAGCTGTGCGCCGATGGCTGAGGGAATACCGAATCCCATGGTGCCCAGCCCGCCGCTGGAGAGATGCCGGCTGGGATCAGCAAAGCTGCAGTGCTGGGCAACCCACATCTGGTGCTGCCCGACGTCACAGGTGATGATGGTGTCGTCGCCGGCCGCCGCCGACAGGTCGCGCAACATCGCCGGCGCGTAGATCCCATCACCCGGCGCGTCATATCGCCACGCGAATTCCTGCTTTTCTGATGCACAAAGTTGCTGCCAGGCCCCGATATCCAGCGGGTTCTCCTGGCAGTGATCAGCGAGCGCCTGTAGTGTCGGCGCAAGACCGCCCAGCAAAGCAACATCGGCAAATCTGCGCTTGCCGATTTCGCTGGCGTCGGCATCCATGTGAATCACCTTGGCCCGCGGCGCGAACTCATCCAGCTTGCCCGTCGCCCGATCATCAAAGCGCGCGCCGATACATATCAGCAAATCGGCCTCCTGCACTGCGTTGTTGGCAGCACGATTGCCGTGCATGCCCAGCATGCCGAGATACCGCTGTTCGCCGGTGGGCACTGCGCCAAGCCCCTTCAGGGTGCAAACCACGGGAATCCCGGAAGCGGCAGCAAGGTGGCGGAATTCCTCAATGGCGCCGGCCATGCCGATTCCGCCCCCGGCGTAAAGTACCGGCCGCTGTGCTGCTGCGATCAGATCGCAGGCTGCCTCGATCTCTTCTGCATCCGGCTGTGGCTGAGGTGCACGCGGCCCCGGCAACAGGGGACTGGCATCCAGCACCGCCTGGGCGACATCTTTGGGCAGGTCGATCAGCACCGGCCCCGGCCGTCCCTGGGTGGCCACTTCGAAGGCATCGCGCACCACCTGGGCAAGGTCCTCCACGCGCCGCACCAGGAAACTGTGCTTGACCACCGGCATGGTCAGCCCAAAGATATCCACTTCCTGGAACGCATCGGTGCCCATGACCGGAGTCGGCACCTGTCCCGTGATGGCAACCAGGGGAATCGAATCCAGGAACGCATTGGCGATCCCAGTCACCAGGTTGGTGGCGCCTGGTCCCGAGGTCGAAACGCAAACTCCCACTTTGCCGGTGGCCCGTGCATAACCGTCTGCAGCCAGAGCTGCCGCCTGCTCATGTCGCACCAGTATGTGACGGATGCTTGAATCCACGAGCGCGTCGTAAAACGGCATGATGGTGCCGCCGGGATAGCCGAAAATGGTGTCGACTCCCTGCCGCTCCAGGGCCCTTGCCAGGAATTCAGCGCCGTTCATGATCAGGCCGCCGCCGTGAGCCTCGACTTGAGCCAGGACATGCGCGCCCGCAGCTTTTTACCGACAGTCTCCACCGGGTGCTCCAGGTCGGCATTCATCAGGCGCTTGTAGTTGGCGCATCCTGAACGGTTTTCCGCGATCCATTCCCTGGCGAAGGTACCGTCCTGGATTTCTTTCAGGACTGCACGCATGTTGGCGCGCGTGTGCTCGTCCACAACCCTGGGGCCGCGCGTCAGATCACCGTACTGCGCGGTCTCGCTGATGAACTCGTGCATTTTCTCGAGCCCGCCTTCATGCAGCAGGTCGACGATGAGCTTCAGCTCGTGAACGCACTCGTAATAGGCAACTTCCGGTTGATAACCCGCTTCCACCAGGGTCTCGAATCCCTGGCACATGAGTTCCGTGACACCACCGCACAAAACGGCCTGCTCGCCGAACAGATCTGTCTCGGTTTCCTCTGCGAATGTGGTTTCCAGCACGCCGCCGCGGGCGCCGCCGATGCCGTGTGCATAGGCCAGAGCCTTGTCCATGGCTTTGCCGCTGGCGTCCTGCGCCACCGCTGCAAGACAAGGCACGCCGTGACCGGTCTGGTATTCGCGGCGCACCAGTGCACCGGGCCCTTTGGGTGCGATGAGGATGACATCGATTCCTGCGGGCGGCTTGATCTCGCCGAAATGCACGTTAAAGCCATGGGCAAACAGGAGCGTCGCGCCGGGCTTGAGTGCATCTGCAATTTGTTCGAATACCGCCCGCTGGGCCATATCCGGTACCAGCATGGCCACCAGGTCGGCTGCGGCTGCGGCCTCGGCCGGCTCAGCGACTTCGAAGCCGTCGGCCTGCGCTACCTTCCAGCTGCTGCCTTTCGGGCGGGCGCCAATGACGACGTCGTAGCCACTGTCTCTGAGATTCTGTGCATGCGCTTTGCCCTGGCTGCCGTACCCGAGTACCGCGACTCGGGCACCCGCCAGGGCGTGACTACTTACCTCGTCATCCGTATAAAGTTTCATCTCGGTGTCCTCATCTCCTGTTAATTCGATCTGTTCAGAATTCAGTGGTTAAAAAAAACCCCGCTGCCTTTCGGGAGCGGGGTTTCTGGATTGATTTGGTGGTTTGCTTAAGCCAGAAGTCCCCGCATGTCGCTAATAAGGACGACTACAATAATCAGGCTCAGCAGGACCAGCTGGCTCAGCAGTCTGGAACGCAACACGACACCGGCGACATCGACCGTGCGGGTCTTGCCGTGGCGCTTGTCGTGATTTACTGACGTGTGTTTCATGCGTTCAAAACTTCTCTTGCCTGGGCCAACGAATACCGAAGTACGAAAGTCATGTCAATAATTTTTTTTCACGAATATTTAGCAACTTGCACCGATCTGGTGCATCGCCATGGGAAATCTGCCGATTTGATTCCGCAAAACGGGAGGCGCTACGAAGATTATGTTCAAGGCGATGCGGGTGCTTAAGGTCCCGACTTTGCATTGCCCGCGTGAACAGGCATTCTGACCCGCGGGAAACCATTTGAAGCTGCCCCGCCGGGGGGCGAAGGGCCTCCCAGAACGCTTGGCCGGGCTTTGGCACTTGGCCAGAAACTTGACACTTTTAGTATTAAAAACAGCAGGTTAAACAGTGACTGACGAGAACAACCCGCGGCGCTACTCCAGCGTCGTGGTCGACGGAGTGGAGCAAGCGCCAAGTCGTGCAATGCTTCGGGCGGTTGGCTTCAGCGACGCCGATTTTGGCAAGCCCCAGGTGGGAATTGCCTCCACCTGGAGCATGGTTACCCCCTGTAATATGCATATCAACAAGCTCGCCGACGAAGCCGCCGCGGGCGTCGATGCAGCAGGCGCCAAAAGTGTGATCTTCAACACCATTACGGTATCCGATGGCATCTCCATGGGAACGCCCGGCATGCGTTACTCGCTGGTTTCGCGCGAAATCATAGCGGATTCGATCGAGACCGTGGCCGGCGCAGAAGGCTTCGACGGCCTTGTAGTAATCGGCGGCTGCGACAAGAACATGCCGGCCGGGGTAATGGCCATGGCGCGCCTCAACCGGCCTTCGGTTTTCGTGTACGGCGGCACCATCCGGCCCGGTCCCGGACGCCGCGATATCGTCTCGGTATTCGAGGCCGTAGGCGGGCATGCCAGCGGTGCGGTCACTGATGCCCAGCTACTCGAGGTAGAGAAAACCGCAATTCCCGGTCCGGGTTCCTGTGGCGGCATGTACACGGCCAACACCATGGCATCGGCCATCGAAGCGCTGGGACTCAGCCTGCCGGGCAGTTCCGCCCAGGAAGCGGTTTCCCCTGACAAGCAAACGGATTGCCGCCAGGCAGGTGCCGCTGTCTGCGACCTGATCAGTAAAGGGATTCGCCCAAGAGATATTCTCACCAGGGCGGCGTTTGAAAATGCCATAACCGTGGTTATCGCGCTCGGTGGGTCCACCAACGCAGTCTTGCACCTGATTGCCATGGCAAGTGCGGCCGATGTCCCGCTGGCGCTGGACGATTTCACCCGAATCGGCGCGCGCGTACCGGTACTTGCCGATGTCAAACCCAGCGGCCGCTACCTGATGTCAGAACTCATTGCCATCGGCGGCATCGCGCCGCTCATGAAAACACTGCTTGATGCAGATCTGCTGCACGGCGAGTGCCTCACCGTGACCGGCAAATCCCTGGCCGAGAACCTCGCCGGTGTTGCGCCCTATCCCGACGGCCAGGACATCGTGCGACCGCTGGAGCATCCTGTAAAGAAAGACAGCCACCTGGTCATACTCCATGGCAACCTGGCACCCGAGGGCGCGGTGGCCAAGATCACCGGCAAGGAAGGTGAGCGGTTCAGCGGCCGTGCCAAAGTATTTCATGGCGAAGAAGCCGCGCTTGCGGCCATCCTGGATGGGACAGTAGTAGCCGGTGACGTGGTGGTGATTCGCTACGAAGGGCCTCGTGGCGGACCCGGCATGCGCGAAATGCTGAGCCCGACTTCCGCCATCATGGGCAAGGGCCTCGGCAATACCGTGGCCTTGATCACCGATGGCCGGTTTTCGGGCGGCAGTCACGGCTTTGTGGTAGGCCATGTGTCGCCGGAAGCTGCGGTGGGCGGCCCCATAGCCATCATCGAAGATGGCGATACCATCACCATAGACGCGCTCGCCAGGGAAATCTCGCTGGATATTCCGGCATCGGAATTTGCCCGCCGAACTGCCGCCTGGAAATCGCCTCAACAGCAACCGCCGCGTGGCGTGTTGTCGAAATATGCGGCGCTGGTCAGTTCCGCTTCCCAGGGTGCCATCACCGATCGCTGATCTGGTATCTGTCTTGCATTCGGCCGCACCTGTTTTTCCCGGCCGCGGATTTTGCTGGTTGACAGCTCGCCGCCATTACGCCTAGAGTAATTGCCACTCATCGAGACCGGCAGAGGGATTGGCCCTTTGAAGCCGGGGCAACCAGCGAAGCTAACCACTTCGAAACGGTGCCAAATCCAACGGGACCTGATCCCGAGAGATGAGTTGCTGCGAAGCACGCCCCCTCGCGGGCTGAAGGACGTAGCAACCCTTCCCTCTTCAGTTCCCCAAAGATTACCGATGTGTGTGCCCGCGAGGGCCGGTCATCTTTTGAGGAAGCTGAGCGCCATGAGCAATCCTGATTGCACAAGTAAAACCACCCGCACGGTGCGGGCCGGGCTGGGCACCGATGCGTGTCATGGCGCGGTCGTGCCACCGCTGTACCTGACGTCCACTTACAGTTTCAACGGCTTTGACGACAAGGGCCGTTACGACTACACCCGCAGCGGTAATCCTACCCGCGATCAGCTGGGCGCCGCCCTTGCACAGCTGGAAGGCGGCAGTGGCGCCACCATAACCAGTTCAGGGATGGCAGCGATAAACCTGGTCTGCCAGCTGCTCGAACCTGGCGATCGCTTGATTGCGCCACATGATTGCTACGGCGGCACCTACCGTTTGCTGCAGGCGCTGGCGCGCCGGCAGCAGTTTGAGGTCGAGTTCATCGACCTGACCCGTCCGGGCAAGCTGCAGGCTGCCGTTTCACCCAATACCAGGATGGTGCTGGTGGAAACGCCCAGCAATCCATTGCTGCGCATCACAGATCTCGCCGCTGTTGCCGCCGTGTGCCAGAAAACGGGCGCGCTGCTGGTGGCAGACAACACTTTTCTGTCGCCGGGCTGGCAAACGCCAATGGCTTTCGGAGCCGACATAGTCATTCACTCCACCACCAAGTATCTCAACGGACACAGCGACGTGGTGGGTGGCGCAGTGGTTGCCAGGACTCCCGAGCTGCACGAGACTCTGGACTGGTGGGCCAATTGCATCGGCACCACGGGCGCGCCCTTCGACAGTTTCCTGACGCTGCGCGGACTCCGCACTCTGCACGCACGGCTGCGGGCGCATGAATCCAATGCACAGACCATTGCCGCATTTCTCGATGCGCACCGGTTCGTGGAACGCGTTTACTATCCCGGTCTGGCGGCGCACCCGGGGCACGCAATTGCCTGTCGGCAGCAGAGCGGATTCGGCGCCATGATCAGTTTCGAAATCAAGGGCGGCGTGCCCCAGGTTGCTGCCCTGGTCAATGGGCTCGAGCAATTCTTTCTGGCGGAATCGCTGGGTGGCGTCGAAAGCCTGATCGCGCATCCCGCAACCATGACCCACGCTGCCATGGAACCAGGGGCCCGCCAACTGGCCGGCATCGGCGACAATCTGCTGCGGCTTTCCATCGGCATCGAAGACGCTGACGACTTGCTGCAGGACCTGGCCCGCGCCCTGCGGCGTGCCGAAGCCCGGACATCGGCACGCGGAAAACTGCCGGGCAGGCAGACCGAATCAGCGCTGCAGGTTTGCGCACGCCCAATTGTCCGCCCGGCGGGCGCATCGGCAGCCATCCCCATCGACGCCGAGGCGAATGCATGGCCCTGATCGCACATAACGATCTGCCCAGTTATGCGCGTCTGGCCGCAGAAGGCCAGGTGCTGATAAGTCGCGAGCGGGCCAGGCGCCAGGATATCCGCGAGTTGCATATTGGCCTGCTCAATATGATGCCTGATGCGGCCCTGGAAGCTACCGAGCGCCAGTTTTTGCGCCTGGTGGGGGCCTCGAATCGCATCGTGCAATTTCAGGTGCATCTGTTTTCGGTGGAGGGACTGGAACGCGGCGCGGCCGCTCGCGCACATATCAGGCGATTCTACGAATCCTTTGACAGCATTGCCGAAGCCGGACTGGATGCACTGGTGATCACCGGCGCCAATATCACGGGCGCCGACCTGACTCGCGAAGCATTTTATCAGCCGATGACCCGGGTCACCGACTGGGCACGTGACAACGTAAGCTCGGTGCTGTGCTCCTGCCTGGCGTCGCACGCCGTATGGCGGCACTACTACGGAATTGAGCGGCGGCCACTGGCTGGCAAGCTCTGGGGTGTGTTCGAGCATCGGACGCTGGCGCGGGAGCATCCCATCGTGAATGGCGTCAACACGCGCTTCGACGCCCCGCACTCGAGGCATAACGACGTGTCCCGCGAACAAATCGAGGCGGCGGGCATGAGTGTTCTGACAGAAAGTGCAGACGCCGGTGTGTTGCTGGCTGCCAGCAGTGACGGACTGCGATTCATTTTTTTGCAGGGTCATCCGGAATACGACACCAACAGTCTGGCCAAAGAATATAAACGTGAAGTAAAACGGTTCGTGAACGGCGAACGCGACGACTATCCGCCTTTCCCCCAACGCTATTTTGATGCCGAGGCCCGGGAATTACTCACCGGGCATCGGGAGCGGGTGCAGGCCGGCGACGTGGCTGCCGAGTTCCCCGAGGCCCTGCTGGCGAGCCAGCTGGACAACACCTGGATCGACACCGGCAAGGCCATCTTTAACAACTGGCTTGGACTGGTTTACCTGGCGAGTGCCAACGACCGACACCCGCCATTGCGCGACGGGATCAATACCTCGAATCCCTGTGGCCCTGCGGACAACAAGAGTCTTGAATTCAACCCCACTACTACGGAGTGCACATGAAACCCGAAACTATCGCGATACATGGCGGCTTCAGTGGCGACCCTGCGACTCATGCAGTTGCTGTTCCCCTGTATCAGACCACTTCCTATTTTTTCGACGATACCCAGCATGGTGCCGATCTTTTCGACCTGAAGGTCCAGGGCAATATTTACAGTCGCATCATGAACCCTACAAACGCGGTGCTGGAGGAGCGCGTGGCGCAGCTGGAAGGCGGCATCGGTGCCTTGAGCCTGGCCTCGGGCATGGCAGCCATCACCGCCACCCTGCAGACCCTGGCGAGTGCCGGAGACAACATCGTGAGCGTGAACCAGCTGTATGGCGGGACTTATAATTTCTTCGCCCACACGCTGCCCACCATGGGAATCGATGTACGTTTCGCGCCCGGGGAAAACCTGGCGGCTCTGGAAGCGCAAATCGATGAGCGCACCCGGCTTATTTTCTGCGAATCCATTGGCAATCCGGCCGGCAACATCGTAGACCTCGAGGCCCTCGCCGATCTGGCCCATCGCCACGGACTGCCGCTGGTGGTGGATAACACCGTGGCAACGCCGGTGCTATGCCGGGTGTTCGATTATGGAGCCGACATTGCGGTGCATTCGCTGACTAAATATATGGGCGGACACGGTACTTCCATCGGCGGCATCATCGTGGACTCAGGCCGGTTCCAGTGGCGCGATAATCCGCGCTTTCGTCATTTCAACGAGCCGGATCCGTCCTACCATGGGGTGGTATTCAGTGAGGCTCTGGAGGAAGCCGCCTTTATCGGGCGGGCGCGCGTTGTGCCCCTGCGCAACATGGGTGCGGCCTTGTCACCCTTCAATGCCTTCCTGATCATGCAGGGACTGGAAACGCTGTCGCTGCGGATGCAACGCCACACCGACAATGCACTGGCTGTTGCCCGATACCTGGAATCCCATGAACAGGTGAAATGGGTCGGGTACGCGGGTTTGCCCGATAATCAATACCACCAGCTGGCCAAGAAGTACCTGCAAGGCCGGCCGGCCGGCATCCTCACTTTTGGGATCCGCGGCGGCAAAGAGGCCGGCGCCCGCTTCATCGACGCGCTGCAGCTGATCACCCGCCTGGTCAACATTGGCGATGCCAAGACCCTGGCCTGCCACCCGGCCACCACCACTCATCGCCAGCTCGGTGAAGCGGAGCTGGCCGCCGCCGGCGTGTCTGATGACATGGTGAGGCTGTCGGTAGGTATCGAGCACATTGACGACATCATTGCCGATATCGAGCAGGCCCTGGCCGCCACCAAACGCGCCCCTGGCCAATCGCCATCCAGGCTAACGGAGGCAACGGCAGACAGCTGATGCCCGGGCGCGGCTTAGCCGGGGCGGGTAAAATTCGGCCCGGCCTGGTGCTCAGGCACCAGGTCAGGCCGTTGCCGTAGCGAAGCTGACATCGCATTATTGGTTTTTCCACACCCGTCAGGTAGCCCAGCGAGTCAGGCCGATCATTGTGAGTTCACCCAAAGCCACCAGCAGCCCGGCTCCCGGCGTGCCCGATCTCGGCAACGCGCAGCGAATCGTCGTAAAAGTCGGCTCATCCCTGCTGGTGGACTTCGCTACCGGCCACCTGGACAGAAACTGGCTCGGGTCGCTGGCCGGTGAAATCGCCCGACTGGCGGCACGCAATCAGGAAGTGGTTGTGGTTTCCTCGGGAGCCATCGCGCTGGGCCGCAGATATCTTGGGCTGACCCGGGAGCAGCGCCGCCTCGAGCAGCAACAGGCGGCAGCAGCCGCTGGCCAGGTGATGCTCGCCCACGCATACCAGGATCTACTGGGCGAACACGGTATCAAGGTGGCGCAGATGCTGCTGACCCTGGGCGATACTGAAAGCCGCCGCCGTTACCTCAATGCCCGCAGTACCCTGGAGACGCTACTGGCTGCCGGCGTGGTGCCCATTATTAATGAGAACGATTCCGTGGCCACCGAGGAAATCCGCTACGGCGATAACGACAGGCTGGCCGCCAGGGTCGCAGCCATGTGCAGCGCCGACTGCCTGGTACTCTTGTCCGACGTGGATGGCCTGTTCGAAGCAGACCCGGCCAGCGCACCCGATGCCGCGCTGATACCGCTGGTGGAAAAAATTACCCCGGACATTGAAGCCCGGGCCGGCGCCAGCAGCACCGAGTATGGCAGCGGAGGCATGGCCACCAAGCTTGCGGCTGCCAAGATCTGCATGCCCGCCGGCTGCGCCACCGTGATCGCCAACGGACACCGGCCGCGGCCATTGTCTGACATCGAATCTGGCGGCCGCTGCACGTGGTTTTTGCCAGCTACGACGCCACAGATTGCGCGCAAGCGCTGGATCGGTGGCGCGCTGGAAACCAGCGGCGCACTGGTGATTGATACGGGTGCGGAACATTCGCTGAGAAACGGCAAGAGCCTGCTGCCGGTGGGCATTCTCGCGGTGGACGGCGAGTTTCAGCGAGGCGATGCCGTCGTCATCCGCAACCACGAGGGGCGTGACCTGGCCCGTGGCCTGGTGGCCTACTCCGATGCCGAGGTCCGCCGGATTAAAGGCAAACGCAGCGCTGATACCGAGACGGCGCTGGGTTATCGTGGTCGCGACGAAGTCGTTCACCGCGACAACCTGGTACTGATCGATCACTGAATAATGAGCACCGGCAAACAAGGCATCGATCCGGACATTCAGGCACTGATGCGGTCCCTGGGTCAGCAGGCGCGCGCCGCGGCCAGCGCGCTGGCACGGACAACGGCCGACCGGAAAGACCGGGCCCTGGCCAGCGCGGCGGCAAGTCTCCTCAGCCACAGCGCCGACATCCTTGCCGCCAATCGGCTGGACCTGGAGGCGGGCCGCGCCAAGGGTCTATCAAAATCCATGCTGGATCGACTGCTGCTTGATGATCAGCGTATCGCGGCAATCGCCAGCAGCATCGAAACCATTCGGCAACTACCGGATCCGGTGGGTCAGGTGATGGCCGAATGGCGCCGGCCCAACGGGTTGTTAATTAAACGGGTACGAGTACCGCTGGGCGTCATCGGCATCATTTACGAGAGCCGTCCCAACGTAACAGCGGATGCCAGCGCATTGTGTCTCAAGTCGGGCAATGCCGTAATCCTGCGCGGGGGCTCGGAAAGCTTTGAATCCAGCAGGGCCATTCATAGCTGCATGGTTGCCGGCCTGGAAGCGGCCGGCCTGCCCCCGGGGGCGGTGCAAATGGTGCCCACCACCAGTCGCGATGCCGTCGGCGCGTTGCTGGCTGACATGCAGGACTACGTTGACGTGATCGTGCCGCGGGGCGGCAAGAGCCTGATCGCCAGGGTGCAGGCAGATGCGCGGGTGCCCGTGATCGGGCACCTGGAAGGCATTTGCCATGTTTATGTCCATGCATCGGCTGACCCGGCTATGGCCAGGGATGTGGTACTCAACGCCAAGATGCGGCGCACCGGTATCTGTGGAGCGGCGGAAACCTTGTTGATTGATCGCACTTGTCTGGACAGTCACTGGGCGTTGCTGGCGGACGCTTTGGTGGATGCCGGGTGCGAATTGCGCGGCGATGCCGAGATTTGCGCTCGCGACGATCGCGTCGCCCCCGCTACCGAAGCCGACTGGGATACGGAGTACCTGGATGCCATCCTTTCGGTCAGGGCCGTCGCCGACGTCGGGGAAGCCGTGGATCACATCGCCCGGCATGGTTCCGGTCATACCGAATCCATCATCGCCAGCGATGCATCAGCGGTCGCGCGGTTCCAGCATGAACTGGACAGCGCCATCATCCTGCACAATGCCTCGACCCAGTTTGCCGATGGCGGCGAGTTTGGCATGGGCGCGGAGATCGGGATCGCCACCGGGCGCATTCACGCAAGAGGACCTGTCGGGGCCGAGCAGCTGACCAGCTACAAGTATCTGGTGACGGGCAGCGGGCAGACCCGGCCCTGAACCGAATTTGGCAGCCGGCCGCGATCGTGCCCGGGCAGGAAAAGCGCTAGCAATATGGTGTCAAAGATGACCCCGACACTTTCTGGTCACACAGAAAAGCTTCAGCGTTCGCGGCTCAGCCAGGCCACCAACATTCGGATCTGGGTATCGTCCAGGCGACCTTCAAAGGCTGGCATGTGTCCATTGCGCCCCTGGGAGAGCGAGACGCTGAGGGCCTCGATACTGCCGCCGTACAGCCAGACATCATCGCTCAGGTCAGGAGCGCCGAGCGCCTGGTTGCCGCGGCCGTCGGCACCATGACAGGCAGCACAGTACTGCATATATTGCTGGTGGGCGGGATGCGTCGCGCGCTCGGATTCACTGCCGTTCAGGATAAGCATGTAGCCAATCATTTGCCGGATACCGTCGTCGCCAAGCACTGCCTGCCACCCGGGCATGGCGGCCCTGCGTCCCTTCACGATGGAATGCTCGATCTGTTGTTGGCTGCCGCCCCACTGCCAGTCCGCGTCAACGAGATTGGGAAACTGATTGGCCTGTCCACGACCCTCATGGCCATGGCAAATGCCGCAGGCCCGGTCAAACGTGCGCTGGGCCGAAGCCATAACCAGGGCGCTTTGCTGCAGCTCTGCCATTGGCATCCTGGCCACTCGACGCCGCAACTGTCCGAACTGTTCTTCGTAGTCCGTCATGCTCTGCTCGAGACGCCCGCCCTGGGACCATTTCAGTACGCCGCTGTAGGTGCCGAGTCCGGGAAACAGCATCAGGTAGATGACAGTAATAATCAGTGCAGCAAATATCATCCAGAACCACCACATGGGGGCCGGGTGATCGCCTTCCTGCAGCGTTTCGTCCCAGGTCGGCGATATATGCTTGGTATTGCGCTTCGAAAAATAGACGCTGTAAACCAGCCACACGAGGGCTGCCAGGCTGAGGACGGTCAGGGTTACAATCCAGCCGCCCCAAAACACGCTGGGCAGATCAGCCATCATGGCGTTCGTCCTCCAGGGGGATACGCGCCGACTCTTCCAGCGCTTCCTTGCCCTGGCGCAGGTACAGCCACACCACCAGGGCCGCCATAAAAGCCATCACCAGCATGTCACCGGCAAATATGAAATAGGTCATGGCGATGCCTCCGTCGGTGCCGTCGAACCGAGCACCTGCAGATAGGCAACCAGCGCATCCAGTTCGGTTTTACCCTCCAGGGCCGCGGCCGCGCCTTCGATGGTGGAGAAATCATACGGATGACCCAACTTCTTGAGCGCCAGCAGCCGGGCGCGTACCTCGCCCCGTTCGTTAGCCGGACGTTCTGCGAGCCATGGATAGGCCGGCATGATGGATTCTGGAACCACCGAGCGCGGGTCCAGCAGGTGCAATCGATGCCATTCGTCGGAATATTTTCCGCCGACGCGATGCAAGTCCGGGCCGGTGCGCTTGGAGCCCCACAGGAAGGGCCGGTCGTATACGAACTCTCCCGCGCGCGAATAAGGCCCATAACGCTCTATCTCTGCCAGCAGCGGCCGGATCTGCTGTGAATGGCAGGTGCTGCAGCCTTCGCGGATATAAACGTCGCGACCCATCAGTTCCAGGGGCGCATAGACCTGCGTATTGGCGGTGGGCGTTTTCAGAGAATCCTGGAACAGGCTCGGCAGTATCTGCACCAATCCACCAATGGAAGACACCACCAGGATGCCAAAAATCAGGAGCCCGGCATGCTCTTCGAGCTTTCTGTGCAGACCGACGCCGTTCATGCTGTCGTCTCCGCGGTCGCCACCATGGGCGGCTGGACCTTGCGGGTCTTGTGCCCGGCAACGGTCTTGAACAGGTTATAGGCCATTAATATGGCACCGCTCAGGAACAGCAGACCGGCAAACAGGCGCAGACCGTAATAGGACCGCATGCTTACCATGATGTCGCGGAAGCTGTAACGCACTTCGCCCAGTTCGTCGAGACCCAGCCATAACAGTCCCTGGGATATGCCGCCGCCCCACATGGCAAGGATGTAAAGCATGGTGCCGGCCAGCGCCAGCCAGAAGTGAATGTTTGCCAGCTTGACGCTGTAAAGTTCCCTGCCCACCAGCCTGGGCACCAGAAAATAAAACGTGCCAAAGGTTATCAGGGCATTCCAGCCCAGCGCGCCCGAGTGCACATGACCTATGGTCCAGTCGGTGAAATGACTGACTACGTTGACGCTCTTGATGGCCATCATCGGGCCTTCGAAAGTGGCCAGGCCGTAAAATGCCAGTGACAGCACTATGAACTTCAGTGCCGGGTCAGTACGCAGTTTTTTCTGCGCGGTGCTGACCGTCATGATGCCATTAATCATGCTGGCCCAGGATGGCGCCAGCAGGATCAGGCTCATAACCATGCCCAGCGACTGCACCCATTCGGGAATGGCGTTGTAGTGCAGATGATGAGGTCCCGCCCAGATATAACTGTAGGTGAATGCCCAGAAGGCGACGATGGAAAGTCGGTAGCTCCAGATCGGCCGCCCTGCATGTTTGGGCAAAAAGTAGTACATCATCCCCAGGAAACCGCCGGTCAGCAGGAAGCCCACGGCATTGTGCCCGTACCACCACTGCACGATTGCATCCTGGGCGCCCGGGAACAGCGAGTAAGACTTGTAGAGACTGACTGGCAACTCCAGGTTGTTAACGATGTGCAGCATTGCGATCACGATGATCAGGGCACCATAGAACCAGTTGGATACATAGATGGGCTTGATTTTGCGCCGGGCGATGGTGCCAAAGAACACCACGGCAAAACCGACCCACAGCAGGGTAATGGCAATATCGAAAGGCCACTCCAGCTCAGCGTACTCCTTTGAAGTATTCATCCCCGCGGGCAATGACAGGCCCCCGGCCAGCACGCCCAGCTGCCAGCCTACGCCAACGATCCAGGCCAGCCTGGGCATGAAAAGCGGCACGTGGCAGGTGCGCTGCACGCTGTAGAAGGCGGTGCCCATGAGGGCCGACACGCCGAAGCCAAACACGACGCCGTTGGTGTGCAAGGTCCGCAGGCGGCCAAATGACAACCAGGGTTGGCCGAAGTCAATGCCCGGCCATATGAGTTCAGCGGCCACGTAGACGCCGGCAGCCATGCCCAGTATCGACCAGGCCATGGCGCACAGCACCAGCATGCGCACGACCCTATCGTGATAATAGACAGGCGCGCTGACGGACTCGGCAGTGCTCATACACCTACCCGCGGGCCAATCCCGCTCACCCACAGATACACGGTAATACCCAACAATGAGACAAAAGCCACCAGCAGGTAACCGATCAGCGCGGACGCCATGAGCATGCCCCGCTCAGGGCTGATTTTGAGGACCACGGGCAAACCGGCGTACAGCAGGTACATACTCCACATCAGCGCCGGCACCAGCACCACGATGTTGATAAAAACATTGGGATAAAGATGGATAAAGCTGCCAACAATGAGGGGCGCGGCGACGATCGTTATCAGCGCCATGTGTATACCCAGCGAGAGCCGCGCTCCGTAGGTGCCAGCCATCCACTGCCCGATCAGTGCCGTGCTGACGAACCCGAACAGCAGAGCTATGAAGTAAGCAATGCAGACCTGCAGCAGCCGGTCCTGGGGAATGAAGATCGGATCACCGGCGCCCAGGCGCCAGCCGAAAACCGAGGTGCCAATAAAGGCGAACAGAGGCGGAATCAGCGCCATCCACAAAATCAAGCGAAAGAACACCGAGCTGGCCGAGGGGCGTTTTTCAGCAAGGTCGTTGAATGCAACCCGAGGGCGCATGAACAGCCACAGCAGCATGCCAGGAGAAATCTGGCTTTTAGTCGCCTCGCTCACAACGATGCCGGCCTTGTTATCAGGGTTTATCGGACGGGCTATTGCCGCTAGTCTACGGACGCCTATTGTGCCAGCCATTAGGGATTTCCGAAACCTGTCGGGTTCAATTTGCCAGTCTGGCCGGCTTATTTGCTGCCAAAACTTACGATTCTGCTTGCGTTTACAGCGCGCATGCCTCAGTATCGTCGCGCGATCTACGTTTTGGCCCACTTCTTGGCTGCCCGTTCGTTCCTCGAACGCTCTACCCTAAGTTACCCACTACGACAAGGTTGTTCGAAACCGCACCCGATTTGTGTGTGGAATGTTCTTTTATGGAGGCCAGAATGGCTATCGGAACTGTTAAATGGTTTGACCCTGCCAAGGGTTTTGGTTTTATCGCACCGGAATCCGGTGACAAAGACGTGTTTGTGCACAAGACTGCAGTGGAAGCTGCCGGCATGCACAGCCTTACGGAAGGTCAGCGCGTCAGCTTCGACGTTGTCACCGAACGTGGCAAACAGGCAGCGGGCAACCTGCAAGCGGCCTGATTACGATGACCTGATGCCTGAACGCATCAAAGCATCAAAAAACGGGCGGCCCTGTAAAGGGCCGCTTTTTTTTGCCTGGCCCGTCCATTGTCACAGGTCCACGATGATATCCGCGATGAATCGCCAGGCCGGATTCTGATTGGCGAATTTCACACCGATTTGGACAAATACGAAGCCGGCCAGTGCAACACTGAACGGCACAAGTGTTTGTCGCTTCCTGAAATCGTTGACCAGCAGTGCGATCAGAATCAGATCGGTAATTATGAATGACAGATCCAGCTGGGACAGATTGGCGAGCCTGAGACCCAACAAGTCAAAGGTCCTGAGCAGGGCTGGCGAGACGAACAGCAGGGTCGCA
>JBFIQI010000038.1:0-18431 GCA_041609715.1 Gammaproteobacteria bacterium
CGCAACATTTCGGACCCGGATATCGGGCTCAAGCTCACCGGCAAGCAGGGCCCGCACACCTATGGCCTGTTCGCGGCCACCGACGAAGTCACCACCATCCTGATCCCGGGCAGCCAGTCCTCGGACGTTGAACTGTTGCAGGCAAACAGCGAAAACCTGGTCGGCCGTTACCGGCGTGACTTCGGCAAGAACTCTGCGGCTGGTGTACTGGTGACCGGGCGGCGCGGCGACAACTACCACAACTCTGTGGGCGCCGTGGACGCCTTGTGGCGCATCAACGACGCAGATCGGGTCGGCATGCAGCTGTTGGGCACCAGCACCGAATACCCAAATGAGGTGGCCGAGGATTTCGACCAGCCACAGGGCTCGTTTTCCGGGCGTGCCTACAAGGTTTTTTATCGTCACAGCGGCCGCAACTGGGGCTGGAACCTGTTCCACGAAGATTTCGGCGCGAACTTTCGCGCCGACCTCGGCTTCCTGCCGCGCACCGGCTACGACCGCACGGTGCTTGGCCTCGGGCATGTCTGGCATGGCAATGGCGAGAAGTGGTGGCGTTCCATTGAACTCTCCGGCGACTGGGACATCACCCATGACAGTACCGGTCGCGTGCTGGAGCGCGAACTCGAGGGTGACATAGAAATTGCCGGGCCTATGCAGTCCTTTGTGGAAACCGGCGGCGGTTATCGACAGCGGTTCTGGAATGGCACGCTTTTTGATGAGAATTTCCGCTTCTTCTACGGCGAGTTCCAGCCCGCGGACGGCGTCTTTATCGCTTTGTTTACCCGTACGGGTGATCAGATCGATTTCGCCAATACCCGGCTGGGCGATTTCACAAGCGTCTCGCCGCGCCTGAACTGGGACGTCGGCGACCACCTCAAGATGAACCTGCGCCACACGCGGGACAGTCTGGATACCCAGGACGGGCAAAACATTTTTACCGCCGGCTTGACGGATGCGCGCTTTACCTGGCAATTCAGCATCAGGAGCTTTCTGCGGCTGACCATGCAGCACCTCGACCTGGAGCGTGATCCGAGCCTGTACGTGGATGACGTCGATGCCGACTTCAAATCATTGGGGGCGCAGCTTCTGTATTCTTACAAGGTCAATCCGCAGACGGTGTTCTTTCTGGGTTACTCCGACAGCTTCATCGACGACGACAGCCTCAGCGGCCTGGAACGTACCGACCGTACCTTTTTCACCAAGATTGGCTACGCCTGGCTGCCTGAGTGAAATTTTATTCCTGGTCGGGCCCGAATCCTTCCAGGCGCTTGTAAATAACAAAGCTGTATATCAACGGAATCAGTGCTGCCGCCACGATGATGGCGATCAGGACGGGTCCCAGCGGCGGCCAGCCGGTCAATCCCGACAGCATCATCACCAGGCCCAGTAAAACGAAAATCTGGCCCCCCAGGCGATGGGTGCGCACCCAGACTTCATCGCTGGCCAGCGTCCAGGGCGTGCGAATACCGATGAAAAAATTTTTACGCAGCTTGCCCATGTAGTTACCCAGTACCACCAACAGCACGCCAACGCCCGGCAGCACCACGTCGCCGGGATCAAAGGGCGCTCCCCGCGCCGCCAGCACGACGCTGACGCCAATCACCAGCATGAACAGCACAAAGGTGAGCTTCATGATGTTAACGACGTTGAGAAAAGACTCCATGCGAAATCCGTGGGGTGACATCCACGGGATCACTTTGAACAGCGCAAAAACGCCCAGGGTGATCATGGGCAGCAGCCAGGCGCCCCAGGGTTTCGCGGTGTAGCCGTCCGCCACGCCCTCGGCATTCCAGTGGGTGGGTACCGGATCCGGCAGGTCGCCATAGAACACAGCCACGATGGCAAAATGCAGGACGATTGCGAGCAGGCAGATGAAGTCGGTACGATCGAATCTCATTGTTTTCCCCGTTTGCTTTTTTTGTCCGAAGACCCGAACAGGTCCAGCAGCAATCCTGCGGCATCCTCAAAAACCGTGGTATTGATGGAATAAACAATATGCTGACCGCGGCGCTCGTTACGTAAAAGTTCGGCGTCTTTGAGAACATTAAAATGGTGCGACAGCGACGGCTTGCTCATATCAAAGTCATCGGCGATTTCACCGGCTGTGGCCGAACCCCTTCGCAGGCGTTTCAGTATTTGCCGACGGGTGGGGTCGGCCAGGGCCTTGAATAGTGCTTGCTGTTTCATAGTATTTCAATAATTAGACAACTATCTAAATAATAGATTTGAGAGCGTTTGTCAAGCCGGTACCCGGCGGGCTGCATGCTATTCTCGACTTCGGTTCACGGGCACAAGGGCAGGATCAATGGGTGCGCAGCAATGCGTCCTCGGCGCGGCAATTTTTACCAGCCCGGTTTGTACGCCGTCACCGCGTCAGCCCGGCAATTTTGCCGACTCCAACGGGTTTGTCCCGGGCGTGGGTCAAGCGCCGCTGCTACCGGAGTGAGCAGTGTTGGAATCCGGTGATTTGCGCGCCCGACGCCTGGCCATGCTGCAACTGATCGGCGGTGCCTTGCTGATCAGCTTTGCCGCGGTGTTCGTGCGGATCCTGGAGGTACCGCCCACCACGTCGGCGTTTTACCGCACCCTGGTGGGCGGTATCGTGCTGAGCACCGTGCTGTTACTGCGCAGGCAGGCTGTGCGGCCCGGCAGCAAAGTATTGATCGCTTTGCTGCTGGCTGGCCTGCTGTTCGCCCTGGACCTGGCATTCTGGCACCGCAGTATCATTTACCTGGGTCCGGGCCTTGCCACCCTGCTGGCCAACTTCCAGGTGTTCGTGCTGGCGCTGGCCGGCGTCCTGGTGTTCAAAGAAGTGCTGCGCCCGGCCCTGGTGGCCGGCATTCTGTTGGCCTTCACCGGTCTGGTGCTGATCGTGGGCCTGGACTGGACCGGGCTGGCGCCAGATTATCGCCGCGGCGTGGTGCTGGGGCTGCTGACGGCACTTTGCTACGGGGCCTATGTGCTGGCGCTGCGTCGCGCCCGGGTGGCGGCGGGCACCCGGCCAAGCTCACCGGTCAGCGACGTGGCGGTGGCGTCCCTGGCCAGTGCCGCGTTTCTGGCAATCTTTGCGCTGGGAACCGGTGAATCCCTGCAGGTGCCCAACCTGCGCGAGGCAGGTCTGCTATTGGCCTATGGTTTGGTAACGCAGGTTTTTGGCTGGGTCCTGATCTCCTCCAGCCTCGCTCAGCTGGCTGCTTCCCGGATCGGCCTGGTGTTGCTGATCCAGCCTACCTTTGCCTACATCTGGGATGTGTTGTTTTTTGCCCGCGCCATCGGCATTGCGGAAGCACTGGGGGCGACGCTGGCGTTGACCGGCATCTACCTGGGATCGCGCAGCAAAAGCGTCTGAGTTACGCCAGCAGCCGGATACGCTCCGGTACGACTTCAATGTCGAGGCGCCGCAAGCCGCCTTCGATGAGCTCACCATCGATCTGCACCGGCAGCGCCGTTTTGGATTCGATCACTACTTTGCGGGTCTGCAAATAGCGCACGACCGGGTCATCGAGATGATCGCCGCGCATCACTTTGGGTATCAGCTTCATGGCCTTGGTACGGGTAACGTGATCGGCGATCACCAGGTCCAGCCGGTTGTCGTTGATACTCGCCTCCGGCGCAACATGGAACAGGCCTCCGTAACAAGTACCGTTGGTGACGGCGACCAGCGTCACCCGCTGCACCAGCTCGCCATCGTCGAAACTGATTGAGACTTCCGGAGCGTTGATACCTCCGGCCAGGGTCCTGAAGGCGGCAGCGAGATAAACCATGGGCCCCCGAAACCAGGAGATGCCCTGGGCGGTATGCCCGATTTCGGCATCCAGGCCGATGCCTACGCCGTTGGCAAAATACAGTTCGTTGCAGCGACCCACGTCCACGGAACGCATGCGGCCCCGGGTAACCTTGCGACAGGCGTCGCGCCACGCCAGCGGGATACCCGCGGCCTTGATAAAGTCATTGCCTGTGCCCACCGGTATGATGCCCAGCGCGGCGGGCTTGCCGGCATCGATCAGGCCGTTGACGGCTTCGAAGATGGTGCCGTCGCCGCCAGCAACCACGACCTTGATATAGCCCTTGTTCACGGCTTCGCGAGCCAGCTGGCGCACATGACCGGGCGCCTGGCTCTCAAACACATGCTGCGGGTCGAGTTCCAGTGTTGCGGCAATGCGAGCACCCAGCCGCCCGCCACGGCCACGCCCGGCGGCACGGTTGACGATGAGGCAGGTTTCCTGATCTGGTGTGGTGCTGTGCATGGCGCCCGCAGGTTGTGGTGCGCTTACTTTAACCGAGTTTGTGGCCCGCGTTGCGGGCCGTGTCCGGGCCGGGTCCCGATGTTAAGATGCCAGCAACGCCGTTGGCTCACCTCTCCGACATTTTTTCGTGATGGATTTTGCCGTAAAAATTGTGCTTGCCTACCTGTGTGGCTCGGTGATCGGGGCCCTGTGGGTGGGCCGCGTGCTGGGTCACGTGGATATCCGCAAGATGGGCAGCGGCAATGCCGGCGGCACCAATGCGCTGCGAACCCAGGGCTGGTTTTTCGCGCTGCTGGTGGTGGTGATCGATGTGGGCAAAGGCTCCCTGGCCGCGGCCTGGGTGCCCGGGCTGAGTTTACCCTTCGCCGCCGCGTCGGGCAGTGCCTGGCTGGCCGTGAGCTGTGCGGCTGCGGCGGTCGCCGGTCATGTATTTCCTCTCTACCATGGCTTTCGAGGTGGTAAAGGTGCCGCTACCCTGGTGGGAGCGCTGGCCTTTATCAACTGGCAGGTACTGGTGGTGGTTCTGGCTACCTGGCTGGTGATCGTGGGTTTAACCGGTTACGTCGGTCTCGCCACCATGAGCGCCGTGGCGGTTGCTGCGGTGGCCGGCGGTTTGCTGGTGGGGTTCAGCTCGCCATTGTTCGCCTTTATGGCTGCCATGAGCGCCTTCATTGTGTTCACCCATCGCGGCAACATTGCCCGTATGCGCGCCCACAAAGAGAACCGCATGCGCCAGCTTATGCTGTTCAAGGGCTCGGAGCAGGGCGATGATGCCTCCTGAATTCGATCATCAGCGCTGGCTGCTAAAAATACTGGCAGCACAGGACACCGTCAGTGCTGATGAACTCGCCGCCAAGCTGTCTCTATCGCGGGACGACATCTTAACCGCCGTCAGTGAACTGCAAGGGCTTGGTGTGCCCTTGAACACCGACAAGCACGGCAACTGTTGCCTGGATGGAGAGCTGGAGCTGTTAGATGCAGACACGTTGCGCGCGCTACTGCCGACCACTGTGCATGCAAGTCTTGCCAGCATGCAGCTGCATTGGCAAACCGATTCCACCAACCAGCGCCTGCTGGAGCTGCCTGCGCCGCCGCCGGCCCGGGCGCGACTATGTCTTGCCGAATATCAGTGGGCGGGCCGCGGCCGGCATGGACGCAGCTGGCAGGCGCCGTTTGGCGGCAGCGTATGCCTGTCAGTCGCCTGGACATTCCCTCGCGCCATGCCGGAAGTGGCCGGCCTCGGTATAGCGATGGGGGTGGCGGTACGCGCGGCGCTGGATCAATGTGGCATCCCGGGCGTACAGCTCAAATGGCCTAATGACTTGTTGTGGGGCCAACGCAAGTTGGGGGGGTTGTTGCTGGAAATGCGTACGGGTCAGGATGCAGCCACCACGGTGGTGGCGGGGATTGGCCTGAACTATGCGCTGGATGAGTCCAGTCGCGCGGCGATTGAGCGGCTGGGCGGTTTGGCCCCTGTGGATGCTGGCGAAGCCAGCTCGGGGGACAGGCCCGGTCGCAACCAACTGGCCGCGCAGGTTGTTACCCACGTGGTGCACGCGCTGACACGATTCGCGAGCAGCGGTCTCGAACCATTTCTGATGGACTGGCGGGCAGCCGATGCCTACCGCGATCAGCCGGTGCGCGTGTCGATGCCCAACCGGGACCTCGCAGGCGTCGCTCGCGGTATCGACGCATCCGGCGCACTCAGGTTGGAGACCGACGGACGCATCGAACGCATTATTTCCGCGGAAGTGAGTTTGAGGCCGGCATGATTATCGTCGCGGACATTGGCAACAGTTTCCTGAAAATGGCCCGCTTCGATGGCCGGCACCTCAGTAACCATGTGCGGGTGCGCCATCGCGACCTGCTGGACAGCGACTGGCAGGCAGCCCTGGACGAGGGCGCCAGCCTGCCCAGCGACGGCGCTTTTGTGGCCAGCGTGGCTGACCAGGGGGTCGACCAGATGTTCGAAGCCTGGTTGTTGAGCCGCGGTCATCAGCGTCCGCGGTACCTGGCGTCGACAGAGGCGGCTTGCGGCGTGCGCAACGCCTATGCACAGCCGGCGAAGCTGGGCGTAGACCGCTGGTGCGCCCTGATCGGGGCGCGGGCGCAACACCAGGGTCCGCTGTGCGTAGTGGACGCCGGCACGGCCCTGACAGTCGACTGGCTGGATGCCGACGGACTGCATCGCGGTGGCATGATCATGCCGGGACCCAACCTGCAGGCCGAGAGCCTGTTCGCGGGTACGCGCCATGTGCACGAGAGTTCCGATGCGCCAGACAAGCTGTTTGCCGACAATACCAGCGAAGCAGTGGCCTCCGGTGTGTGCAATGCCTGCGCCGCCCTCATCGAGCGTGCGTGCAGTGAAATCGCCGCGGCCAGTGGTGGTGAAGTCAAGGTGCTGATCACCGGTGGAGAAGCCGATCGTATTGTGCCTTTGCTGTCGGTAAACGCCGACGTGCAGGGTGACCTGGTGTTGCAGGGCGTGGCTCGGCTGGCGACACAAGGGGAGTCGTGAGCGTGGCGCGGGCACTGTTTCTGGCTTTGCTGGCAGCGAACCTGGTGTTCTATGGCTGGCGTCTGGCCAGCAATGACAGTCGCGAAGCCCGCGCAAGTGACATGGATGAGATGCAGGTGCCTGTGCTCAGCCTGGCCGGCGCCGATTCCCAGGCTGCGGTCGGCCCGGGCGAATCAGCGGCTGCCAGCGTCGATGTGTCTGCCGACGCTGCCGCCTCGGTGCGCTGCCTTAGCCTGGGGCCCTTTTCGGATAACGAGGAAGTAGCCGCCGCCGAGTTACGGCTGGGCGCCCTGGGGCTGGAGGGCAAGCGCCGACGTGCCGAGGGCCAGATCTGGGTGGGCTACTGGATATTCCTGCCACCGACAGCTACCCGGTCTGAGGCCGAGACCTTAATGCAGGCCCTCAAAAATCGCGGCGTGGGGGATGTTTATGTTGAACCGGCCGGCGAGCGGGAAAACGCGGTTTCCCTGGGTGTATTCAGTGAGCGCGGCCGCGCCCAGCGACGCTTTCGGGAAATTCGCGAGCTGGGTTTCGAGCCGCAAATCGCCCGGCGCACTCGCCAGGGCACGGTTTACTGGCTGGATTTTGTCCCGGGGGAGTCGACCCGCATCGATCCCGCGGATTTCCAGGTGACTTCGGGGCGCATCGTGCGGCTGGCCTCCCGGGTCTGTCCGCAGCCCGACGTTCCGTTAGAATAAGCGCGCGGTCATGAGGCCGGGCAGGGGCCCGGTCGAGGTGTGACGGCGGAGCCAGGGACGGCAGGAATGCAGTTTAACGATGTGCCGGCGTAGCTCAGTTGGCAGAGCAACTGATTTGTAATCAGTAGGTCGGGGGTTCGAATCCCTCCGCCGGCACCAGTTATTTCCCGGTTTTTAATCTTGGAAAAGGTGTCACATTTATTTTCTGCTTGACCCTGTCCAGGAAAAATAACTCTGACCCCTTTTCCAAGACGGACTATTGAACCTCCTTGGTTTTTTGTCTGGCAGCATCTGCTTCGTTCCAGGCAGCTTCAAGTTCTCTTGCGCGCTTACGGAATCCATGATCTTTTAGTACTGTCATTGCATTCAGATAATGCCACCGCCAATGATCAAGCTCTCCTATAGCGGCCATTTCCTCAATCGCCAGGCGGTGGTAATCATACAAGTAGCGACCAGATGCTGATGACATGCGCTTACAACGCTTGTCACTACACATTTTTGCCACAAAGCATTGGAGTCTCCAACTGGCGGTAAATGCGGTTTGGAGGTCATTTAGTTTATCAACAGCGTTCGTGCTTTTTATACACGCGTTCCATTTTCCTGCTGACGCGGCCCTGACAATGTCAAAACCAGCTTGGCTCAGACCAGTGCCGTCACCACATTCACCAACCAGATCGGTAAAGCGCCCGCCTCTTGAAACGCGTAGGGAAAATTTGTCGCCAGCGTCCAACCTACTCATCCGGCTGGCGAAATTTTCGGAGGTAACTTCCTCTCCATTGAGTTCTACGATTGTGTCTCCGGGGGCCAGGCCGTTTTGTAAGCCACGATCAGATACGCGGGTGACGCTTATTTTATGCCAAGTGCCGAGTATTCCTAAATCACATAGCTTGCCACCTGATTCGGCTTTTTGAATTAAGGGCTGATACCCCTGGAGCCAATCTTGCGCAGAATGTTTTGTGCTCGACCTGACGCCCTCGGCGACTAGTGGTGCATTGGCGCCGACCATCCCTATGAGAGCCACTAAAGCCATACAATTGAGTCTGTTATTTGCGGTTGTTGCAATCACTTTAGACCATCGATTATTCATATATACGAAAATGGGGTCAGAGTACTTTAGTGAGCGTCCGCTCCTGGCCGACAGCCGACATTCTGTGCCACTGACGCCACCATCAGCCGCGCCTGACCGGCGCCACCGACCCCAGGGAAGCGCGCGCGGCGCAGAAATTTCAGATCGCCGGGGGCGCGCAGCAGGTTGCCACCGAACGAGGCTCAGGAGCATCCCGGGGATTTAGTGGTCGCCGGACCGTTGCCAGCCCGGCGACCTGAGGCGAAGGTGCGCGGACCGCTCCGCTAGGAGTTGGCTACCTTCAGGGCGCGAAACGCTTCCGCATTCGGGCAGAAGGTATTGTCGCCGCCCACCTCGCCGTTCAGCCACCTTTCACAGTGCCCCTCGAACTGGCACTTGCGGCAGCGTTTCCAAATCTCCTCGATGGTCGCCGCGGCTACCGGGTCCTGGCGTGACAAGTCCGTACCGCCCAGGCCCATTCGCATGAGCATCCGGCTCAGGCGTCGAGCCGAGCCCATTCTCAGATAGCCCTGGAAGGCCACGATCATCGCCACAGTCACCGCCAGCATCATGATCGCCAAGCTGATTTCGAGATTCCAAGTGCCCATGACAGCGTCCTTTTTCAAAGACAGCGGGCGCAGCAGGTGTCAGCGGCCCGCATACCACCGGGTGCCGATGCCTTTGCCACTGTCGCACGAGCGCACGGCTGGCGCAGGCCGCACCCATACACTTTTATTAGTTGGCGGCGAGCCTTGCGTATATACGTATTTGCTGCAGCCGGGCTATGCGGCGGGCACGCTCCCCAAGGCCCGCAGGGTCTTGCCAGGCGTGTTACTTGGTCTGGTGGGTAAAGACGCCGTCCCAGTCGGGTCCCGGGGGCGCAGCCTGGTAGCTTTGAATACGGCTTAAATAAGCGGCGTACAGGGGTTGATGCCAGTCTTGCGATTGTGGATCTTCAGCCGCCCTGGCCAGTTCCGCAAGCAGCCTGGCGGCGTCGTCCCATTGCCGGGCCCAGTAAAGTTCCAGGGCCTCGTGAAAGCGGGCCAGGTACTCGCCTTTCCCGGCATCCAGCTTGTCACTCAGGCCCAGGGGCTCGTAAATCGTGACGGGTTCGTCGCGCCCTTTGACGCGGACCTTGTCAAGCGTCATGAATGCAAATTCGGGTGCAGACGCCCGGGAACTCTCACTGGCAATTATGGACACACCATATTGCTTGGTGAGGCCTTCAATGCGGGAGCCCAGGTTTACCGCGTCACCCAGTACCGTATACGCCATACGGAATTCGGAGCCCATGTTTCCCACGTTCATGATGCCGGTGTTGACGCCCACCCCGACCCTGATCTGCGGCCAGCCCCGGCGCGCAAAATCCTGGTTCAGCTCGCCGAGACCGTCCACAATCGCAAGTGCAGCCTGGATGCCGGCACGTGCATGTTGTTCATTGCGCAGCGGCGCGCCCCAGAAGGCCATGATGGCGTCACCCATGTATTTATCGATAGTACCCCGGTGCTCGTGGATAACCCGTGTCATAGGTGTCAACAGGGCGTTCATGAGCGAGCTCAGTTCCTTGGGATTCAAGTCTTCGGAAATGGAGGTAAATCCGCGCACATCTGAAAACAGTACAGTCATTTCCCGTGACTGGCCCTCCAGCGTTACGTCTTCCGGATCCTGCGCCATCTCGTCAACCAGTTCGGGCGGTACATAACTGCCAAACAACTTGGTGATCGATCGCTTGGCGCGATGCTCGATCAGGAAACCGAGGCTGATGTGGACAATAAAAATGGCGAGCACCAACAGCAGGGGGCTTGCCAGCGGCAATATCAAACCCTGGTTCCACGACCAGACATTGCCAGCAACGACAATCCCAGCCAGCCCCACGATGAAAACGATGATCCAGGCCGGATTCAGCCAGCGGGGAATTACGATCATGGCAATGCCCAGGAACACGAGCAGGATCATCTCCAGGGCCATCACCCAGGCGGGCTGGGAAGGAATCCGGTTGTCGAGCATCCCGCTGATGATATTGGCATGGACTTCCACGCCGGGATACGCCGTTCCCACCGGCGTTGAGCGCAGGTCCAGCAGCCCCGGCGCGGTAGGGCCCACCAGTACGATGCGGTCGGCAAGTTGCTCTTTGGGCACCTGCCTGCCCACGATGTCTGCGACAGAAAAATAAGGAAAGCTCCCCTGGGGTCCGCGATACGGAATCGGCACGGAACCAGACTTGTCGACGGGAATCAGCAAGCTGCCAATTTGTAGCTGTTCTATTGCGGTATACCCTTGTTGATTATCCTGCACCTTGATATCGATATCGGCATTGCCCAATGCGGCACGCGTAACCGCCAGGGCCAGCGAGGGATACAGACCGTTCCCGTAAAGCTGAACAACCGGCGCGCGACGAAACTGGCCGTCCTCATCCAGGTTCGGATTGTCAAAAAAACCCGCGCTCGACGCGTTCGCCTGCAGCAAGGGAAGGTTGGCAGTAAACCCCTTCGCCTTGAACAGCATTAGCCGTTGCGCGAGCCCCTCATCGATTTCCGTCAACGGCTGGGGCAGGGTGTTGATCTCCTGCTCATCGGCCTGGTCGAACACGTATCCCAGGACGACATTACGACCTTGCAGCGAGCGGGCAAAGCGCTGATCGAATTCGAACCGGTTCTTCAGGCCGGCAGCAGTCTGGCGATAGATTTCGATCTCGCCCACGGCGCTCTCGTCCAGCGCCTGCAAAACTTGTAGTCCGGCGCTGTCATCAGCCTCGGAAAATATAATATCGAAACCAACGGTGTTCACCTGGTAGTGGTCAAACAGCGTGTCTACGAGGTTTGCAATCTGGTCACGGTTCCAGGGCCAGTGGCCGATGCTGCTTATGCTTTTTTCGTCAATATCGGCGATGGTTATACGGTCGTCGATATCGTCAGGCAGCGTTGCACGCAGTCGAATGTCGTAAGCGATGCGTTCCAGTGTCTCGACAAACGGCAGGTTCAAGGCAGGAGTGGCATTGAAGACCAGCAGCAGAATAATGGCTACGTCGGCAAGGTACTTGGAGTGTCGTGGCAACCGCATGCTGCATGTGTCTCTGCGAGTTTAGGAAGACGACTGTCGCAACGCGTCGACGAGCCTGAGCCCTCAGTAGCCGCGGCGCGGCGTGCTGTAACTGCGAATGGAAGAGAAGGGGGTGGTGCGGCCCACTATGGCTTCCAGCAGCATGAGTTCCTGGTCTGTATGGTTCTTGAACGGTGCCGGTTCTATCAGCTTGCCGGCGTATCCATCCTTATAGATATAGCGCGGCGCGTCGTGGTGCTCGGATTTTATGAGTTCACTACTTTCTGCGTCGGTGTTGGAGACCAGGCTGACCAGCCCGTAACAGGTACAGACATAACTGACGTCAGGTTCGGATTCCGTGTAGATTCCCGTACCGCGGATGCCGATGGTCGCGGTAGACGTGTGGATAGTGTGAGCCTGTTCTTCGCTGCGGCTGCCGAAAACTGACAGGACCTTGCCGCTGACCAGGCGCATGACGTCCTGAACCATCCCGGAACCGCCCAGTGTCAGCGTGCTGTTCTCTCGTACATGATGGCTGTCTTCGCCCAGGGCAAAAATTACATAACTATTTGAGCCGGTGACCACTGTAGAATTTGCCGTAATCAGCGTATCCATGGTCGCAGATTTCTCGTCGACCCGAACGTCTCCTTGCATGTCGTATATTGATTTACCGGGCGGCAGTTTGCTGGGATTTCTGGCAATTGCCAGCAAAGGCGCAAGTAAACCACTGGCGCTCGCCATAGCCCACAGTCCAGATTGAAGTGAGCGGCTCATAAAATTTCGACGCCAGGCGGAAAATTTGTGATCCATGTTTATCTCTTTACAAACATGCCATCACAGTTATTGTAACCCCGGGGCGTGTTTGTGCTGCTCAGGGCATAGTACGCTATTTTTAAAATCAAAATATTCCCGGTGACAATGTAGCGATATGTCCGCGGCAACAGTCTATACTTGGCAAAGCCTCACAGGGAGCGGGGGTCTACCTACGGCATTCCCTGGAGGAAAGAATTCAACATCTTACAACCATATCCCGAGCGAGCATTTGTTCTGAATCCCGCAGCCGATGCTTGAGTTGAATTCACTCTGGCGACCCGTTGGCCGGCCATTGCTGGTGCTGGCGTTTCAGATTCAAGTGCCTGATTGCGTTCATGTGTTGATGGCCAGCCGAACATGAGCCAGCCAGCGCTCGGCGCGCTATCAGCCTGCGGCTTGATGATCTTGCTGGTCATGCCGGGATCCGGCCGTACCGCCGAAGCAGAGTCCGATTGGTTTCTGGATGCCGAAGTAGCGGCCGCTTATGACGACAACGTTGGACGAGCCCAGCGCCAGCGCGACATCGTAAATGACAAACCGCTGTTCGGCAGCCTGGGCCTTGCTTACAACCGAGAATTTGCCTCCGAAAAAGCCATGACCTTACGTGGCTTTCTGGAAGCCGAAAAATTCAGCGAGGTGGCCGACCTGAGTCGCATCGCGGCGGGCGGACAATTCATTTATCGCTGGCAAAATGTGCTGGGCTTTTCCGCGCCTTTTTATCAGTTCAATACCAGCGTCAAATTCGAAGAATACGAATTCAAGCAGCGTGACAGCACGATTCTCAAGTCCCAGTTTATTGCTTCGAAGCGTGTAACAGACCGGATTCTTGCCACCAGCGGGCTGGAGTACACGTATCGGGATTCCAGCGGCTTGGTTTTTGACCAGCAACAGTCACGCTGGTTTGTAAACGCGGATTACAGCAGCCGATCCGGCTGGGCAGTTTACGGCACTTATAGTTTTATACATGGCGATACCTGGTCAACATCACAGGCCATTTTCTGCAATGGCCTGGCCGCACCTGACATTTTCGGACTGGTCAGCTGGGCCGAGGCGATCGAGCAGGACGATGCTTTTAACAATGCTTATTGTGGTACCTGGGTGTCTTACCGTTTAGATGCCAGCACCAACATGCTGGTCGTGGGCGTCAACAAAGGCATCGGCCATAGCATGGCATTTGATTTTTCGGTAACCAGGGTATTCGTAAATGGGGCAGACACGATCGAATACGATCGCACCATTGTCAATGCGAGTCTGCTGATGAGGTTTCAGTGATGCGCAATACCTGGTGTTTGCCGGTGCTTCTGATGATGACCTTGGGAGTGGCAGCTTGCCCCTCCAAGACCGGCCGCAGCGACATCGTGCCGGTGGCAGAAAATGTCGATGCCACCATCACGCCCGATAATTTCCTGCAATTCGACAATACCTACATGGTGGCGGGAAAGAGCCGGATCGATATCCCGGCATATGCCGAAGCCTATTTTGCCGCCATCGACCCAAATCAGGAGCGCACGACCTTGTCGGCGTGGAAGGCGCTGAACGGGTTTGACAGTGGCGCCGATGTGCATGTGACTTTTCGGGATACCAAGGACCTCGGCTATGGGAGGGATATGTATGCCCGGACCCGAGCAGACGGTGGTATCGCGATCTACGTGGATAACTACGTGGTGCTGGCGCTGCCCGGTGATGCAACTTCGTATGGACCCATCAACCTGGATGCGGCAGTCAGAAAGGATCAAAGATACAAGGTAGGCACCAGCACCATTGAATACAGCGCCATGGATCAGTCAGATCCTGGTTCGGACAAGATTGTAAAAATGATCAGTTTCGGACCACCCGCGGCCGACGGGACGCAAAGGCGTCTCGGGGCACTGGACCTGGATGGACGCGGCGTCAAGCACCTGCCGACCAGCTGTTTTTCCTGTCACGGCGGCAATGTATATCCCCTGAGATCGGACGGTAGTTTCCCCGTGAATACGCTCAGGTCGGCCAAAATGAACATGCTTGAGCCGTCCACCTATGCATTTCCAGCCGCTACCGAGGCAGCGCAAAGAGCGGGTATCAAGCAGATCAACCAGCTGGTCTACGATCATTATCTGGATTTGGATACGCGACCGGATTCCGAGCGTGCCAAATGGAACAACAGTTTCGCGGTGGAGCTGGTCGCCGGCCCTTATGGCGGAGATTTCTCAGGCGACGTTTACGACGAGAGTTTCGTGCCAGCAGGGTGGCGCCAGGATACTGGTCGGCCGGCGGGAGTCGAAAGGCTTTACAGGGAGGTAGTACAGCCGCACTGCATACAATGCCACTCTTTACGCGGCAATAATGCCGGGGAAGAATTCGGTGTCTTAGTGTCGCTGAATGGACGGGACGTTGCCCTCGGCAATGCCATCAGTTTCAGCAGTTACGAGAAATTTATCAGTTACAACGACGACATCATCGAAAGAGTCTATCGTCGCGCAAACATGCCTTTGTCGCTGCTGAACTACTCAAAGTTCTGGCGTAATCCGGCTGGCCCCCCTGCGTTGCTGGCCAGCTTTCTGAATGGTTTCGATGTGTTCGACAGCAGCGGCAATATCAGCCCGCCTGGCCGGCCCGTGCCCCTGGTCGGTGCCGGTCGCACCGTCACTTCGCCGGTGGTCCAAGATGCTTCGGGTAGCTTGTTCAGCGAGAGCTTCGCCTGGAGTATCGTTTCGAAACCGGTGGCTGCATCGGCCACCCTCGGCAACCCGGGCAGGGCCGCGACAACCTTGACCGCTGACACCGACGGCGAATATGTACTGGCGCTTGCAGCCAGCAACGCAATGGCGAGTGCCGTGGCGCAAGTTGTTTTGACGATAGACAGCAGTCTGCAGCCGACCCCCGATGAATTGACCTTCGACACCGATGTCAGAGCGGTGCTGTCAGACGCTTCCACCAGCGAGAGCTGTGTCTCCTGCCATAAGCCGGGATCTGATGTTGTTGGCGGCCCGGTGCGTCTCCACGATGGCAATCCGACGCTTTACGAGGATGTGATGGAGCGTGTCAATTTCAACGATCCCGAGAACAGCTTTTTCTTGCGCAAACCCAGCAGCCTCCAGCATGGCGGCGGCCTGGTGCTGGATAGGTCCGACCCCCGGGAAAATGGCAATTACATCATCCTGCTGAACTGGATCCGCAACGGGGCACCCTGCGGCGATGATCCGATGTTCTGTAATTAGCTGGCACAATTAACGGAGCTGCCAGGCGCAGGGACGGGATGCTTCTGGAGCCGTTGCCAGTCAAAACTTGCAGGGTCTGAATCCCATAGTCTTGCGCGCTTTTTTAGCCACATGTCGGCAAGGGTCTGCGGTTAGCCGTGGGTGTTATCGGCTTCCTGCACTGGGTGTTTCTGCCCATGTACGGCAGCGGCCTGCTTTGGGATACTCGATTCGTACTGTTCTGGGGGCATCCGGGGCGCGGTGCGTTGCGCACCACCGTCCAGCGGCGCCCGTCGCATACGGGATTTATGAGTAAAGAGCCTGACAATATTCTAGTGCCAGCGCTGTGCTGCGCCGTTGCCTGGTTGGTGCTGGCAATGCCGGCCAGCGGCCAGGAAACGCCCGTGCCTGGTAGCGAAGGCCGGCGCACCATTGAAGAAGTGCAGGTCACCGCGACCCGCCAGGCCAGGGTCGTGCGCGAAGTGGCCGCTGGTGTCACGGTAGTCGCCGCCGAACAGATACAGGCGGCGACCCCCCAGGTTGCACCCGATGCGCTCAAGGGTCAGACCGGCGCGTGGGTGCAGCAGACCACGCCCGGGCAGGCCGCCGTTTTTGTGCGCGGACTCAAAGGTTCCGAGGTGCTGCACCTGGTGGACGGGATGCGCCTCAACAACGCATTTTTCCGTAATGCGCCCAGCCAGTATCTGGCGCTGGTGGATGGCCAGATGCTGGAGCGTGTCGAGGTATTGCGCGGACCGGCATCGGCGCTGTACGGCAGTGACGCCATGGGCGGCGTGGTGCAGGTACTCAGCGCCATGCCCAGGTTTGACGGAGAGACCTTGGAACACCGCGGGCGTTTACTGGGACGCTACTCCAGTGCCCACGATGCCAGCCTTACCCGGGCCGAATTTGCCGCCGGGCGTGTGGGTTTCGGGGTGGGCGGGGGTATCACTTACCAGGACGTGGGCAATCGGCGGGGCGGCGGGGGCCGCACCCTGCCGTTCTCGGCCTGGCGCTCGGAAGCCGCCAACCTGGCGTTGCTGTTCGAACCGCGTGAACAGCAGGCGCTCAGTTTTTCCATGCAGTACCTGCAGCAGCCGAGAAGTCCGCGCCACGATGAGCTGGTCGCGGGTTTTGGTCAGGATGAGCCGGCTTCACAGGTGTTTGATTTTGAGCCCAACGATCGATTGTTTTTGCACGGCAAATACCGGGCTCAGCTGGCTGCGGGTCCCATGGAAACGCTGGCGCTCGATATCGCCTGGCAGGAAATCAACGACGATCGGCGTACCCGCGATAACGGCAGCACCGAAGAGCGGCGCGAACGCAATCGCAGCGGGCTGTTCGGCCTGACTGTCCAGGGTACGACCCGACTCGGCGGCGGCCATGAACTGGTTTACGGCGTCGAGCGCTACGCCGACAGGGTCGACAGCAGCCGCACCGCCACCGATATAGAAACCGGACAGACGCGCAGCGTGACCAGCCGGTTTCCCGACGGCTCCACCATGGACAGCCTGGCAATCTATCTGACCGACCAGTGGCAACTCAGCGAGCAGCTGGATCTTAGCTTCGGCGCGCGCTACAGCCGTTTCGACACCCAGCTGCCGGCGGCTGACCGCGGCGTGGGGGCGCGGGTTGAAGTCGACGACCTGACGGGTAACGCTGGCATGAACTTCGAGCTGGGCGAAGGCCTTAACCTGGTGGCGAATATTGGTCGCGGCTTCAGGCCGCCAAACATTTTCGACCTCGGCACCCTGGGGCCCAGGCCCGGCAATCGCTTCAATATAGCCAACCCGGACCTGTCGCCAGAAAGCGTGATCACCGCCGACCTGGGCCTGAAGATCGCAAACGGCAGCTGGAACGCCGAACTTTTTGCCTGGCGAGCGCAGTACCGGGACAAAATCGCTTCCTCAGCCACCGGGGCTGTCACCGGGGAAGGCCGCCAGGTGGTGCGCAGCGAAAACCTGAATGAAGTGGCTCTGCATGGTTTTGAAGGGGGTTTTCGCTATTTCGGGCAGCGCCTTGAGGCCTACGGCATGCTCACCACCACCTGGGGCGAAGAACGGACCCCGGACGGCTTGGCGACGCCGGCTGATCGCATCCCGCCGGCCAATGGGCGGTTGGGTCTGCTGTGGCAAGCCACGGAATCGCTGCGGGTGGAGCCGTTTATGGCCTTTGCCAGGGGGCAAAGTCGCCTCAGCCCGCGGGATATCCGCGATCCGCGCATCAACCCGGCCGGTACTGCCGGGTGGGTGACCGCAAACCTGAGGCTGGGTTGGGATCTGGGTTCGACCTGGCGCATCAATCTTAACTTACTGAATATTGGAGATTTATCCTACAGGGAGCATGGTTCCGGCATCGATGCCGCTGGATTTGACGCGGTGCTGACGGTGGAGGCCCGGCTCGGCAGTCGGTAATTTGAGGCCGCGAGGTTCAAATTTCGATAGCGGGGGCGTAAGATTGCGCTCCGCCGGGCCGCAGGAATTCTGCGGCCCGGTCGTTTATCACGGTGCCGTGGAGGCCTGGTGGAACGCGGGGCGACAGATTTAATTTTTCCTGTGATTACTTGCGGTTGACACCCACTTGTTGCACAAGCACAATAGCCGGCTTGATTGCGCGGAGGGGTACCCAAGCGGTCAACGGGGACAGACTGTAAATCTGTTGGCTCTGCCTTCGCAGGTTCGAATCCTGCCCCCTCCACCAGAAACGAGATAAACCAGGGTTAAGTGTTGATACCTGGAGGCGTGGGAATCGGCTGAAAGCGCGGCGGGTGTAGTTCAATGGTAGAACCTCAGCCTTCCAAGCTGATGATGTCGGTTCGATCCCGATCACCCGCTCCAGTCAATAACCATGACTGGTATATGGGAAATAATGAGC
>JBFIQI010000039.1:0-18412 GCA_041609715.1 Gammaproteobacteria bacterium
CAGCGCAGCGGGGAGTCGCTGGATGACGATTCTTCAGAGGTTTTTTCGCAAGGCCGTACGACCTATGTTGCCTTCAGTCAACGTGATCAGGTCATGGTGACGCAGAGCCAGGACAGGCTGGAGAGTTTTGTTGCTGCCGGCGGTCGCCTGCGGGGCGATGGTGATCGCAAAACCCAGGGTAAGCTGCTCGTGTTGCAGGCCGATAAGAGTATGGTAAACGCTGGCATGAATGCAGGCGCTGGGATTTCCGCAGACAAAAACTGGGATTCGAGTATTTTGCAACATATGCAGCAGGTGGCGATGGTGGTAGCCGACCAGGAGGGCAAGGCAGCCATCGAGGCGCGGCTGGTAACCAGTAATCAGCAGCTGGCCGAGTCCATCAAGAATATCGTCCAGGGCGTGATCTCAATCAAGGCGCTGGATCAGAACGCGGATCCCGAACTGCTCGAGATTTTGCGCAGCGTAAAATTGCAGCTGGAGGGATCAACGATCCAGGCCAGGGTGCTGGTTGATCCCGATACGCTGAAAGCATTCATGGACTGAGCAATTTTCAGGAAAATCCAGGATTGAAACCAATTGTAGACAACAGCCGGGAACAGATTTTGCTGGAAAGCGCGAGGGGCGGCTCGCAGTCAGCTCTCATCAGCTTGCTGCAAGCTCACCAGGACCGGCTGTTTCGATTTCTTATGAGCAGGGCCAGTAGCCGGGCCGATGCTGAAGACGCTTTGCAGGAGTGCCTGATTAATGCCTACCGTTATTTTGATTCCTATCGCCCGAAATGGCGGTTCAGCACCTGGCTTTATCGGATCGCATTGCGCGAGCTTGGCAAGCTCTCCCGGGAGAATCATCCGCATTCCCAAGCCAGCGGGTCAGAACAGCATGCCCCCGATCCGCTGCAAATGTGTATCCGGGATGACGATCGGCAAAACCTCTGGCTGACGGCCAAGGCCTGCCTGAGTGAAGCGGCATTTACAGCGCTATGGCTGCGTTACGCGGAAGATTTGCCGGTGCGGGATGTGGCGCACGCCATGGGTCGGCCGCAAACCTGGGTAAAGGTCACGGTGCATCGGGCGAAGAAGCGTCTGATTGCGGCCCACAGGAGTCAACAAGCGGCGGACAAGGGCAAGGTGCCAGCAGCAGACCCCGACCGCGCCTCCAGCTTGAAATGTGAGACAGCATTATGAAATCAATTGATCAGCAGTTGCAGGACGATTCCAGGCGTATCCGGGCGCAAGTGCCTCCGGCGCTGGCGAACCGCTTGCACAACACCTTGGCGAGTACCGAGCCCGGTAATCTTACTCCCACCCTGTTCCCAGGACGCTGGCCCAGGGTAGCGGCTGGCCTGGCACTGGGAATTATGGCGGCTGTGGTGATCCTGATGTGGGGCGGCCGGAATGAACCGGGCAAATCCGTACCGACAGTCGCGGTCATAGCAGAAACGGGCAGCGATGCAGCTGCCCGGGTTGGTCTGGGTTTCCTGGGCGTTGACAGCCAGGCGCCGGAAGCTGAGTTACAGGTCGAGTTGCAGCGCCTGGCTTCCGATTGGCAGAGAATACGATCGGGCGTGCGCAAGCAGTTCGACCCTATATTGTCGGGGGGCTAGCGCCGTCGGCTTCGAAAAGGCCCGCCACAGCCGGTTGATTCTGCCTGGCCTTCGGCTCAGACTGCATACCTGCGCGGAGCCGATAATTGCAGCGGAAAAAGCCTACATCTTTGGATATTGCTCACGCGGCCGGGGTTTCCCAGGCAACGGTGTCTCGGGCGCTGCGGGACAGTCCGCTGGTCAATCCTGAAACCCGCGAGCGCATCAAGCAGATTGCAGCCACCTTGAATTACCGCGTCGACCGCAGCGCCGCACGCCTGCGGTCGCAGCAGAGCCGCACCCTGGCGCTGTTGCTATTTGAAGACCCGACCACGGATGACTCCCAGATCAATCCGTTCTTCCTGTCCATGCTTGGCCATATTACTCGCGCTGCCGCCAGGGAGGATTACGACGTGCTGGTCTCGTTCCAGCAACTGAGTTCGGACTGGTACCAGGAATACCAGGTCAGTAATCGGGCGGATGGCATTATCTTGCTGGGCTATGGTGATTACCTGAGCTACGGCGAGAAGATCGAGCGGCTGGCGGATGCCGGCGCCAACTTCATGATCTGGGGTCCGGTGCTTCGTGAGCACCCGGGCCATTCGGTGGCCTGCGACAACGAAAACGGCACCTATGTGGCGACCCGGCACTTGTTAACCCTGGACCGCACACGCATAGCATTCCTGGGGGGCACTTCTGAGCACTCGCCGGAGTTTCATGCTCGCTACCTTGGTTATTGCCGGGCCTTGCAGGAAGCCGGCATCGGCACCAGGGCCGAGCTGCAGGCAGACACCGACAGCCGTGAAACCTCGGGGCAACAGGCAATGTGGAAGCTGCTCGATTCCGGGCAGGAGTTCGACGGTGTCATCGCGGCCAGTGACCTGATAGCGATAGGTGCGATGAAGGCCTTGCGGGACGCCGGACGCAGCGTACCCGGCGATGTGTCAGTGGTTGGTTTCGATGATATTCCCTTTGCCAGTTACACAAACCCGCCGCTAACCACTATTCGTCAGGATACGATCCGGGCCGGCGAGTTGCTGGTTGAAGGGCTGATTCGGCAAATCAATGACCAGCAGACACGATCGGCAGTACTGCCCCATGAACTGGTGGTCCGAGAGTCCTGTGGCGCCAGCCTGCGCGCCTGGTAAACCCCACAAGCAGACCGGGATTCGCTGCCGGGATCAGCCCGCCTGACGCACTGGCTCGGCTTTGCAGTGGCGATTTATATATTGCTGGTGGGTGGGCATTGCCAGGGCGGCATCCTGCATCACCCGGCGCAGTCCCGCCAGGCGGGCATTGGCATCAACCTTGGAACGCATATCCACCAGCGGATCGTAATGCTCGGGAGTCACGAACTGACCCACCATTACGGCCAGCCAACTGGGATTCTGGAAAAGTTCAATAACGCGCGACACCAGGCGTCCATAAGTTCGGAAATGATCCATTTTGTGTTGTAGCGCTTCGGGAATGCTCATGTTGCTGCAGTATTGCCAAAGTTCACTATCCTGGCGCTCGGTTGCATGGTAATGGAGAATCAGGAAGTCACGCACCGCTTCGTATTCTGCCGCTGTGAGCTTGTTGTACTCATCAATCACCAGCGGGTGAAAAGACCGGTCCGGGAACAAGGCCAGCAGGCGCGAAATACCGGCCTGAATCAGGTGCAGGCTGGTAGATTCCAGTGGCTCCATAAAGCCCGCCGCCAGCCCGATTGCCAGGCAGTTCTTGTTCCAGAACTTGCGGCGCCGGCCGGTAACAAATCGCAGCAGTCGCGGCTCGCCCAGGGGAGCGCCATCGAGATTGGCCAGGAGTTTTTCTGCCGCCGCATCGTCGCTTAGGTAGTTGCTGCAGTAAACATAGCCATTGCCAATACGATGCTGCAGGGGAATGCGCCACTGCCAGCCAGCCTCGTGTGCCGTTGACCGCGTGTAGGGCGTAAATTCGCCGCCGTGTTCGCAGCCAATGGCAACGGCGCGATCACAGGGCAGCCAGTGGGTCCAGTCCTCGTAACCCGTAGCCAGGGCGCCCTCGATCAGGAGCCCCCGGAAACCAGTGCAGTCTATGAAAAAATCCGCAGCAACCTCCATGCCGCCCTGCAACACTACCTGGTCGATAAACCCGTTTTCATTGTTGAGCTGCACGTCTACGATGCGTCCCTCGATGCGCTCCACGCCTTTTTGTTCCGAGTAAGCCCGCAGGTAACGCGCGTAAAGACTGGCGTCGAAGTGGTAGGCATAGTCGAACGTCGATTGCACCATGCGCCGGTCGCTGACGGGCCGGTCGAAGCGCAGATTCCGGGCGGCCACCCAGGCCATCGTGTATTCATCGAGCGGTTCGACATCACCGGTCTGAATGCCGTGCAGCCAGTAGTGATGCAATGGCACCGAGTCGAAATCCGCGCCATAACTGCCGAAGGGATGAAAATAGCGATGTCCCTGGCGCGCCCAGTTGACAAACTGAATGCCGAGCTTGAAAGAGCCCCGCGTATATTTCAGGAAATCATTCTCGTCGATGCCCAGGGACTGATTGAACAGCTTGATGGGGGGTATGGTTGCCTCGCCCACGCCAACGGTGCCGATTTCCTCGGATTCCACCAGGCTGATCCGACAGCCTCCCTGCAAAGCATTAGCCAGTGCCGCGGCCGTCATCCAGCCGGCTGAGCCGCCGCCTATGATGGCAATACTCCGCAGCCTGTTGTCTTTGTTATTCATGGGGATGCTCCGCTGGCACTCCTTGCAGGTTGCTTGCAACGGCCCAATTCTAGCAATACCCGGTTGCGTAAAGGGTGGAATCGGGCTGAATTCGTATTCAAAAAACAGGCCCACGCCCGAACGGTTAAAATAGAAGCTCCTCACATGGCCACAATGAGATTGTGGATCACTACCGGAGCGACCCATGGTGTCAAAAAACCTGTTACGGCTCGGCTGCACGGCCCTGGCTTCGATATTTGCCGGCGTGGCGCTGGCCTATGAAATTGATCGTGTCGATCCGCCGTTTTGGTGGCAGGGCATGGTGCACCCGGAGCTCCAGCTCATGGTCTACGGCGATGGCGTTGGGGTTCTGAAGCCTGAGGTGGATGCGCCGGGTGTGACCGTTACACGGGTGGTGCGGGTCGACAGCCCCAACTACCTGTTTGTTTATCTGCACATTGAGGAGGAGGCGCAGCCCGGAGAGTTCGATATTGTGTTTCGTCATGGGGCTGCTGCGCTTACCTACAGTTACCAGCTGTTGCGCAAAAATCCTGATGCGTCACACACGAGAGGGTTTGACACCTCGGATGCTATTTACCTGATAACCCCGGATCGCTTCGCCAATGGCGATACCCGGAATGACAATATCGACGGCATGGGCGACAAGGTGGATCGCCAGCAGTGGGGCGGACGCCATGGCGGAGACATCGCCGGCATCCGGGCAGCGCTGGGCTATATCGAGGATATGGGTTTTACAGCGATCTGGCTGAATCCACTGTTGGAGAACGCCATGCCAAGCTACTCCTACCACGGCTACTCCACCACCGATTACTACCGGGTGGATCCACGCTATGGCAGCAACGTGGCTTACCGGGACCTGGTTGCGGCAGCCAAGGCCAGGGGTATCGGCGTCATCATGGATATGATCGTCAACCACATCGGCAGCGAGCACCCATGGATGGACGACTTGCCAACCAGAGACTGGATAAACAACGATGGCAAGTTTGTCATTACTTCCCACGAGCGCACGGCGCTTATTGATCCTTATGCGTCGCAAGCGGATATCCAGGCCTTCGCGGACGGCTGGTTTGTGGACACCATGCCCGATCTCAATCAGCGTAACCCGCTGCTCGCCGACTACCTGACCCAGAACGCAATCTGGTGGATCGAGTACCTTGGGCTCGCCGGCATTCGCATGGATACCTACCCATATCCGGACAAGCACTACATGACTGAATGGACCCGCCGTGTCATGCAGGAGTACCCGGAGTTCAACGTCGTGGGCGAGGAGTGGAGCGCCAACCAGCCGACGGTGGCGTATTGGCAAAGGGGCAAGGAAAACCACGATGGTTATGTCTCCTACCTGCCGAGCCTGATGGATTTTCCGCTGCAGGAAGCGATGCGGGCAGCATTGCTGCAGGAGGAGACGTCTTTTACCGGTTGGGTAACTCTTTACCGCAGTTTGGCTAACGATTTTCTCTATGCAGACCCTAATTCCCTGGTAATTTTTCCTGACAACCACGACATGAGTCGCATTTACACGCAACTGGGAGAAGACTATGACCTGTGGCGCATGGCCATGCTGTATGTTCTGACCATGCGCGGCACGCCGCAGATTTACTACGGGACGGAAATTCTCATGAGCAACCGCGCTTCAGGTGATCATGGACTGATCCGCAGCGACTTTCCCGGTGGTTGGCCCGGAGACAAGAAAAATGCCTTTATCGGCAAGGGGCTCTCGCGCCAGGCCAGAGAAGCCCAGGTGTTCCTGAAACGCCTGCTTAACTGGCGCAAAGCCCATGACGTGGTCCACGACGGCTCGTTGATGCAATTCAATCCACAGAATGGCGTGTATGTTTATTTTCGCTATGACGAGGATGAAAAAGTCATGGTGGCGATGAACAAAGGCAAGCAGGCGGTCAGCTTGAATGCAGCTCGCTTTGCCGAAATGCTGACCGGTCATGCCAGCGGCCGCGATGTCATCACCGGCAAGACGCTGCCAGTGACCGATACGATCACTATAAACGCGCGCGACGTGTTGTTGCTGGAACTCGAGTAGCGCTTGACGGGCAGGCGGCGCCCGGATTAACAAGCAATCTCAGTACTGCGGCGGGCAGCGCTGCTGCAGGCCGTGCATGGCCTTGGCGAAGGCCGCACCCATCCTGATAAAGCCCTCGGAATCGTAGTGCCAGCCGTCTTCCAGGTAGGCGAGCGAGTCGGTGACTGTTACATAGGCAGCGCAGCCATCGGCGGCCACAAAGTCCGCCTGTGCCTGCTGCACCGTCTCGATGTAGTGCATAAGCTGGCCGTCTTCGTCCATGCCCGAATCGGTGATCTTGCCAATCACGACGGGCAGATCGTCCTTGCGTAAGGCCGCGCGTAACAAGTTCATCATGCGCTCCAGATTGCCGCGGTAGGCGTTGGCTGTGCGCGGACTGTCGTGGGCATCGGCCTCGCCCTGCATCCAAACGATGCCGGCCGGGACCATTCTGTCGGCGCGGCCGTCACCATCGATGTCGGTAACGGACAAGGCCTTGTCGATGGCCGCCAGGGCGTGGTCGTACTGGTTGATCTGGTGGCCGTCGCGGGAGTCCGGGTCCCAGTTGCCGAAGCCCGCGCCGTGGGCCAGCGCCGTGCCGCCGAAGGCATACTTGATTATCGCGACGCGTGCATCCGGATTCAGGTCCGAAAGAGTGCGACCAAACAGGAGCTCGGGGCCAAACCGGTCCGACAACTGGTTGCTGCTGCCGTTGGATTTAAAGCCGGTGCCATGCCCGGGCACCAGGGGCGTCCAGGTGCCAAGGGTATTCACGGGTTGCTGATCGGGGGTCATTTGCGCGGTAAAAATCATGACTCGCGGTACGGGCCCGGTCATGTCCGCGGATAGATCAGCCACATAGCCGAAGCCTTCCATATTTGATTGCCCACCGAGGTAATACACCTGGTAGGTATTGTCCGCGGTGTCCGGTGCCGGACCCGTGGCACAGGCACTTGCAAGCAGGAGCAACGCAAGCGAAGGCAGTAGGTTAATTGTTCGGCGCATTTTGCATTTGCCTCAGGTACCAGGCGTCCCGGTGGGTCGCGGTGGGCGAGTACTGGAAGAACTCGAAGTCCGCGTGACCTTTAGCCGGTTCACCGTTGGATGTGGCGTAAAGACCAACATACACGCCGGTGTAGTTATAACCCGGGATCACCGCGGGAGACAGGCTGGTGCCATCAACATGCTCGAGCACGGTTTGCCAGGTCTCGTTGTCATCGGAGACGTAAAAAGAATAGTCCAGGTAATTTCCTGTGACTTTGAAATAAAGGGTCCCGTCCTTCACCCCCAGGCCGGCAAGTTGTTCCCTGGCACCGTCGAAAAGCCGGTACAGATTCACCTCCATGCCTGCGGCGGCTTTGCTGGCGGTCAGGACAATAGCCGACCTGTCATTTTGAATCAGCGTCAGGCCCGCTTCATCGTTGCCACCGACGGGGGTAAAGCGCATCGCCGCAAGCGCCTCGAACTCGAAGTCTCGCTGGCGAATGCCGATGAAACTGTACTGTGACTTTTCCGCAATGGTCCCTGGCTGCAGGCGCAAGCGCAGCGCGCCGGGCTGATCTTTCAGGCTCCAGTAGCGCTGCACAGGCGTGCGACGAAAGTTCCACTCAGGCCCGAGTTGCCGGGCATCGAAATCGTCAAAGAATGTCTCGCGTGCTTGTTGCTTAATGCCTGCCATAGGCAGCGGGAAACTCAGCTCGATGCGGCCCGTTGCCGGGCTGAACACCGGGAATGTGAGTTTCTCAGCCTTCCATGCATGGGGTTCGGTTTCCCAGATAAGCGGCAGCAGAAAAGTCTCGCGGCCGAGTGTCCCGTGCCGGCCGTCGATGAGGCGCCAGCCCAGCGCAACCGCATACCAGCGGCCGTCCTGGAGTTCCACCAGGTCGGCATGGCCGACGCCGCTGATGGGATAGTCGTAGCTGATATGCCGGTGGGTCAGCACCGGGTTGCGGGGGTTGTTCTGGTATGGACCGGTGATTGACTTGCTGATGGCCACGGACAAGGCATGCTCGACCGAGGTGCCACCCTCGGAAATGAGCAGGTAGTAATAGCCGTCCTTCTTGTAAATATGCGGACCCTCGGCCCACACGCCCTGGCAGCAGCCGCGCCACAGGAAATGCCGCTCGCCGGTGAGTTGCATGCTGCCGAGGTCCAGTTCCTGCAGCCAGATCTCGGCCTGCCCGGGGAAGTGAGGATCCGGCGGGATATGGTTGCCCACATACCAGGCTCGGCCATCGTCATCGAAGTAAAGCGAGGGGTCGATACCGGGTGCCCCATCCAGCACATAGGGCGCCGACCATGGCCCGCGCGGGTCTTTTGCCGTGACGATGAAGTTGATTGTTGCACCTTCCACGACATTGGTGGTGATGACAAAAAAAGTTCCGTCGTGGTAGCGAATGGTGGACGCGTGTACGCCTCCGCTGGAACCGATATCGGCGAGGTCTACCTGGGACGGATCATGCAGGGCGTAGGCCAGCAGTTCCCAGTTGACCAGATCCCGGCTGTGATAAATGGGAATGCCCGGAAAGTACTCGAAGCTGGAATTCACCAGGTAAAAGTCCTCTCCCACCCGCACGATGGAGGGGTCGGGTGCAAACCCGGAAATCACCGGGTTGCTGAAGGTGGCCGCTGATACCTGTCGGGGTAAAGGCGCATCCTGAGAGCAAGCAATCACCAGGCTCGAGGCAGCCAGCAGCAAGAATCTCCATAGTCCGCCAGCCATGGATTCAAGCTTCGATTGGTGCAGCGTTGCAGTGATGTTCGACAAAATTCCTGTGGGCGGGCATTTTTTCCACCGCCTTGTTGATTATGCGGCGAATGCTGCCCAGGTAGTCCTGCAATTGTTCGTGGGTGAGTAATTCCGCCATGGGGTGATAGCGTTCGGGCCTGATACCCTGGCCCAGCATGACCTGCAGCCAGGATGACTTCCTGAACAGTTCTTCGTTTTCCCGATAGATCCTGCCGCTGGTTCGGAATAACTCCATTTTCTGCGTGAGCGTGTCGGGCACTGGCATGGTTTTGCACATTGCCCAGAATTCGCCAGGTCTTTCGTTGGCGTGGTAGTGAAGGATCAGAAAGTCACGAATTCGCTCCCACTCGAACACTGACTGGCGGTTATATTCCTCTATATCTACGGGCGAGAAACTGGTGTCCGGGAACAAACTGATCAGGCGGCTGATGCCCGACTGCACCAGGTGGATACTGGTGGATTCCAGCGGTTCCATGAAGCCACTGGCAAGCCCCAGTGCCACACAATTCTTTTTCCAGAACTCCTTGCGACGGCCAGTGACAAAGCGCAGCACCCGGGGTTCTGCAGTGGCCTCGCCATCGAGATTATTCAGCAATATGTCCGTTGCCTGATCGTCTTCAAGGAACTTGCTGCAATAAACATGTCCGTTGCCAATCCGGTGCTGCAGCGGGATGCGCCATTGCCAGCCGGCATCGCGCGCAAAGGCGCGGGTATAGGGCAGCAAGGGATCCACCGACTTGCATGGCACCGCCACGGCCCGGTCGCAGGGCAACCAGTGGGTCCAGTCCTGGTAGCCGGCTTTGAGCGCCTGCTCGATGAGCAGCCCCCTGAAACCCGAGCAATCGATGAACAGGTCACCCGCAACCTTGGTGCCATCGTCCATGGTGATGGATTGGATAAAACCATCATCGCCGCGCAAGGTGGTGTCGACCACCTTGCCCTCGGTCCGTTGCACGCCGCGCTGCTCACTGTAAGCACGCAGGTACCTGGCAAACAACGAAGCATCCATGTGGAAGGCGTATTCGAGGGGCGGGAAACGCGTGTCGGCGATTTTCTCGACGCGGGCAAAGCGGTTCTCCCTGGCGGCAACCGCCTCCAGTGAGTAGTCCCACAGTCCGTGCTCATGGCCCTGGTGCTGGCTGCGCAGCCAGTACTGGTAAAAGTGAATCATGCCCAGGTCCAGGCCCTGGCTGCCGAAGGTATGAATATAATTTTTGCCCGGCGTATGCCAGCCACGGAACTGGATGCCCAGCTTGAAGGTGCCCTGGGTATGGCGCAGGAATTCATTTTCATCCAGGCCCAGCAGGTTCAGCAGGAGCTTGAGTTGCGGGATGGTGGCTTCGCCCACGCCTACGGTGCCGATCTGCTCGGATTCCACCAGTTCGACCGCGACCTTGGGCGCCAGCGCCTTGGCGAATACCGCTGCCGCCATCCAGCCCGCCGTGCCACCCCCGACGATGACAATCTTCCTGATGCTGATGTCTTTAATGACCGCTTCTCCCTACACCAACAAAAAACCCCTGCCGACTATAAATCGACAGGGGCCTGTTGCTGAAGCCCTGCTGGCTTAGAACTGGTACGAAAGCCCGACCAGGTAAGAACGGCCATATTGCTGGTAGTTCCTGACCTGGCGCGGATCGTCGTTATCGAAAGTTTTGAAGGGCTCATCCGTCAGGTTATAGCCCTGCAGCAGAACATTGACGCCATCCAGCGGTCCTGACTGGAACATGTAGCTCACCTGCGCGTCGACGATGGTCTCAGATTCCACGGTGCGCAGCGTGCGGCCTGCCGCAAAACCCGAAACCTCGCCCAGGAAGTCCGAGCGATACCGACCGCTCACGCGGGCGCTGAAACCATCACGCTCAAAGTAGAGGGTCAGGTTACCCACCTGCTCGGAGAGCCCGGGCAATGGCGTCGCGCTACCCGGACCATTGCTTTCGATTTCGCTGTCCGTGTAGGAGTACGTCAAAAATGCACCAAAACCGTCCAGGCTGTCGTGGACCATGCCACCGGGCAGGGACAAGGCAAATTCCAGACCCTGGATGCTGCCGCCCTCGCCATTTTGCCACGTGGAAGCCAGGCCAGTGGTTGTCAGCGGCGTCACGTCAGACGGATACCCCGTAAAATTAAAAGGCACGGTCTGGTTATAAATGTAGGTTTCCAGATCCTTGTAGAATGCCGCGATGGCCAGGTAACCGGCACGATCCTCGAAATATTTCTCGTAGGAGATATCGAAGGCATTCGCAATCCACGGATCCAGCTCCGGGTTGCCGCCACCGCCACCCCAGGGCGACTCCTCAAGATCCGACAGCGTGCAGCCGTCGCCACCGCTGGTAGCGTCTGCATCGCTGGCGGCCTGGCTCGCGCAAGGCTTGTTGCTGTTAAAGCTGAACACCAGCCCGGGAAGCAGGTTATCCATGCGCGGCCGCGCCAGGGTGCGCGCGCCGGCAATCCGGAAGAAGCTGTCATCGGTGAGCTCGATGGTCACGTTGAAACTCGGCAGCAGGTCGTAATACGACCGACCACCCTGTACCGCGACCTCTTGCAGGGAGCTGAATTCGCCGATACCGCTCTTGGAGATACCCAGCTGGTCCGTGTGCATCAGTTGCAGACCGAAATTACCGCTGACGGGTTTGTTGCCCCAGGTCGAGTCGAACCCGAACTTCGCATACGCGGTGGTAACGTCTTCCTGGATATCCCAGCTCTTTACGGTTACGTCGCGATGCACGAACGGCACCTTGAAATAGGCGTTGCTGTTGTACATGGCCACCGCATCGTAGGAAACAACCCCCGGAATGCCGGCATAGCTGAGGTCCGCGGCGCCTATGGCGACGCCGGTACTGCCCAGGCTAACACTGGAAGGATTGCCCGTGACCTGGTCGGCAACGGGATCGTAAGTGCCGCCGGCGGTGGTAATGATCTCTTCGTCGTTGTCCATCAGCTTGCGGCGCTGCGAGACCTTCAGACCATATTCGAGGTTGCTGATAAAGCCCCACTCCACGTCGCCCATGGCGCTCAGGCGCAGCTGCTCGATGGTGTCGTCAACCGTGAAGAACTTGTTGAAGCCTGCCTGGCCGCCGTCACCGCGGCGGGTGCCGCCCCAGCCCTGGGGATCGGTAAGCACCATCAGGTTGGGATCGGCATAGTCCAGCCCGGCGTTGAAGGAAATGCCGGACTCCAGCATGGTGAAATCCATGGTGTCCGTGGCGCCTTCGCCGGTCACGCCCGATCCTGTGCCAACGTAGGTTTCCAGAATCTGATCGGTGCGGTTGATATTCGAGTAATTGGCGTCTGCTTCCACGGACCAGTTGTCATCCACTGCCCAGGTGGCGTTAAAGCCCACGGAACGCAGGTCGCTCTGCCGGAAATTGGCATCATTGCGGCCCACCGGCTTAACACCCGTAAAGGTGCCTTCGGTAACAAGTCCGTTCTCAACCGTGAAGCCGGGTTGCAGGCTGGCACTGGACCACCACAGGGGCACTTCCAGTCCGGTGTACCTGAGCGACTCGTCGAACTTGGAATAGAACATGTCCACCGTGGCATGGAAAGTGTCGCTGGGCTCGTATTCCAGCACGCCGACCACGCCGGTGCGGTCCAGCTCGGAGGCCTGCACCCAGGCCTTGCCGCCGCCAATGACCAGGGCGCCGGGATCACTGGGATAACCCCAGGCTTCAAACCAGTCGGCCTGTGTCGGACTGCTCATGTCGGCCACCGCCAGCACCACGCCCACTGTGTCATCGGCGAACTGGTCAATATAGGTACCGCTGTAACGAACACCCTTGTCGTCGCCGCCGCGGCCGGAGTATTCCAGCCACTGGTAACGTATGTTGGCAGCAATGGTCTGTTCGCCATGATCCAGGGGACGCACCACCTGCAGGTCGGCGGTGCCGGCCAGACCCTGGCCGGTAAGGGCAGCGTCCGGGGTTTTATAAACGACTACGCCGCTGAGGACTTCGGAGGGGTACTGATCGAATTCCACACCGCGGTTGTCGCCTGCCGAGACCTGTTCGCGGCCATTGAGCAGAGCGGTCGTAAAGTCGGGCGACAGGCCGCGCACACTGATGACCTGTCCACGCCCGTTCAGGCGCTGGGCCGTCAGGCCTGGCAGTCGCGCCAGGGACTCGGCAATACTCACGTCCGGCAGTTTGCCGATTTCCTCTGCCGAGATCGCTTCGACGATGGACTCGTTGTCCATCTTGATGGCAGCCGAGTCTTCCAGGCTGCGCCGGATACCGGTCGTTACAACTTCTTCGATGACCTCCCGTTCGCTGTCCATGGCGTCGCCGGATGAGCTTGCTTCCTGGGCCTGCGCCGAACCGTAGGAGGCCAGGGCAAGAGCCACTGCCATGGAAATCTTGTTACGGGAAAATATGTCTCTGTCCTGCATTTTCAGTACCCCCTGTTGCCCTTGCCAGGCCAACAGTTATTGCTGTCAGAAAGAAATTAGGCCTAAAACTTCTAATCGTTACCGCGTGGTTGCGGCGTGGTTTTTTAATTTTCTGGCGGTGCGGCGGACCCGAACATTGTCCACTGGCCGGCAGAATAGCCGCTGAATCTACTCCGCGAGAGTCCGGTTGGCAATGTTCTGCAAACGTATTCAGCCTGATGTGTTGCGTAACAGCCACAAGCCGGGCGGCGTTGCGGCAGGCTATTAAGTCTATAATCGTTTTACTAACAATGAGTTATCGAGATTCATGGCGTATTTGCGGCGATCGCCGGCTGGAGTGGCGGGAAGGTGGTCCTCGAGCGCGGATATCCGCAGCGATAAGACTCTGATCGCAAATGGTTCTTTTTGACTGGGGTTTAGCGGGTGAACACCACCCAGTCCCAGGGCGCCAGGGTCAGCCGGGTATCCGCTGCGATCGTCGCGGATTTACCACGTTTCACGTCCCGGTAACTATCCAGGTGAGGCGCGTGGCCGAAACTGACCTGTTGTTCTGCAGGGGAAAAATTGATCACCACGAAGACCTTGTTGGACTCGTTCTGCCTTACAAAACTGAAGACCCGGTCTGGCCGTGAATTGGGCACATGTTGCATGGTGGCACCCCACGCGCCGTTCGCCAGTGCCGGGTTGGATTTCTTGATGGCGATCAGTTGCCGGTAGAGATCGCCCACCCAATGATCGCGCCAGCTGATGGGGTCCTTTTCAAAGAAAGCCAGGCGTCGATCAAGGCCGGCCTCCTGCCCGCTGTAAATCATCGGGATGCCCTCGCCGAGGACCGACAAAACGATGGCTGGCGCCAGCGCCTCGCCAAAAGCTTCAAACTGCGTTCCCTCCCAGGAATTCTTGTCGTGGTTGCTGACCATGGTCATGCGCATCGCATCCCGCGGCCAGGCGCTTTCGTTGGCCGAGTAGTAGCCATACAAAGCCGTGACGTCTTTCTTGCCCTGGGCAATTTCATGCATCGTTTCATACCAGCTCCAGGCGTAGCTGGCATCAAAAGCGCGGGCATGCACGTCGCGTGACTCCCACTCGGCAAGCATGAACACGGGTTTGATGGCGTCCAGCTCCTGGCGCACGTTTTCCCAGAAATCCAGTGGCACATAGCCGGCCACATCGCAGCGGTAGCCATCAATGTCAGCTTCCTCGACCCAGTATTTCAGCGCTTGCGTCATGTAGCGGCGCAGGCCGGGTTGGTTGTAATCGAGATCAATGATGTCGGACCAATCCCACCATGGCGTCGGGTGGAAATTGCCCTGCCAGTCACGCTCATACCAGTCGGGATGCTTGTCCACCAGGGGATTGTCCCAGGCGGTGTGATTGGCGACCCAATCGAGGATTACGTACATGCCCTGTTTATGGGCGGCAGCGACGAACGCCTTCAGGTCATCGAGGCTGCCGAACTCGGGATTCACGCTGTAAAAGTCTTTCACCGAGTAATAACTGCCCAGCGTGCCTTTGCGATTCTTGCTGCCTATCTCGTGGATGGGCATGAGCCAGATGATGTCCACGCCCAGGTCCTTGAGCCGGGGTAACTGTTCGCGGGCGGCCTCAAAGGTGCCGGCCTCCGAGAATTGCCGGACATTGAGTTCGTAAATGACGGCATTTTTCGACCATTCGGGATGACTTATCCTGATGTAAGGCTGCGGCTGGTAAGCGGCCAGCGGCGCATCGCCGGGCGCGCTTGCAATTTGCTCGGCCGGGGGCGAGCAGGCGATTAACAGTAACAGCGGCAATAATTTTTTAAGCATGACAGGGTTCCGGTAAGTTGCTACTGGCTGCATGTTCTGGAGAGAAATCCAGGCAGTATCATTATGCGGTATTGATCATAGCGGCCTGCTGTATAGTTTGTCTCATCGGCATCGGGCACCAGGAAACAACATGCTCGCGTTTCAGAAAAACAAAACCCGGTCGTTCTTCGCCCTGCTCAGCTTGCCGGCTACTGCCATGGGTTTTGCGCTGTCTACCCAGATTGCCGCGCTTTCCTGGATTCTCACCACTCAGTATCACCTGGAAATCGAAGAGGTAGGCCTGGTATGGGCAGCAGGGCCGCTGGCCGGGATTCTGGGCCAGGTCATCATTGGCCTGATCAGCGACAAGGTCTGGTTCTGGAACGGCCGCCGCCGGCCCTTCATTCTGATTGGCGGTACCATAGCGGCGCTGATGCTGCTGGCGCTGCCCAATATCGGCGTCATTTCCTCGAGCCTGGGAATAGAGGCAATTCTGGGGGTAGCTATTGCGGTTGCCCTGTCGCTGGATCTGGCCATCAATATCAGCTTCAATCCGACGCGCTCGATAATCGCTGATGTTACCGACGAAGGAGTCGAGCGCACGCGCGGCTATGCCTGGATGCAAACCGTATCCGGCACCTTCGGTGTTCTGGCATACGCGGTGGGCGCGATTTTTAACAACTACATATTGATTTACCTGGCGGTCGTGCTGGTTTTGCTGTTCTCCGTGCTGCCGCCTTTTTTCATCGAAGAACCCAGGGAACATGAACTGGTTCCGCAATCCGGGCCGGCAATCAGGGAACAGGGCTCGTTGCGACATATCCTCATGTCCATCCGCCCGCTCTGGGGGTTTTTGGTTTATGACGTGTATGCGATGAGCCTGAGGCTGGCAGGCGTTGCAGTCGAGCACTACTACGCAGAAATTGCTCTGCTGGTGGTAACGGCAGTTTTGTTTGTCATCACCTTTCGGGAACAGGAAACCGGTACCGACGCCGCGAGCAAGGATGCCGGCTTTCGCAAGGTGCTGGCGGCCCATTCTTTCAGCTGGGTGGGCGTTTTCATCACCCTGGTCTTCCTGGTTCCCTACATCCGAAGCGCTCTGCCGGAGCTGAACGATATCGACCTGGGGCGGGTTGGCTCCATGAGTTACCTGGTGTTCAATGCGGTTTCCGCTGTTCTGCCAGTCCTGGTATTGGCGCCGTTAGCGGTGCGTTTCGGTCGCATTGCCGTGCACGCGGGTTGCCTGTGGATCATGACCATCGGCTACGTGGGACTGTATTTCTTTGGTGTGAGCGCCATCTCCATTTACCTGCTGATGGCCGTTATCGGTGTAGGCTGGGCCGCGATTGTCAGCCTGCCCTTTGCGATCGTGTCCCAGAAGATCCTGAAGGAAAAAATGGGCCTCTACATGGGCCTGTTCAACCTGTCAGTAGTCCTGCCGCAGCTGGTGGTGAGCGCCGGTATCTCCCTGATCGTCAGCCGCGCGCCGGACAAGTCCATCATATTTGCGATCTCGGCGCTGGCCATGGCTGCTTCGGCCTTTACCTGGCACTTCGTCAAGGAAGACGCGGATTAGCACAAAAAAGGGGTCAGAGTACATTTTCCCTTTCGGTTTTTGTGTGCGCCCTTTGAACTTTTTCTGAAAGATTTATTGGCCAGAGTACATTTTCGGCCTGAGCTCAGGCTTTGGAGACCAGCCGTTTCGAAAAAATGTACTCTGACCCCTTTTTTCCTCGGCCTTTACCTGGCACTTCGTTCGGGAAGACGTTGGCGACTGACCAGGCGCGGCCGCGGCCTGGCCCGTTTTATTCGATCACCGCTTGGGGCGTGGGGTCGACCATGCCTTGCGGCTCAGCGGCCCTGTCCACCAGCAAGGTGGTGAGCCCCGCCACCATCATGCTGGCGCCGCCTATGACCAGCCCGTAAATTGCCCGGCCCTCGAAGAATTCACGCACCAGCAATCCCAGGATGCTGGCGGCCACCAGCTGCGGGATGACTATGAAGAAATTGAAGATACCCATGTACAGGCCCATTTTGCTGGCAGGTAAAGCGCTGGATAGCAGGGCATAGGGCATGGAAAGGATAGAGGCCCAGGCCACGCCCACACCCACCATCGCTATCAGCAGCAGTTTCGGATCGTTGATGAAATAGAAGCTGAGCAGGCCGAGACCGCCGAGGCACAGGTTGACCAGGTGGGAAATGCGGCAGCCCAGCCGATGGGCAACAAAGGGAATGGCGATGGCGGCCAGGGCAGCAAATCCATTATAAGCGGCGAACAGCACGCCTACCCAGTTGGCGCCCTCATTGAAGGCGGCGGAAGTTGCATCGGTGCTGCCGTAGTGGTGGCTGGCGACCGCCGCGGTCCCGTAAATCCACATCGCAAAAAGTGCGAACCACGAAAAAAACTGCACCACCGCCAGCTGGCCCATGACCTTTGGCATGTGAAAAAGATCGTTGATGATGTGATAAAAGCCGTTATCCGTCGCACCTTTGTCCTGCATGGATGCGGTAATCAGCTGGAACAGCCCGAACGCGATAAAACCTCCGGCGAGAATGTAAAGCTGCTTGTCGAGGTTGCTGTAGAGGATCCAGGCCAGCAGCGCACCACCGACGGACATCCAGATGAACCCTCCGGATCGATACTTGCTGGACGCACGGCGGGGCAGCGCATCGGGGTCTGCCGGCGTCAGCCTGTGGGAATCGAAGGCTTCCAGTTCTTCGGGCGAGTACTCGCTGGTGGAGAAGACGGTCCACAAAACTGCCAGCAGGAACACGGCGCCACCCCAGTAGAACGACAGCTTGACGGAATCCGGAATCTCACCGGCAGCGGCCGTGTTACTGACCTCGAACCAGTTGGTCATCATCCAGGGCAGGGCCGAGGCCACGATGGCGCCAATGCCGATGAAGAAGCTCTGCATGGCAAATCCCCGGGTGCGCTGGCTCTCGGGCAGGTTGTCGGCGACGAAGGCCCGAAACGGCTCCATGGAAATATTGATGCTGGCATCCATGATCCAGAGCATGCCCGCGGCGACCCACAGGGCCGGCGAATTGGGCATTGCGATAAGAGCGGCGGAAGCCAGCACCGCTCCCACCAGGAAATACGGCCGGCGTCGTCCGAAGCGGCCCCAGGTGTGGTCGCTCATGTAACCAATGATGGGCTGCACGATGAGTCCGGTCATGGGGGC
>JBFIQI010000040.1:0-18350 GCA_041609715.1 Gammaproteobacteria bacterium
AGTTCCCGGCCCGGATATTGACCTGCAAAGACGGCAATATGAGCCGCGGTGCATCCAGTTCGGCATCGCGCTCTTCCCGCAACGCAATGAAATCCGATTTACTGCGGCCGTTTCCCACATGAATATTCGCGGTACGCTGCTCGGCTACCGTAGTCACAAACTTGAAATCGCGACCGGCGGGCGGGTAGTCGTGACACATATAAAGTCGCGTGCTCCCCGGCAAAGAGAGCAGCTTGTCGATGGAGTCGTACAGCATGCCGGCATCGCCCCCAGGGAAGTCGCAACGCGCGGTGCCCACATCCGGCATGAACAAGGTATCGCCGACAAAGGCCGCGTCACCGGCCAGGTAGGTAACGCTATCGCTTGTGTGGCCCGGCGTGACCATTACACGCACCTTGATCCGCCCGACCTCGAGCTCGTCACCATCGGTAAGCAGACGGTCAAACTGGCGGCCGTCCGTGTCCAGTTCCGGTAGATTAAAAAACTGCTTGAAGTGCGCCTGCACCTGCCGGATGCCCTCCCCGATCCCCACCGGGGCACCGGTCCTGTCATGCAGGTACTGGGCGCCACTCATGTGATCCGCGTGGGCGTGGGTTTCCAGGATCCAGACCAGTTCGAGCGCTTGTTCGCGCAGGAAATCGAGCATCGAGTCCAGAACCTCGCTATGGGTTCTCCCGGTAACCGGGTCGAAGCTTAAAACCGGATCAATTACGGCAGCTTGCCCGGCTTCCTGATCCGCCAGAACATAACTGATAGTATTGGTATCGCTCTCGAAAAATTCTGTAATTTGCTGATTCATAAATAAAAAGTCGCTCAAGAAAAAATCAATCGAGTCGCCGGCTTTTATATTCTTTATATCTAATTTAGATAATTTGCATATGATAATAACCTAATTTATTATTCCTCTCAAGACGTTTTCCGGTTCATCAGCATGATCACCAGCAGCCAGGAATCATTACCCCTCTCGCCGGCCCTCGATGCCAGCGAGATGCAGTCGGCGGCACAGGAAGCCTGTGCCTTGCTGCGCGCCGTCGCTAACGAACATCGCCTGATGATTCTTTGCAACATCAGCCAGGGCGAGCTTTCTGTCGGTGAGCTGCAGGAGTTGCTGCAGATCTCCCAGTCCGCCCTGAGCCAGCATCTTGCTCGCCTGCGACGTGACGGACTGGTGTCACAGCGGCGCAGCGGCCAGCATGTTTTTTACTCCCTGCCCCCGGGACCCGTAGAACGCATTCTCGAAACCCTGTACGAACTCTATTGCAGGGACAAAGTGTGATCGCCGGCAAGCCTGCCTACCACCCCGGGAGCAACGCGTGATCCTCGCCTGGATTGGCGCAATCAGTATAGGACTCAGCCTCGGGTTATTGGGGTCCGGCGGCTCCATTTTGACGGTGCCGGTACTGGTTTACCTGGTGGGACAGGAAGAAAAAGTCGCCATCGCCGGCTCGCTTGCAGTAGTTGGGACCATTGCCCTCGCAGGCGCGCTGCAATACCTGCGTAGCGGCCAAATCGACTGGCGTAACGTGGGCTGGTTTGGCGTGCCCGGCATGGTCGGTACCTGGCTGGGGGCCATGACCGCCGCATACGTGTCCGGACTGTTCCAGCTGGCGCTGTTCGCCGTAGTGATGCTGGTAGCAGCCGTCATGATGTTGTTGGGAAATGGCCTGGACACGGCCACCGTGCACAAGCCCCGGGCGCATTGGAAAATTGCCGCGGACGGACTTGCCGTTGGCGCCCTGACCGGACTGGTCGGCGTTGGTGGCGGTTTTCTTATCGTACCGGCGCTGGTCTTACTCGGCGGCCTGAGCATGCATCGCGCGGTCGCCACCAGCCTGGTCATTATCGCCCTCAAATCGTACAGCGGATTTATCAAATACCTGAGCGTGCTGGGTACCCAGGGGCTGGAGCTGGACTGGCCGGTACTGGGCATCGTAACCGCGCTGGGCATCGTGGGGAGCTGGTCCGGGAATCGACTGGCCAGCCGCACGCCTCAAAGAACTTTGCGCAAGATTTTTGGTGCCTTCCTGGTGCTTATGGGCGCTTACATACTCTGGCGCACGCTGCCCCAATTACTTTGACGGCTTACAACTTTCAGGAATTCAACAGGTGAAAACTGCAGCAGAACTCATCGCCCAGGCGAAACTGACCATTTCAGAGCTACCCGCAAAGACACTTGCGGCGCAGATGGCCGAAAAGGCGGATCTTGTCATCATCGATGTCCGAGAGCCGTCGGAGTTTCAACAGGGCTGTATTCCCGGCGCGGTCAATATTCCGCGGGGGGTGCTCGAGTTTCAGGTAGCGGCCCACCCGGCACTCGCATGCGAGCCCAAAGCGCCGGAACTGGCGCGCTTGGACAGGCCGATCGTGGTTTATTGTCGCTCCGGCGGTCGTTCGGCGCTGGCCGCGCAAACCCTCGAGACAATGGGCTTTAGCCAGGTTTATTCGCTGACCGGCGGCATTCTTGACTGGGAGGCTCACCAGTTGGCGGTCGCCAACTGATCGATCTGCACGGCCTCAGACTAACTTAAATCCGATACCGGGATATCAGTCCACAGTCTCTATGGTCACTTCGGTATTCACTGAGTTGGCGATGAAGCATTCTTCGTGAGAACGTTGGTGCAAATACGAGAGTTCCTCGGCACTGGGCTGACGCTCACCCCCGAATTCGATTTTTGGCTGCAGGACCACGCGAGTCATCGACAGTTTGCCTTGCGCATTCTTCTCCAGGTAACCACAAGCCTCATCCCGATAACTGTCAACTATATAGCGCTTCTTGCTGGCCAGTGCCAGAAAGGTGAGCATGTGGCATGCGGATAAACTCGCCACGAATGCCTCTTCCGGATCAACGCATTCCTCGTTACCGAGAAAAGCCGGTGCCGCCGATGCTGGCACCTCGATACCGTGCTCAAAGCGCCACGAGTGACGGCGATCATAATCTTGGTAGGCAAAACTTTCGGTATTCCGATGCCAGCTGATCAGGGCTTTATGCGTGGACATGTCTGTTACCCGTGATGGCGCGCCGGCGCTGGGCCGGCCGCCGCAGTACCTGAAATTGCCAACAAGTTATCAGCTTACGTCAGGACTTTGAAGTAAGGTTGTTTTTGGCCGAGAACCAGGTGCGCGCCGCCTCGCCGACACTGAGCTTTTTCTGGGCCTCTACCCTGGTTTCGGCGGGCAATTCCACCACCTCTCCGCCAGGTTTCCAGCCCTCAGGCAGCGCCACTCGGTCGCGGTCCGCAACCTGCAGGGCCTGCAGGACTCGCAGAATTTCGCTGATTGATCGCCCCACCCACATGGGGTAATGCAATATCAGTCGCATCAGCCCATTGTCATCGATTATGAAGGTCGAGCGCATGGTGTGGTTGGAACTGGAATCAGGATGCACCATCCCGTAAACATCAGCCACGGCGCGGCTCTGGTCATCAATCATGGGAAAAGGCACCTTAATGCCGAAAGCCTCTTCGATGGACTTTAACCAGGCCAGGTGGGTATAGCGGCTGTCGACCGACAATCCAATTACCTGGGTGTTGAGTTTCTTGAACTTCGAATCCAGTTTGGCCAGCCGTACAATCTCGCTGGTACAAACCGGCGTGAAATCCGCAGGATGCGCGAATAGCAGAACCCAGCGACCCTGGTAATCCGAGAGTCGCAGCACACCATCCGTGGTCATAACCTCAAAATCGGGTGCCGGCTGGTTCAAGCCCAGCCACCGCGGCAGTTGTCCGTCGCCCCCTGTGCCGGCCATATGATCCTCCTTGCACGAGTCCCGTGGGTTCTATTTATGCAAAAATCACCCCTTCACCGAGGCTTGGACAGGCGAATCGGCGCAAGGGTTCTTTTTTCATTAAAGACCACGGGATCGACTGCAGCAAGGGAAACGCTCGGCCAGCGTAACTTTTCACAGCAAGTGAATTATTTGGAAGTTCGGTTACTTTATGATTTTTAACACTTATTTTGTAACATTGGTGAGGCTGCCTTGATTGACCACCCCGAGCCCCTGATCATTTTCATACCGGGAAAAAACCCGAAACCGGCCTCCGAACAGCATCGGCAACAACTGTTTCGCTGCCTGTCCGTCGGGCTGGCGCGTGCCGGATCCGAGCAGGTCACCGCTTTTAACCAGCATCCACGCTGGTTCGAACTGCTGGCATGGAACGAACTCTTCTACGGCCACGAGCTGGATATCCAGAACGAGCTGCCCTGGATCGACCAAATGCTGGAAACGGAGGGGCCCTCAAAAAAAGACCAGCGCGAGGCCCACGCCTGGAAAACACGGCTGGCCTGGGTGCTTTACAGCCTGGCGGACCGGCATCCTGCTCTGATTCCTATGATTGCCAACCCCGCAATCCGCTCGACCCTGCAAGAGACCATGCTTTATTTCAAAAATGTAGAAGACATCGGCAGGCGCGTCCGCGCCATGCTGCAGACCCGCCTGGTTCAAGCTTTCGACTCTGGTCAACCGGTGTTGCTGATTGGGCACAGCATGGGATCTGTCATTGCCTACGATACGCTTTGGGAAATGAGCCACGAACTTGGAGAAACCCGCAAGCTTTCACTGTTGCTGACCCTTGGCAGTCCTCTTGGACTGCACTTCGTGCAAAGGCGCATCCTGGGCGCTGAACGCATCGGAGCAGAAAAATATCCCACGCTGATTGATCGCTGGGTCAATATCTCTGCGATGGGAGAACTGACTGCTCTGGACCGGGAATTCGCCGGTGACTTCCATGAAATGATCGAACTTGGGCTCATTGAAAGCATCCAGGATCATCACAAAGGCATCTACAATTACTATCGAGACGATCTCGGCCTCAACGTGCATCGCTCCTATGGTTACCTGGTCAACCCGGTAACCGGGGGCGTGGTCGGAGACTGGCTGCGAAGGGTGCTGGGCTAAGGAGCGCCGTGCAGTACCTGACGGGCAACGTCAGTCATCAGGATCCTCGTGGTTGAGGTAATCCGCACGATAGGGCCGATGGTCCGGATCGTGGTCGAAGTCACGCCCTTTGATGGCTTCAGTGGTCTTCTCGCGAATCTTTTGCAGCCAGTGGCGTGCCCAGGCAAACTCCAGGCTCAGAATGGCCAAGCCGATGGGAATGACAATAAAGGCGGGCCCTGGCAGCACCAGCAAGGCCAGCCCGATCAGGATGACCGACACACCCACGACGGTTATAACGACGCGCCGCGCTGCCTTGTAGGTCAGGCTTACAAGATAACGAATCACCTACCGGCCTCCAGCTTCGACCGGCGGTCATTTTACCTCTTTCGTTCAGGCTTTGACGGGTGACTCGAAGCCGTCGGGCTTGACCACAAGGACATCGCAGGGGACATCGCCCAGCACGCGCTCGGCGGTGCTGCCGATAAAAATGCGTTGCAACGGGCCCCTGGCCACAGCACCCATGATCACCATGCTCGCCCCCAGCTTTTCAACGACTTCAAATAACTCATCACGGGGGCTTCCCTGCACAAGGTGCGACTGCTCATCTGGCACACCAAATTTCTTGGCCAGCATCCGGAACTCGCGCTTGTGAGCAGCTGCTATTTTCTCATCCGTCAGGTTGACTGGCAGGGCTACCGGCTCGATACCGACCGGAACGCCTGACGGCGCTGCCACAATCGCAGGATAAGCATGGAACAAGTGTAGCCGGGAGCCCATTGCCTTGCTGATCTCCTGGCCCATAATGACAAGCTTGTGATCGAGCAGCGCCGGCTTGTCGTTATCATTCATGGGGTCCACTGACACGATGACCGGCCCGTGGGGATTACCTTCTGAAGGCTTTACCAACAACAGGGGCACCGGGCAATCACGCACCAGGTGCCAGTCAGTATTGGTAAAAATTACTCGCTGCAGCTTGGCATGTGGGTGCGTGTCTTTGATGACCAGGTCCGGGCGTGACTTGAGCACTCCCCGAACGATGCCATCGGACAGTGGCGAGTCCCAGACGGCTGTCGTACTCACCGACAGACCCTTTTTCGAGAGTTCTTCGGCGAGCTGTTTGACCGGTGCACGGCGACTCTCAACGTATGATTCGCGGGCTTTTTTCAATCCGGGTGAATCAAAAAAACGATCACCAGAAATATATTGGTTGTAGTCACACAGGAATATCTCTAGATTTGCGCCGAGGGTGCTGGCGAGTTCGCCTGCGCGCGCGACCGCCGGCTGCTCGGCGAGGTGCGGACGCCGGGTCGGATCGTAAACCGCCAGGATATTGCTGATTCCAGCCATCTTCACTTCCCGTGCATTTTGCACAAACGCCAAAGCGGGATACTCACCGCTCTCAGTACAGTTATAATTGGCTATTACATGTGCAAATATCAGCACTAACGCGTAGCCTCCTTCGGAAATTACCTATGGATCAAGCCGACAGCCATGAAAGTGAGGCCTCGGAAGGGCACCAGGCCGATGGCCGATTCGACGCGCTCATGGAGGCCGCAGTTGACGCCATAGTCCTGATTGATGCCCGTGGCACTATCCTGGAATTCAGCCGTGCTGCCACCGAAATGTTCGGTTACAGCTCTCAAGAAGTGATCGGAAAAAACGTCAGCATCCTGATGCCACAACCATACCGATCAGAGCACGACCAATACATACAGAAGTACTTGGAAACGGGCAATGCCAGAATTATCGGACTGGGCCGTGAGGTGGAAGCTCAGGCAAAAAGTGGCAGAGTGTTCCCTGTGGATCTCGCGGTCGGCGAGGTTGGCGGCAAATCCTCTGCGCGCTTTGTAGGAATTATCAGGGATATTACTGCCCGCAAGGCATCAGAGTTAGAAATGCGAGAGCAGCGCGAACGTCTTGCGCATGTCACCCGCCTGAGCACCATGGGCGAGATGGCTGCCGGTATTGCCCACGAAGTCAATCAACCCCTGACCGCAATAGCAACATACTCCAATGCCAGCCGGCGCATGCTAAAGACAGGAAACCCGGCATTATCCGAACTGGAGGAACTGCTCGATAAGATCAGCGCGCAGGCACTGCGCGCCGGTGAAGTAATCAGGCGCCTGCGAGGCTTTGTAAAAAAACGTGCCGGTGTTTTTACACTGACATCAGTAAACGAGCTGGTACAGGAAATCGCCGAGCTGGCCGAAGTCGATGCGGACCACCACCGCGTGGCATTGGTGCTGAAACTTTGCTCGAAAAATCCGATAATTCTTGCTGACGAAGTGCAGATTCAGCAGGTTCTCCTTAACCTGATCAGAAATGCAATTGAAGCAGTCGCACCGATGGATATCGCAAATCGCGTGGTTGCCATTAAAATCACACAAGACGAGGACCGGGCCCGCGTGGAGGTTGTCGACCGGGGCCCGGGCATTGATGCCGCAGTAGCCAGAAATCTGTTCCTGCCTTTCCAGACGACGAAAGATTCCGGCATGGGCTTGGGACTGTCGATCAGCCGATCCATAATTGAAGCGCATAAGGGAGAGCTTGGGTTTCGTAAAAACCCCAAGGGCGGCACAATATTCCATTTTGACCTGCCACTGACTAGGGAGACGGCCAGAGCATGAGTTCGCAAATGCAAAAAGTTTATGTGGTAGATGATGACGATGCAGTTCGTGATGCATTGCAAACATTGCTGAAATCAGTTGGCATTGAAGCCGAGACCTTCGCATCGCCCCAGGAATTTCTTGAAATTTACGACTTGGAATTGACCGGCTGCCTGGTGCTGGACATACGCATGCCGGGCATGAGCGGCCTGGAATTGCAGCAGCGGCTGAATGAACTGCATTCCATATTGCCCATCATTTTCATCACAGGTCACGGTGATGTGCCCATGGCAGTAGACGCTATGCAGCAGGGCGCCATGGATTTCGTCCAGAAACCGTTCAGAGACCAGGAGCTGCTGGATCGAATTAACGGTGCATTGGAGAAAAACACGGCAGACCTCGCAGCGCTCAAAGAGCAAGCAGAGATTCGACAGCGGATTGAGTCCCTTACGACCCGCGAACACGAAGTGATGGCAGCGGTTTGCAAGGGACAGGCCAACAAGGTTATCGCCATGGATCTGGGCGTTAGCCAGCGCACGGTGGAAATTCACCGGGCCCGGGCCATGGAAAAGATGGGCGCGAGATCGGTAGCCCACCTGGTCCGCATGGTCACGAGGATCGAGGACTCGGACTGATCCCGCACCAGTACTGCTGCACCTGCGGCAGACTCTACGTACATTCCCGTATTTTTGCCCGGGCGCAGTCTGCACCATACTTTTGTTGCAATCCTTCACGGCAAGTCGAGAAATACCAGGTGTTGAAACAAGATGGGGGCTTGACCTGCACTGTTAGTCCGGGAGTTCGTGCCATCGAAAGCAACGGCGAATTGGTCGTTTACATTGTCGATGCTGATGCCGCGGTGCAGGACAGCGTGGCCAGCCTGGTGCGTTCGCTGGGCGCGCAGGCGCGCTGTTTCGAGAACGCAGAAGCATGCCTCGAGGCTTTTGAAGAGGAGGTCCCGGGATGTCTGATAACTGAAGTCAGCCTGCCGGGCATGAGCGGCATGGAGTTGCTGGCTGCCATACGGGCCGCGGACATGTTCACGCCCACGATTTTCCTCGCCCTGCAGGGTGATGTCAGTGCCGCAGTTCATGCGATGCGTTCGGGGGCCGTCGACTACATCGAAAAACCTTTCATCGACCGTCAACTGAGTAGCCGAATCCGCGAACTGTGCGGCATGCATAACTGATCCGCCGGGACTCCATGCCAACTAAACCGGATTCATCGGCCACCGGTATCTGTAATCCGATTGCCGCGTCTCGTGTTCACATGCACGGGGGAACATGAAAGAATACACGCCCCAAGAGAATATAACGATGCGTGTATACAAGACCTTTCAGCTCGAAGCTGCCCACCGGTTGCCCAATGTGCCAGATAACCATAAATGTGCCCGATTGCACGGCCATTCTTTTGTTGTCGGAATACATGTTCAGGGGCCCCTTGGCGAGCAGTCCGGTTGGGTCATGGACTTCGCCGATATCAAGCGGGCTTTCAATCCATTGTTTGAGCAATTGGACCATCACTACCTGAATGATGTCGATGGCCTGGAGAATCCCACCAGCGAAAATCTGGCGATTTGGATCTGGGATCGACTGGCGGATGGTTTGCCGGGGCTGTGCGAAGTAACGGTCAATGAAACCTGCACCTCTGGGTGCAGTTATCGCGGAGCTGACAAGGAACCCGGGGTCTGACCCGCGCATGTCTTCCCAGCACAGTCTCGAGCGCCTCTTCAGAGAGGCAAGTCAATTGCAGCGTTCCAATCGGATTGAAGCTGCAATTTCTGCATACGCTCGGCTCCTGAAGCAGGACCCCCGGCATATACGCGCACTCAATCGACTTGGCAACTGCCTGATGGCGGTTAGCAAAGTACCGGAAGCGGCCATGCTTTTTCGACAGGCCGTTACGGTACGGCCTGATTCTGCCGTCAGCCAGTTCAATCTTGGAAAAGCACTGTATGCCCTCGAACAATATGGCGAAGCCGAAACGGCGCTCAGGCAAGCTGTGCTGAATGATGCCGGGCTGGCTATGGGCTGGCTGCATCTTGGTCGCGTACTGGAAGCCCGCTCAAAGACTGAGACTGCCCTGGCCTGTTATCAGGCGGCTTTTGACGCCAGCGAGGAACTTGAAACGATTCCCCATCGCCCGGGGGCCCCGCAAGAGCTGGCCGAAATTATTCGTCAGGCACGGCGCTCCCTGCGGGAGAAATACATGGCGCTTCATGAGGAAGAAATGGAAAAACTGCAGGCAGCGTCTCCCGGACAGGATCTGACCCGGGTTCGCAAGTGCCTGGCGATTCAGCACGGTCGGGAAAAACCGGAATTCGAGCATGAATTGCATCGCCCGGAATCTATCTATGTGCCGGGACTCTCGCCGCAGCCATGGTTCGAGCGGGACCAATTCTCATGGATCGCAGATTTCGAACGCAACTGGGAGAGCATTCGCGATGAGTTTCTTGCGCTCGAGCAGCCTGGCGTGGAGTTCGACCCTTACGTCGCCGCCGGACCGCGTGTTCCCGAAGCTATGCAAAACCTTGCCGGATCGCACAGCTGGGATGCGTTTCATCTATTCGTGGGCGGAGAGGAGAAGACGGACAACGCCGAGAAAGTGCCGCGCACCATCGCAATGTTGCGAAAGCTTCCGCTGGCCGAGCTGGCGGGTGTTGCGCCCGAAGCGTTTTTTTCAATCCTGCGTCCCGGTGCTCATATCCGACCTCATCACGGCATCTCAAATGCGAAGGTTGCCGTGCACCTGCCGCTGATCGTAGCGCCGCAATGCGCGATTCGTGTCGGCAATGAAACACGCGAGTGGACAGCAGGTCAGTGCCTGATATTCGATGACAGTTTTGAACACGAAGCCTGGAATCGGGGCGACAGCGTTCGAGTAGTGTTGATTTTCGAAGTCTGGCATCCCGACCTGACCGAATCAGAAGCCCGGGCTCTGACCGCCCTCAGCGCCTGCATCGACCGCTGGACGGCGAAATCCCGGCACGAGCTGCCCACTGCCGCCACCTGACCATCCGTTTGCCGCGCCCCGCCGGCCCGGAGGTCATTTCATATACTTGTCCAGAATGGCCTGATAGGTACCCTCGGCGATCAGAGCAGACATGGCTTGGTTCAGTCGCGCGACGATCTTTTCGTCGACCGTGGCTTTGCTGAACATGAAATGCACGGCACCGCCATCGATAACCAGCGGATGTTGCTCGATGTCCTCGTCATAGCCTTTCTTTCGCAAAATAGTCGCCGCCACGAACGGGTCTTCCAAGAACCCATCGATCGTGTAATCCAGCAGGCGAATGTAGTTTAATTCGCTGATCGGGACTTCCAGGAATTGCCTGGCAAAGCGCTCGCCGTCCTGCAGCGTTGAAATTTCTTCCCCATATACATAGTCAGAAACAACTCCGACCTTCATGCCCATCGCCAGGACATCCGCCATCACGGTGGATGGATATTTGGAGGCCTCTGTTTCCCTGACATAGAGAGCGAAGGTTTCGCGCCGGTAGGGATTCGAAAACCACGCAAACTCCTCGCGTGCCGGCGTCTGGCTTGCGCCGGCAACGACGTCGACCTCACCTGCTCGCAAGCGCTTGAGCAGCGTCGTCCAGCTTTCCTGGATAAAACTGATATCACAGCCGGCTTTGTCCGCAAATGCGCTGATCAGCTCAATATCCAGGCCGCGCACATTCCCATCTACATCGGCAAACAGGTACGGCTCCCAGGGATCCCAACCCATTACCAGGGAGCATTCTCCCTGAGCCCCAGGTGCTGCTGCGGTATTCTCTGCAGGCCCGGAGTCTGGCGGCGTCTCCGATGTGCACCCAAACAGCAATGCCAGGATCCCGAGAAAACTCGCAATTCTGATCGCCATGGCTTTCCCCGTTTTGTAGTAGTTCGTGTTTTCACATGATTATAGGCATAAGTGTCACCTCGCTGCACCTGGCCTTGCCCGGGCGCGGCCGGACTCGGTAACATGGGTCAATGGCAGCTGCAGGCGGGCGATCAGGGCACTTTTCGGACTTGGAAACGCGCTCAAGTCAATCTGCGGGATTTGCGGCATTTTTTTCTGTGGTGCTTGCTGTCATTCTGTTGACCGGCCCCGCATTTGCCGGCGCCCCATCCGCCGACCTTATCGTGGTCAGAAAAGCCGAGCGCACACTTTCACTGGTGCGGTCCAATGAAGTTTTCATGACCTTTCCCATCAGGCTGGGCGCGAACCCGCTGGGCCACAAGCAGCACGCCGGTGATTCGCGAACACCGGAAGGTCGTTATTTCATCGACTACAAAAACCCGGACAGCCGATTTTTCCTGTCACTCAAGATTTCCTATCCAAATGCCAAAGACCGAACTCTCGCCTCGCGCATCGGGCAGTCGCCTGGGGGTAACATCATGATCCACGGATTACCGGATCAGAAGCGCCAGGGCATGGACTACTACGATTACGTAGACTGGACCGATGGCTGCATCGCGGTTAGTAATCGGGCCATTAAAATAATCTGGGAGTCGGTTGCGGAACAGACGCCCATCGTCATCTATCCCTAAAGCGCAAGATCCGGGTGGCAGTCAGGCCCTGCATACCCTAGTCTCGACCCACAACGACATTCCGCAGGAATCGGCATGATCAGCGATTATCAAAGAATTGAAAGCGCAATCAATTACTTACGAGAGAATGCCCCAGCGCAGCCCGGGCTGCGAGAGTTGGCAGAAGCATGCGGTCTGAGCCCCTATCATTTTCAGCGCCTGTTCCGCCGCTGGGCCGGCGTCAGCCCCAAGCAGTTCCTGCAGTATTTGACCGTCCAGCATGCGCGGCAGCTTTTGGAGGCTTCCGCTTCAACCCTGGAGGCGTGCTTCGAGGTGGGACTGAGCGGTCCGGGGCGTCTGCACGATCACTTCGTAACCATCGAGGCAGTAACACCCGGAGACGTCAAACGCCTGGGTGAGGGGTTGGAAATCCGTTATGGCACGTTTGAGTCGCCTTTTGGCAGGACTTTTGTTGCCCACACCAAGCGAGGCATCTGCGCGCTGGAATTTGTCGACGACGCCGCTCTGGACAGTTCAGTAAACCGTCTGCAAAAGCGTTGGCCCCATGCAAGCCTGCACCACGATGATATGCATATTGAAAGACAGGCCCGTGGTTTATTCACTGACGGCGGGCAAGGTCAGGAATTCAAGGTGCTGGTGCAGGGAACAAATTTCCAGGTCCAGGTCTGGCAGGCTCTGCTCAGGATACCGCCCGGCCATGTTTGTGCCTATGGACAACTGGCAGCTTACATCGGCAAACCAGAAGCGACCCGGGCAATTGCCAGCGCCATTGGCGCTAATTCCGTGGCATGCCTCATCCCTTGTCACCGGGTCTTGAGAGCCGGCGGTGAACTGGGTGGCTATCGCTGGGGCCTGGCCCGCAAACAGGCATTGCTGGGCCGCGAATTCCTGCAAGCCTCCGGGCAAAAGAACAAGCACTCCTTAATGCCTGCGATCTCGGCCTGAGACAACGAAGCGGTCAGCCGCGCTTGAATTACCTCGCTCACGCCTTGCTTGCAGACAGGCACCCCGAAAGCCTTATCGGTAACCTGGCAGGCGACTTCGTCAAAGGACCTGTGCCGAAAAGCCATACGCCTCGCATTCGCAGGGGAATTCTGTTGCACCGGCGGGTTGACTCCTACACGGATTCACATCCTGAAATGGCGGTCCTCAAACCTCTCTTCAGCGCAAGCCGTCGCCGTTACGCGGGCATCATTCTCGACATCAGTTTTGACCACTTTCTGACCCGAAACTGGAATACCTTCTGTGATGAGAACTTAAGCAGTTTTATCAGCCATATTTATCAGGTCCTCACCGAGCATCATGCGCTTTTACCAGGGCCACTGCAGAGCATCGCACCACGGCTGGTGGCCGAAGACTGGCTCAGCAATTACTCCACGCTGACTGAAACCGGCAAGGTGCTGGACCGGGTGTCGAAGCGCCTCCGCCGCGTCAATCCGCTGGCAGGATCCATCGTGGAAGTCAGCAAACACTACGTCCGGCTGGAAGCCGGCTTCCTGAGCATTTTTCCGGAGGTTGTTGAATTTGCTGGCCGGGAAGCGCAGCGCCTCAAAAATATTCATATTTGATTTTAGCGGCACTTTCGCAGATTTTTGACGAATTTGGCTACTTTTTAACCCAATTCGGCAGGAAACCAGCAATCGCTGGGGCGTCTTACTGAACAACCAGGGATAGCTTCACTCTGAACACAGTGCCCGGGAGTCAACCGCCTCGCGGGTCCTGGTCGCGACCAGCTCAATCAGCTCCGCGGTCAGCGCATTGGCGGCTTGCACACCTGCCTCTGCATTGGCGTCCGCCGCCCTCTCAAGGCCCACCGGGACGTCAAATGCAAGGCGGCCCTCCCTGGCATCAAAAAGCTGGAGGCGAACTGCGACTCGCAGGGTACTGCCCAAGCCCTGGAAAATCTGCACGATGGCGAGCTCGTCGGCAATCAGGCGAAAGCGCGTGCTGATCGGGGACGGCGATTTGACCACTGTCCGGAACACGCCGCTTTCCTGCAACCCCCTGACCAGCAGCGGCTGAACCATGTAGGCCGGGCTATCTGCCCATTGGCTGTAAGCGAAATAACGAAGGCTGTCTCGTTGGTCAGTGTAGGCCATGCGCGAGGTATTAAAGCCGGCTGCAGTACGCGGCAACATCACTTGCACAGACAGGCAGGAGTCGCTGCCGGATGTCACCGCACCCATTGCGCCCGGCGCCAGTCCGGCGTTCAGAACATAGTCGGTGACCGGCTTTTGCGGCGATTTGCCAGGCAGAACCCCGCAGCCAGCCAACAATAGCGCGCAGGCCCCGATGAATAGCGACCTGGTCACGGTAGCAACCAAACGATTGAACGGCAGCATCGTTTTATTGCTCCCCCGGCCCTGGTTCCCGGGGCGGGCCACCATACAGCAACACACTGGGATCGCGCTCCAGCAATTCGCTCATGCGCCTGAGATTCTCTGCCGTTTGTCGCAACTCGGCGACCAGCACGTTAGCCTCCGGCAGGGCCGCGCCGGTGAAATACTGAATGTCCTTGCCGCTGCTTTCCACAGTCTGCTGCAAGGCGTTGCCGGTCCTGCTCAGTGCCTCGCTGGTCCTGGCCAGAGTGTTTGCCATGTTTTCCAATGCGTCAGCGCTGGACTGAAAGCGGTCGATGACTGCAGGAATCTTCTCGCTGGACCGGCGTATATTTGCCAGCGTCGCTCGCGCGTCCTCGACCACTCCCCGCAAGTCCGAAGACTCTTCGGCCATGGCAGCGGTTGTCTTCTCGACACTCTTCAGGGTCGCTGAGACGGCGCGCCTGTTCTCCTCACTCATCAGCTGGTTGAAACGCGCCGAAGTCTGGATCAGGTTGCCCAATAGCTCGGAAAGCGTATCGTCCATCCGCACCAGCAAGGACGGCCGGCTTGGAATTACCGGATACTCGTCGTCACCTTTCCGAAGTGCCGCCGAGTCTCTGCCGCCGCCCGTAAGATTGATATTGGCCAACCCCGTAAGGCCCTGAAGTTCAAGGGTAGCAACCGTATCCTCCCTGATGGGCGTACCCTGCAGGACCATCAACAGCAACCGCACTTCCTCGGGATTTTCAGGGTTCAGCTTGATTTCTCGCACTCGGCCCACGTTCACGCCTTTGTACTTGACGGCGGCATCGACACTCAAACCGGATACCGATTCCGTCATGTAAGTCAGGTAGTAGTCATAATCCCGCGGCGGACCCCCAGCGCTCAGCCAGAGCACACCGGCGATGAGCGCGCCGAGCAGCAGCAGTACGAATAGCCCTACTAAAACATTATTGGTTCTTGTGTTCATGCCAGGTTACGCGCCGCCCTGCCTCTGTTCCCTTCGAAAAAAGCCTCGACAAGGGGATCATCAGTCTGGATTATGTCTTGCAGTGTTCCGCGCGCCTTGATTTCACCATCCCCCAGCAGGATGACCGAATCGGCCACGCGCCACAATGAATCCATGTCGTGGGTGACCATCACAATAGTCAGGCCCATCAGTTCTTTCAACCTCAGAATGAGCTCATCGAGCCCATCAGCACTCACGGGATCCAGTCCCGAGCTCGGCTCATCCAGGAATATAATCTCCGGATCAAGGGCAATAGCCCTGGCCATGGCCGCCCGCTTGCGCATGCCGCCGCTCAGCTGACGTGGATACATAGCGCAAACCCCGAGTTCGAGGCCGACCAGCTCGATTTTGACGGCCGCGATTTCTTCAATCACGGGCGCGGGCATGCCGGTATGCTCCTGCAGGGGCACGCAGACATTTTCGAGAACCGTGAGATTGTTGAACAACGCACCATACTGAAACATCACCCCCATGCGACGCCGTAACGGCAAGGCCTCGATGTCGGTCATCTGGCTGACTTCATGGCCGAACAAGCGGACCGAGCCCTCGCTAGGATGATGGAGGATTGCGATTTCGCGCATTATGGTGGACTTGCCGCTGCCGCTGCCGCCCACGATCGCGAACACTTCTCCGTATTGCACATCGAAGCTGATTCCCTTGTGAACAACTTTGCTTCCAAAGCGCGTATGCACATCGCGCACTTCGACGACATTGGAAGAATTTCCTTTTGCGGACGGCACTTCTCTAAAGCCCCATTTTGCTGAATATCACGGAAAAACCTGCATCGACCACGATCACCAGGAATATCGATTCCACGACACTGGCCGTTGTCTGGCGCCCCACGCTTTCGGCGCTGCCCCGCACCGTGAAACCTCGAAAGCAGCCCACGCCGGCAATAATGATGGCAAAAACGGGCGCTTTGCCGATACCGATTAGATAGCTCTCGAGAGTCATGGCCTCGTTCAGCCGGTCCAAATATGTTGCGGGGCTCAGATCCAGCAGGCTATTGGCCATGAACATGCCGCCAAACAGGCCCAGAATGTCGGAATACACTGTTAACAGCGGGAGAGCCACTACCAGGGCAAATAATTTGGGTAACACCAACTGCTCAATGGGGGTTATGCCCATAGTGCGCATGGCATCGACTTCTTCGGTCACCATCATTGTGCCAATCTGCGCCGTGTAGGCCGAGCCGGTTCGCCCCGCTACAATGATTGCCGTCATCATGGGCGCCAGCTCTCGGGTCATTGACAGGCCGACCAGGTCTGCCACAAAGATACTGGCACCATAATCACGCAGCAAAATACCGCCCTGGTAAGCAATTACCACGCCAATTAAAAAAGACAACAATCCGACTATTGGCAGCGCATCAAAGCCTGCCTCCTCAAGCTCCCGCATGACCATTCGCCAGCGCAAACGCATCGGCGTCAGCAGAATACGAACCGCGATGTAACTTGTTCGTCCGATAAATGCCAGGAAAGCCTTGTATTCCTCCACCCTTTCCTGGGTATCGCTGCCGATGCCCTCCACCAGCCCCGGTCGGTAAGGTCGGGGCAGTTCGGTACTCTCTCGGCCAGCCGCGGAGACCATATCCAGGAGATCATTGGTTGATTGCGAGGCAGACTGGATAACAACCTGGTGGTTTTTCGCCTGCAGTTTCCGCCGATAGCGGTGTATCACCCAGGCACCCGCCGTGTCGACGGCATCGAGCCCAGACAGGTCCAGCGTAACTTTGCCTGCCATGCGGATTCTTCCGGCAAGCAAATCTCGGGATACATCACCAATGCGGCGTGCAGTCCAGCGACCTGAAAAATAGACGGTTTGCCCGCTAATCTGAAAATCAGGCGGCTGCTGTTCTTGTTCGCGGCTGCGGCCCATTGCAGAACTGTGGCGCAATTTTGTGCTTCCGGCAAGGCCTCTATTACCTACAGGCGACTTGACAGCTTGTGTAGCTTAAAATTGACGCCCCGATACGAGAAGTCTGCCAATGATCAGAGAACTGCTTGGTTCGCACAGTCTGAGACCAACTCTTGGCGTTGCCCTGGGCGGCGGCGCCGTCAAGGGTGCCGCTCACATTGGCGTGCTGAAGGCCCTTTTGGAGGCCGATCTCCGCCCGGACTTCATTACTGGCACCAGCATCGGTGCCATGGTCGGAACTTTGTTTGCTTTCGGCAAGAAGCCTGATGAAATCGCTGATCTTGCCAAGGGCATGGACTGGCTGGACATTACCCGAACCACTTTCTCGCGCTACGGGATACTTTCGAACAAAGCTGTCCGGAAGATCATGATCGAGCAAATCGGTGACGTACAACTGGAAAATTCGCCGATTCCGATCGCCGTCATTGCTGCGGATGTTGCAACGGGTGAGCGGGTCATTTTGAAGAGCGGGTCTGCCGCAGAAGCTGTAATGGCCAGTTCATGTATTCCCGGGATATTTGTCCCGGTGGAGATGGGGGATCGATTGCTGATCGACGGCGGCATCGTCGAGCATACACCGGTAACAACGCTCAGCTCGATGGGTGCCGATTTTTTGATGGGAATCGATTTGAGCGGAGCTCAAAAGCTTCAGCGCCCAAACGGGATCATCGATGTAATCCTGAATGCCATTGAAATTGCCGTAAGCAACCAATCCAAGTTGAATGCTCAAACTGCTGACCTGATTATCAGCCTCGATGTCCGACAATACGGTAAACCGGGTGAAGCCAACGTCACGCGCCTGGTGCAGGAGGGCTATAAAGCCTGCAAACAGAATATTGACCGGATTCGGAAAGGACTGGAAAACAAAGAGCCCTCTCCAGTCGACGTTCTCGCTCACAAATTGAAAAAGTGGCGATCGAATTAGTGGTGGGAGAACCTGGAGTGAGTGGTCACTTTGGGCTGGGTTGCGAGGGGCGCTGCGAAACCCCCCAGGTCATCCATGACCCCCATATCATCCCTGAACCCAAAGTCTCCAGGTTCTCCCTGCTCCAAGGGCCATCCTTGACCGTATGGCGCTAAATACGC
>JBFIQI010000041.1:0-18133 GCA_041609715.1 Gammaproteobacteria bacterium
CCATTGGCGCTTAGCCCGCGCCCGCAACTGCTGGTGGAACTGGCCCCCGGAGTCATCTGGGTCGGCGCGCTACTGGCAACCTTGTTATCGATGGAAGGCCTGTTTAAAACCGATTTCGAGGACGGCAGCCTGGAGCAGATGGCACTGAGCCCCGTACCGCTGCCGCTACTGGTGTTGGCCAAGGCAGCCGGACACTGGCTGCTGACGGGATTGCCGCTGGTACTGGTGGCGCCCCTGATCGCACGGATGTTTTTCGTGCCTGGCGAAGCACTGGGAGTGCTGGTGGCGGGACTATTGCTGGGTACGCCGATTCTGATGCTGCTGGGTACGGTCGGGGCTGCGCTTACCGTGAGTCTGCGACGCGGCAGTGTATTATTGTCGCTTTTGGTGCTGCCGCTGATGATTCCAGTATTGGTATTTGGCGCGCGGGCCATGGATCTTTCGGTTCAGGGGGCACCTGCCAGCGGACCGCTGTTTCTGCTGGGCTCGCTGCTGGCGCTGGCAGTCAGCCTGGCTCCCTTTGCTGTAAGTGCCGCCATTAAGATCAGCCTGGATTAATGATTATGTGGACATGGTTTCATAAGCTTGCTTCGCCACCGCATTTTTACCGCATAGCCGGTGCCTTGCTGCCCTGGATTTCCTGGGCTGCCCTGCTACTGTTGGGCGCCGGCCTCATCGGTGGTCTGGTGCTTGCACCCGCGGATTACCAACAAGGTGACGGCTTCCGTATAATTTATGTGCACGTGCCCGCCGCCTGGTTGTCCCTGTTTGCCTACTCGATGATGGCCACCGCTGCGGGCATAGGCTTGGTCTGGCGCATCAAGCTTGCCCACGCCGTCGCTGCCAGTTGCGCCGTACCGGGCGCGTCTTTCACTTTTCTCGCGCTTGCAACAGGCTCTATCTGGGGCAAGCCCATGTGGGGCACCTGGTGGGAATGGGACGCGCGTTTGACATCGGAACTCATTCTGCTTTTTCTGTTCGTAGGATATATCGCTCTGCGCAATGCATTCGATGATATTGGCAAGGCAGATCGCGCCAGTGCGGTGCTTGCCATCGTGGGTATCGTTAATGTGCCGATCATTCATTACTCGGTTAATTGGTGGAATACGCTGCACCAGGGCGCCACGGTTACGAAGCTGAGTTCACCTTCGATAACCTTCGATATGTTGTGGCCATTGCTGGTCATGGCTTTGGGTAGCACTTTGTATTTTATGGCTTTGGTGTTTGTCAGAACCCGGGCCGAGATTCTGGACAGAGAGCGCAACGCGCGCTGGCTGCAAAAGGTGTTGAAATAAGTTATGCAGGAATTCATTAACATGGGTGGCTATGCAGGTTACGTCTGGGGCGCAGTCGGCCTGACCTTGGTGGTTCTGGTTTGGAACTGGCTGGCAGCCAAAGCAAGATTTGCACGCATGGTCACCAAGGCGCGACGCCGCATTACGACAGTGAAAGGGGAAACAAAATGACGCCTCGGCAAAAACGTATGGGTTGGGTGGCGCTGGTACTGGCAGGGGTTACGCTCAGTGTGGCCCTGGCTACCCAGGCGTTTAAAGAGAATCTGTTTTATTTTTATTCTCCGACCCAGGTGCTCTCTGGCGAGGCACCCGCTGACAAAGTTATCCGGGTGGGAGGCCTGGTCATTCCCGGCAGCATCAAGCGGGCCGAGGGGTCGTTGACGGTGAGTTTCGAGGTGACCGACACCAAGGAGACTATCCCGGTGCAGTACACCGGCATTCTGCCCGACTTGTTCCGGGACGGTCAGGGCGTGGTTGCGCGAGGCCGCATGGACGAGCAGACCTTCGTGGCCAGCGAAGTTCTTGCCAAGCATGATGAGAACTACATGCCGCCTGAAGTTTCCGATGCCATCCACGCCGCGAGAGACGAGTAACAAACAGTAATGATTGCCGAACTTGGACACTTTTGCCTGATTTTCGCACTGGGTCTGTGTATTGCACAGGGCTGGTACAACCTGTTCGGAGCCTGGCGTGACGATAGCGCGCTGATCAGTGCGGGCCGGCTGGCGGTCTTCAGCCAGTTTGCGCTGACCTTGGTGGCTTTTGTTGCTTTGACCTGGTCCTTCGTGATCAACGACTTTTCGGTTGCCTATGTCGCGCAGAACTCGAATTCGGCTCTGCCGCTGGGCTACCGCATTGCTGCCGTTTGGGGCGCGCATGAAGGTTCGCTGTTGCTCTGGATACTGGTGCTCTCGGGGTGGACCCTGGCGGTGGCCATGTTTTCTTCGGGCCTGGAACGCGCCTTTGCTGCGCGGGTTCTCGGCGTTATGGGCCTGGTGAGCGTTGGATTCCTGTTGTTTACGCTGTTCACTTCGAACCCCTTCGAGCGTTTGTTGCCGGCCGCTGCCGATGGCCGTGATTTGAACCCGATCCTGCAGGACCCGGCTCTGGTGATACACCCACCCATGCTGTACATGGGGTATGTTGGATTCTCGGTGGCTTTTGCCTTTGCGATTGCGGCCATGTTGGGTGGCAAACTGGACCGAAGCTGGGCGCGCTGGACCCGCCGCTGGACCACGGTGGCGTGGTTGTTCCTGACCCTGGGCATAGCGCTCGGCAGCTGGTGGGCCTATTACGAACTGGGTTGGGGCGGCTGGTGGTTCTGGGATCCGGTGGAAAACGCATCGTTCATGCCCTGGCTGGTGGGCACGGCGTTGATCCATAGCCTGGCCGTTACAGAAAAGCGCGGCGCATTCCCCGGCTGGACGCTTTTGTTGGCCATCGCCGCATTCTCGCTGAGTCTGCTGGGAACCTTCCTGGTGCGCTCCGGGGTGCTGGTCTCCGTACATGCGTTCGCCAGTGATCCGGCCCGTGGCGTGTTCATTCTGGCATTCCTGGTGGTGGTCATCGGCAGCGCCCTGGGTCTGTATGCCTGGCGGGCGCCGCAATTGGCGCCGGGTAAAGGCTTCAAGCCCTTCGCCAGGGAGACATTCCTGCTGATCAACAACCTGCTGCTGGTCGTGGCCGCTGGCCTGATTTTGCTGGGCACCCTATACCCGCTGATCCTGGACGCACTTGGGCTCGGCAAAATAAGTGTGGGGGAACCGTATTTTTCGCTGGTGTTCATGGTACCCATGCTGCCGCTGGCCATCTTGCTGGGACTTGGCCCCCATGTGCGTTGGTACAGGGATGACTGGCAGCGGCTGATGGCCAGCTTGCGCTGGCCGTTCGTGATTGGTCTTGTCGGCATGCTGGGGCTGGGTTTGCTGGTCTATGGTGCCACCAGCGTATTGACTTACGTCGGGCTGTTTGCCGGAGTCTGGATCATCGCCTCATCCGTGATGGAACCGCTGGCAATGTTGCGCCAGCAACGCTCCATCAGCGGGATACCCCGTGCCGTCCTGGGCAAAAATCTCGCCCATCTGGGCGTTGGCCTGTTCGTGATCGGTGTAACGGTGACCAGCAGTTTCAGCATCGAAAGCGATACGGGAATGGCCCCGGGTGACGACATTGAAGTGGCGGGGTACAACTTCCGATTCGAGGGCCTGCGTCAGTTTGACGGCCCCAATTACGCAGCCACGGAAGGCCGTGTCGTGGTTAGCAAGGATGGCCAGGAGATCGCCACCTTGCGGCCGCAAAAACGTATTTATCGCGTCCAGACTTCGCCCATGACGGAGGCGGCCATCGATGCCGGCCTCGATCGCGATTTATTCGTCGCCCTGGGCGAACCGCTGGGCAACGGCGGCTGGAGCATGCGGCTGCAATACAAGCCACTGATTCGTTTCATCTGGCTTGGCACGATACTGATGGCGCTGGGTGGGATGCTTGCTGCGGCTGATCGTCGTTACCGCCTGGCCGCGCGAGAACAGTCCGGTGTCGCCGCCGAGCCCGCGCAGGGCACGGCCTGATGCTTAAGTTTTTACTGCCACTGGCCGTTTTTGGTCTGATGGTCCTGGTGTTTTTCCGGGGCTTGCAGCTTGATCCGTCAGAAGTGCCATCGCCGCTCATTGGAAAACCTGCGCCCAGCTTTGAGTTGCCCACGCTGCGCGATCCTGCGCAAACGATTGGCAGCGATGCGTTGCAAGGAGAAGTAAGCCTGTTGAACGTATGGGCAACCTGGTGTGTGGGGTGTCGCCAGGAACACAATACCCTGCTGGCCATTGCCGAGAGCGGCGAAGTGCCGATTTTCGGACTCAATTACAGGGACGAACGCAATGCTGCTCTGAACTGGCTGGACCGGCTGGGCGATCCTTACGTAGCCAGCGCCTACGACCCCGACGGTCAGGTGGCCATTGATTGGGGTGTTTACGGTGCGCCTGAAACTTTCCTTATCGACGCCAATGGCATCGTGCGGTTCAAGCATCTTGGTCCGCTAACGCCACTTATTTTTGAAACCAAAATTTTACCCATTATTCGCGAATTGAGGACGCAACGGTGATACGCGCTTTATTTTTGTTGGTGATGCTGGCGAGCGCACCTGCCGCCATCGCCATCGACAAAGAGGGTCCACTGGAAGATCCGGCACTGCAGGCACGATACGAACAGCTTACCTGGGAGCTGCGCTGTCTCGTCTGTCAGAACCAGAACATTGCTGATTCCAATGCAGACCTGGCCAAAGACTTACGCAAGCAGGTGCGCGCCAGGCTGCTGGCTGGAGAGACCGACGAGCAAATCCTCAACTACATGACTGACCGTTATGGCGATTTTGTTCTTTATCGTCCCAGTCTGGCCCCCAAAAACTGGCTGTTGTGGGCGGCTCCTGTGTTGCTGCTGGGAATTGGTGTATGGCTGATGGTGGGTGCCGTGCGCCGGCAGGTGGCGCGCGGTGCAGACGAATCAAAGCCAGATGAAACAGGGAACGCATCATGACGCTGTTCTGGATCATTGTCGCAGTCCTGGTGGTAGGCGTGGTGGCGCTGTTGCTGGTGCCCATCTTCCGGGCCGGTTCACCACAGCCACGCTACGCCACGGTGATCGCTACTGGTGCGTTGCTGCCGGCACTGGTGATTGGTCTGTACTTTTACCAGGGACAATGGCGCGCCCCGGAAACTCCACCGCAATCCGTCGCCAGTGTTGAATCGGCCATCGTGCAGCTGGCCGAGCGGCTGGAACGTGAAGGCGGCAATTCCGAGGAGTGGTTTATGCTGGGTCGCTCTTACATGGTTGTGGGTAATTACGTCAATGCAGTGGGAGCCTTCGGGCGCGCGCGTCAGCTGGGTCCGCAGAATGATCCTGTGCTGAGCGTCGAGTACGCGGAAGCCCTGGTATTGGCGGACAGGAACAATCTGCTGGGTCAGGCCGGGCAACTCTTCGAGGAAGTACTGGCAGCACAACCGCTAAACCCAAAAGCGCTTTGGTACGGCGCCGCCGCAGCTTTTGAGCGCGGTGAGCGTGATCTGGCGGTTTCGCGCTGGCAAGAGCTGCTGGCGCAAAATCCACCGGCTGAACTTGTCGGGGTCCTCGAACAGCAAATTCGTGCAGCCGGCGGTACCCCGGCTACTGTTGCCGACGCCCCGGCGCCAGCTCCGGAACCCGGGACGCTGAGAGTCATGGTCAGCGCACCACCGGAATTGCTGAACGGTATTTCCGCCCAGACACCTCTGTTTGTGCTGGCGAGAGGGTCCCAGGGGGGGCCGCCGCTGGCCGTCAGGCGATTGCGTGTTGGTGATCTGCCGGCAGAGATCACGCTGTCCGAACGAGACTCCATGGTCGAGGGACTCAATATCGTTACGATGCCCGTCGCCCAGGTGGTGGCTCGCATCGCGGTGAGCGGTACCGCCGAGGCCAAGCCGGGCGACCTGTTTGCCGAAGTGGATATGAACACGGTTTCAGACTCCGGGGCCATCAGACTCAGCATCGACCAGCGCGTCGAATAGCAGCAAGCAGCCAACAATCGTCCAGATCTGCACAGCCAATCGCCGGCAGGCGATGGGATTGCCTGCGCGCTTCGGTATACTTGCAAATTGCTTGGCAGGGGCGTCGGCCGGATCCGTCCAACAATAACCATGAAAAATCAGCAGATCTGCGACTTTATTATCTTTGGGGGTAATGGCGACCTGGCCAAGCGCAAGCTTTTGCCTGCCCTCTATTATTTGCAACGCGATGACCTGTTGGGCCGTGCCGGGCGCATCGTTGCTATTGCGCGGACGGAACTGGAAACCGGGGCATATCGGCAAGAGGCCAGGACCAACCTGGAACAGCGCCTGCCAGCCGGAGATTTTGATTCGGCCACCTGGGACGCGCTGGCAGAAAAACTCCACTACCAAAAACTGGACGCCAGCAAACCTGAGGATTACGCGCGACTGGATGCATTTTGTCGCGAGGGCGGCAGCACTGCAAAGGTGTTTTATCTGGCAGTGCCGCCCACTCTGTTCCCGGCCATATGTGAGAATCTGGCAAGTTCCGGCCTGATGAATGACGAGAGTCGCGTGGTCCTGGAAAAGCCCCTGGGCAATGACCTGGAATCGGCGCAGCTTATCAACCGACAGGTAAGGGCTTTCTTTAAGGAACGACAAACTTTCAGAATCGATCATTATCTTGGCAAAGAAACGGTCCAGAATCTGCTGGCGCTCAGATTTGCCAACCGCCTGTTCGAGCCGATATGGAACAGCGGAGGTGTCGATCATGTGCAGATCACTGCCGCCGAGACTATCGGCGTTGAGGGCCGGTCCGGCTATTACGATAACTTTGGCGCCATGCGTGACATGGTTCAAAACCATCTCATGCAGTTGTTGTGCCTGATCGCCATGGAGGTTCCGGGCAGCATGGACGCAGACGCAGTGCGTGACGAGAAACTCAAGGTCCTGCGTTCGCTGCGACGGATCGAGGGTGAGGCGGTGTCGCACCATACCGTGCGGGGTCAGTACGAAGCCGGTACAGTGGATGAAGAGAGTGTGCCGGGCTATCTTGAGGGCCACGGCACACGCGCAGAAAGCCGGACCGAGACATTCGTGGCGCTCAAGGCCTTCATCGACAACTGGCGCTGGTCCGGCGTGCCTTTTTATCTGCGCACGGGAAAAAGACTGCGCGCCAATTTCGCGGAAGTGATAATCCAGTTTCGCAATGTCCCACATTCAATTTTTGGCACTGATTTGCGACACAATCGGGCTGCCAATCGTTTGGTCCTGAGGCTGCAGCCGGAGGAGACCATCAAACTGATGCTGCTCAGCAAGATTCCCGGCGTGGCCGAGGGCATACGGATGAAGCCAGTCGCCCTGAACCTGAACTTCAAGGAAGCTTTTGACATCCCTCGCACGCCCGGCGCTTATGCACGCCTGCTACTGGATGTGTTACGCAATGATCCGACGCTGTTCGTGCGCGGTGATGAATCGGAGGAAGCCTGGCGCTGGGTGGACAGGATTTTTGCGGGCTGGAATGACAGCGGCCAGCGTCCATTGCCCTACGCAGCAGGATCCTGGGGACCCGACGCGGCGGATGAACTGATCCGGCGCGATGGCAGGACCTGGGGGCCGCCAGCCGAGGTTTCATTGTGACGGACCCGACGCCCGGTAACAGCGCGGGAAGCTGGCAAGCGGAAGCTGCCCTGGCCATCTGGCGATTTTCGTCGCGAGCCAGTTGCGAGCGCGCTTTGTTGGCCACGACCATGCAACAGCTGCACGGCGCTTCGGCAGCGGCGCCCCTGCTGGTGGTATCCGGGGGGAGCACGCCGGCAGAATTCTACAAGGCGCTGTCCGCGGCAGAGCTGCAATGGGAAAACATCAGCGTAACGCTGTCGGACGAACGCTGGGTGGAAGAGAGCGATCCGGCCAGCAATGCGCGGATGCTCAGGGCGACGCTGCTCCGGGGGCGGGCCGGCAGGGCGCAATTCATAAGCCTCAAAACGAAGGCAGCCAGCCCGACTGAGGGCGTGGCAGAGTGTAATGCCCGACTGCGGCGCTGCACATGGCCTGCTGCCATGACCATACTGGGCATGGGTACGGACGGGCACACGGCTTCTTTATTTCCTGACGATCCCGGACTTGCGGCGGGTCTTAAGCCATCCGCTTCGTCGCGGGTCGTCGCGGCACAACCAGCTTCCATGGAGCACGCTCGCGTGAGCCTGAGCTTGCCAACCCTGCTCGATACCAGGCTGGTTTGCCTGCTGCTCTATGGGCAATCCAAATGGCGGGTTCTCAACGAGGCTCTGGACGAAGGTCCGGACGAAGCAATGCCGGTGCGCGCCATACTCAGGCAGCGCCAGGTTCCGGTGCGGGTTTTCTGGGCGCCCTGAGGATTATCAGGATCTGAAACATGCATAAGACAGTAGCAAGCGTTACCGAGCGAATCATTAAGCGCAGCGCAAGATCGCGCGGCGCATACCTGGCGCGCATGCAAGCGGCGCGGAAGGAAGGCGGGGATCGCTCGGTATTGTCCTGCGGAAACCTGGCACATGGTTTCGCTGCCGCCGATGCGGATGACAAGAACGTAATCCGGACGCTTGCCAGGCCCAATATCGCCATTGTGTCTGCATACAACGACATGCTCTCGGCGCATCAGCCGCTCAACGGGTTTCCCTTCCTTATCAAGGAAGCGGTGCGCCAGCAGGGGTGCACGGCCCAGTTTGCAGGCGGTGTGCCGGCCATGTGTGATGGTGTCACCCAGGGTCAGCCGGGCATGGAGCTGAGCCTGTTCAGTCGTGACACGATCGCGTTGGCGACTGCAGTGGCGCTCTCGCACAATATGTTCGATGGCGCGCTGTGCCTGGGAGTGTGTGACAAGATCGTGCCCGGCTTGCTTGTCGGTGCCCTGAGCTTCGGTCACTTGCCGGTTATTTTTGTCCCCGGCGGACCTATGCCCTCAGGTCTGCCGAATAAGGAAAAGCAGCATATCCGCCAGCAATTTGCCGAGGGTAAGCTTGGCCGGGATGAGTTGCTGGAGGCGGAGGCACGCTCCTATCACAGTCCGGGCACCTGCACTTTTTATGGAACAGCAAACAGTAACCAGATGCTGATGGAGCTGATGGGATTGCAGTTGCCCGGCGCTTCATTCGTAAATCCCAACACGCCGTTACGGAATGCTCTGACACGGGCGGCAGCGCAGCGCGTCACGCAGCTAACCCGCAACGGAAACGAATACACGCCCATGGCCGAAGTCGTCAATGAGAAGTCGATTGTCAATGGCATCGTAGGGCTGCTCGCAACCGGTGGTTCGACCAATCACACGCTGCATTTGGTAGCTATTGCCGCAGCTGCGGGCATCAGCATTGACTGGACAGATTTTCATGAATTGTCCGGGGCAGTGCCGCTGCTGGCCCGCATGTATCCAAATGGCAGTGCTGATGTAAACCATTTTCAGGCGGCAGGCGGCATGGCTTTTTTGACCCACACTCTGCTCGAGGCGGAGCTGGTGCATGCCGATATTCCGACGGTGGCGGGACCGGGACTGCAGCGCTACACGGAGGCGCCGGTACTCGTGGATGATGCTTTGGCCTGGCAAGCCGGACCCGTGGAGTCCGGTGACCCGGAGGTTCTTCGGGGCGTGAGCAACCCATTCGATGCCCATGGCGGGCTCAATCTGCTGACAGGCAACCTGGGCCGTGGCATCGGAAAAACTTCGGCAGTGCGGCCCGAACACCGGCTGGTTGAGGCGCCAGCACGCGTGTTTGATGACCAGAATGATTTGAAGGCTGCTTTCGAAGCAGGCCAGCTAGGCGATCACATGGTGGCCGTTGTGCGCTACCAGGGGCCCCGCGCTAACGGCATGCCGGAGTTGCACAAATTGACCCCGTATCTGGGCGTCATGCAGGATCGCGGCTTGCGGGTTGCCCTGGTAACCGATGGGCGCATGTCGGGCGCGTCCGGCAAGGTCCCCGCGGCGATACACATGACGCCAGAGGCAGCAAATGGAGGTCCGCTGGCGAAAGTTCGGGACGGAGACATCATCAGGGTGGATATGGATGCCGGTAGCGTTGAGGTCTTGCTGGATGAAGCCGAGCTGGCAGCGCGTGACTGTGCACCTGCGAGATTTGCCGAATCGCATCATGGTCTGGGTCGCGAGTTGTTTTCCGTGATGCGCAATGCGGTAAATTCTTCGGAGGAGGGCGCTTGCGCGCTGTTCAACAAGGACATGCTTGATCATGGTTGACCAGATTCTACTGGGCGATATCGGCGGGACCAATGCGCGCTTTGCTCTGGCGCAAGCAGGATCGTTACAGTTAACCCATGTAGAAAAGCTGAAAGGACACGACTTCGCGAGTCTTGAAGCTGCCATCGCTGAGTATCTGACACGACTCCCAAAAACGCTGTCGAGACCCGTTGGCGCCTGCCTGGCCATCGCCGCGCCCATAGAGGGCGACCGGGTGACTATGACCAATCTCGCCTGGTCGCTATCCATCAGCTCTCTGCAGGCGAGCCTCGCTCTGGAGCGCCTGCTGGTCGTCAATGACTTCAAGGCAGTTGCTCGCGGCATACCTGAACTGATGTCCGAAGATCTTGAAAAAATTGGCGGTGGCTCTGTGAAGCCAGGACATCCCGCGATCGTGCTGGGGCCGGGTACCGGTCTCGGCGTATCAGCCCTGGTGCAGGCGGGAGATACCATCACCACCATACAAACGGAGGGGGGGCACATTGGTTTTGCGCCATCTGACAGCTTGGAAGTCAGAATTCTCGAGCGGTTGTGGAAAAAATTTGACCGTGTATCGGTGGAACGACTTTTGTCAGGACCGGGATTGGTCAACCTGTATGAAGCACTGGCGGCAATCAACCATCGCAGCATAGAACCGCTGCGACCGGAAGAAGTCAGCCAGCGAGCGCTCAACGGCACTTGCCAGGATTGTTCCGACGCCCTCAGCAGGTTTTTCGGAATTCTTGGCAGTGTTGCCGGGGATCTTGCTCTGGCTGTCGGCGCCGAGGGCGGTGTTTATCTTGCGGGAGGAATTGTGCCGCGCATGCTCGAGGAGTTGAAAGCCAGCGATTTTCGTGCGCGCTTTGAGTCCAAGGGCCGCTTCAGCCAATACGTTGCAAACATGCCGACCTTTGTGGTTACCGAACCTTTGCCGGGTTTGTTGGGAAGTGCTGCCCTTTACCGGGATGCGCTGGAGCAGGAGGCCAGGGGCAAATGACGACCGCGCCCAGCACGCTCTCCGACATATTGGGGTCGGTGCCGGTGATTCCAGTCTTAAAGGTCGAAGAACCGCGCGCAGCAGTGGCGCTCGGCGAGGCGTTGTGCTCGGGAGGTCTGAGTGTTCTGGAAGTTACGCTGCGAACCCCCAAAGCGCTAGAGTGTATCCAGGCGATGGTCCGTGCCTTGCCCGATGCTGTCGTCGGCGCCGGAACCGTGGTCACGCCCGCACAGCTAAGCGAAGTGCGGAGTGCCGGCGCCCGCTTTGCCGTCAGTCCTGGTCTTACAGCCAAACTCGCAGCGGCCAGCCCCTTCGAAGACTGCCCGTTGTTACCCGGCGTAGCCACAGCATCGGAACTGATGCGCGGGATGGAAGCCGGTTTTCGGATATTCAAGTTATTCCCGGCAGGTGCGATCGGGGGTATCACCCTGCTGAAAGCTTTCAATGGCCCTTTTTCCCAGGCGCGTTTTTGCCCTACCGGGGGGATTAACCAGGGCAATATGGCAAATTACCTGCGCTTGCCAAATGTCATTTGCGTTGGTGGTTCCTGGCCGCAAGAGGGTGCAGAGAATGGCGACTGGCAGCGCGTCCGGCGCCAGTCTGAAGCAAGCCTGCAAGTTGCGAAAGACGCGGGCTGGGTACCGAGCCCCTGAACGACAGGCAGGTACTGATGCGGTGCGTCGTGTTGCCACCCGCCGTTGACCTTGCGCGGGCCCCAGGGCGATCGCCGCGCCTCGTTTCGGTGGCCGGGGCTCCCTGGTTAATTCACCTTTGCCATTCACGGTTGTTATGGCCGGGCAGTTGCTGTACAAAACAGCACGACCGGGCTGGCCAGCCGCATCTCGGCGAACACCCTGACCGGGGTTGCTGAACGATCTTCGATGGTGACTTTTTAATTAGGAAAGTGCGCAAGAATGGCCTCACAAAAGCAATCCATACCCGAGCCCAGCGAGCTGCACACTGATGCCCAGGCGCTTACCCAGCGAATCATTGACAAGCTGGCGCTGGAGGTTGGTGCGGGGGCCTCGGAAGCTGACCTGCGCCAGTGGTATCGCGCCAGTGGCTGGGCTATTCGCGATCATTTGTTTCGCCGCTGGTTGAAATGCCAGGATCGCTATCGCAGTCGGCAACGTAAGAAAGTCTATTATCTGTCGCTGGAATTTCTCATCGGTCGAACGCTTAGCAACGCTGTTCTCAATCTGGACCTTGGCGATGCGACTGCCAGTGCCATGAACACCCTGGGGCAGGACCTGGAACAAATTGCCGACCAGGAGGTAGATGCCGGTCTTGGCAACGGCGGACTCGGTCGGCTGGCCGCCTGTTACCTGGATTCCATGGCCACGCTGGGGATCGCCGGCTTCGGTTACGGGATTCGCTACGATTATGGAATTTTTACCCAGAAATTCGACGCCCACGGAGGGCAGCTGGAGGAGGCCAACAAGTGGCTGCATTTTCAGAATATCTGGGAAGTGCGCCGCATGTCGAGAAAATACAATGTTCAGTTTGGCGGCAAGGTAATAGAAAAACCAGATGGCAGGCGGGAATGGGTGAGCACCCACGATGTCGTGGCGCTGGCATTTGATACGCCGATCCCCGGCAGTGACGGTGAAACCGTAAACCACCTGCGCCTGTGGGGCGCACGAGCGATAGATCCCTTCAAACTGTCGGCCTTTAACGCGGGGCGATATGCCGAGGCGGTTGAAGAGCAAATACAGGCTAAAAACCTTTCTAGGATTCTGTACCCAGACGACACTACAGCGCAGGGCAAGGAGCTCAGGCTTGCGCAGCAGTATTTTTTCGTCAGCGCCAGCTTGCAAGACATCTTGCGCGACTTTGACGAGGAATGCGGAGAAATCGAGAGACTGCCGGATAAAGTCGCAATACAACTGAACGACACACATCCGGCTCTGGCGATACCCGAGCTGATGCGCATTCTTACCGATGAGCGCGGATTAGACTGGCAACGCGCCTGGGACCTGACCCAGGGCGTTTTTGCCTACACCAACCACACGCTGTTGCCCGAGGCCCTCGAAGTGTGGCCTCTGCCCATGTTCGAAGGGTTGTTGCCCCGAATCCTCGAGATCATATATCGAATAAACGACGACATGTTGCAGCGCTGCCGCGAGCGTTTCCCGGATGACCCGCAAAAAGTGGCGCGCATGTCTCTGATCGACGAATACGACGGACGACGCGTACGCATGGCTTATCTTGCCATTGCCGGCAGCCACAAAGTCAATGGTGTGGCGGAGCTTCATTCGAAGCTGATGACAGAGACCATTTTTCGGGATTACTACGAGATGTTCCCGGATCGATTTACCAATGTCACCAACGGTGTTACCCCGAGGCGCTGGCTGGAACTCGCCAACCCGGCGCTGTCGGCAGCCATCACCGAGCGTATCGGTGATGGTTGGCAGAGAGATATCGGCCGACTGCGGGGGCTGGAGCAGGCGGCCGACGATCCGGCATTTCAGCAGACCTTTGCAGCAATCAAGCTGGCTAACAAGAAGCGTCTGGCACGGCTGATCAGCCAGACGCTGGGGGTCGAGGCGGATCCTGAATCACTGTTTGATGTGCAAATCAAGCGTATTCACGAATACAAGCGCCAGCTTCTCAACATCCTTTACGTAATTACGCGATACCGGCGCCTGCTGGAAAACCCGTCGGCGGTGCAGCAACCAAGGACCGTAATTTTTTCCGGCAAGGCGGCACCTGGCTATGTCATGGCCAAACACATCGTCAAACTGATAAACAACGTTGCCACTGTGGTTAATGAGGACGCACGCACCAATCGTTTGTTAAAAGTCGTATTCATTCCAAACTACGGGGTTAGCGTCGCCCAGCAGATAATTCCCGCTGCGGACCTTTCCCAGCAGATTTCCACGGCCGGCATGGAGGCCTCGGGGACTGGCAATATGAAGCTGGCTCTGAACGGTGCCCTTACCATTGGCACGCTGGATGGCGCCAACGTGGAGATGCTCGAAGAAATCGGTGCCGAGCATATGTTCATCTTTGGATTGACTGCCGAAGAGGTCCGGGCCCAACGCCGGCAGGGCTACCAGCCGGCGGATCTGGTCAAAGAAGACGCTGAGCTGCAAGCCGTGCTGGATATGATTGCCGAGGGCGCGTTTTCGCCTTACAACCCTGATGAGTTCAGGCCCATAGTGGATAATCTTTTGGCGGCTGGTGAGCATTTCCTGGTGCTGGCGGACTATCGTGCCTATGTGGATGCACAGCAGCGGGTCGATGAAGCCTATGCCGACCAGCCCCGTTGGTGGCGCTCAGCGATCCTCAACACCGCTCGCATGGGTAAATTTTCCAGTGATCGCTCGGTTGCCGAATATGCCCAGCGGATCTGGGGTCTGGACGGCGGCACTTCGTAGACGAGCAACCTGAAGAATGGCTAGCCTGGAACTGAGCAAGGAAGAGATCGAGGCGCTGGTCAGCGCTAACCATCCGGCTCCGCGCTCGGCGCTGGGTTTTCATGAGGTGAAAAGAAAAAATGGTGCGCGGGCCTGGGTAGTGCGCGTGCTCGAGCCGGACGCGGAATCGGTGCAGCTGGTCTGGCAGGAACCAAAACGGCCGCGGCCGCGCAAGCTGAGAAAACTGCATCCGGCCGGCCTGTTCGAGGCGGTTTTCCGGCCCCGGGCCAATCTGCATCCCTATCGTCTGCTGGTCAGGTTTCCTGGCGGACGCCAGGTCAAGAAATATGATCCCTATTTCTTTTCGCCGCGGTTGACGGACTTCGATCTTTATCTGCACGGTGAAGGCAACCACCATCGGATTTATGAGAAGCTGGGTGCGCATTCGACCGTGGAGCAGGGGGTGCGGGGGACGCGATTCGCAGTCTGGGCACCGGCTGCCAGGCGGGTCTCCGTGGTCGGCCCCTTCAATCTTTGGGATGGCCGAAGACATGCGATGCAAAACCGGGGCCAATCGGGAATCTGGGAGCTGTTTATCCCCGGCGTAGTGGCAGGCACACCCTATAAATACGAGATCAAGCGGCCCGACGGACGTCCCCAGCTCAAGGCTGATCCCTACGCGTTCGCCACCCAGCTCCGGCCTGATAATTGTTCCGTAGTCACGGACCTCTCCCAACATGTGTGGAATGACCAGGAGTGGCTGGAGCGGCGCCGTAAAACCAACTGGCGCGAGGCCCCGCTCAACATTTACGAGGTACATCCGGGATCCTGGCGGCGTACGGGTGACTCCCACACCGGGTTCTTGAGCTGGCAACAGTTGGCGGACCAGCTCATTCCCTACGTAAAGGGTATGGGTTACACACATATCGAACTCATGGGCCTGGCCGAGCACCCCTATGACGGCTCCTGGGGCTACCAGGTGACTGCTTACTATGCAGCCACTGCACGCCATGGTTCTCCCGCTGACCTCATGGCCTTTATCGACCAATGCCACCAGGCGGGCATCGGTGTCATCATGGACTGGGTGCCGGCGCATTTCCCAAAAGACGAGCACGGCCTGGCCAATTTTGACGGTACCTGCCTGTTCGAACATGAAGATCCGCGCCAGGGTGAGCATATGGACTGGGGCACCAAGATCTTCAATTATGGCCGCAAAGAGGTACGCAACTTTCTGCTGGCCAACGCCATCTTCTGGCTGGACCAGTATCATCTGGACGGTTTGCGCGTGGATGCCGTGGCTTCGATGCTGTACCTGGACTACAGCAGGGAGGAGGGCGAGTGGGTACCCAATCGCTTCGGCGGCCGGGAAAACCTGGACGCCATCGAGTTTCTAAGCATTTGCAACCATACCGTTTCGGAGCAGTTTCCCGGTGTGCTCATGTTCGCCGAAGAGTCAACGGCCTACCCGAACGTTACACGGCCTGTCGGCGATGGCGGCCTCGGCTTTCACTTTAAGTGGAACATGGGGTGGATGAACGACACCTTGCGGTACATACAGACGGATCCGATCTTTCGCAAACACGAGCAGCAATTACTTACGTTTTCGATGGTCTACGCATACAGTGAAAATTTCGTCCTGCCTATTTCCCATGATGAAGTTGTGCACGGCAAGGGCAGCCTGTATGGAAAGATGCCAGGAGACGAGTGGCAAAAGCGTGCCGGCCTGCGTCTGTACCTGGCATTCATGTCTGCTCATCCGGGCAAAAAGCTCCTGTTCATGGGCCAGGAATTTGGCCAACCCCGCGAATGGAGCGAGCAGCGGTCGCTTGACTGGGAGCTCCTCGATTCAGCCGGTCACCGCGGCCTGCAACTGTGCAGCAAGCACCTGAATGACCTGCACAGACAGCGCCCGGCCATGCACGAGCTAGACTGCTTTCCCGAGGGGTTCGGCTGGATCAGTTGTGAAGACCACGATCAGAGTGTATACGCTTTTGTGCGGTACTCGCGTAACCACCGGCAACATATCGTCTGGATTTTCAACTTTACGCCAGTGCCGCGACCTGATTACAGAATCGGCGTGCCTGCAGAGACGTCCTACGATGTGATTTTCGACAGTGACTCGGAGGCCTATGGTGGCAGTTCGTTCGTTCGCCAGAAAACCGTCCAGGCACAAAGCGGTGAGATGCACGGTTGTTCCGCCTTTCTGTCGCTCGATGTGCCACCGCTTGGCGCCTTAGCCCTGACACCAAGATGAACGACACACGGATAGAGTCCGCAGCACTGCGACTCGGTGCTAATGTCGTGCATGACAATACAGGCTTGGTCACGCAGTTCTGCGTGCGAGCACCCGATGCGGAAATGGTTTGGCTATGCGTATTCGATGACAAGCACGCTGAGACCCGTCATGCGATGCGCAGGAATTCTGATGGGGTCTGGGTAATCGAGCGCGCTGATTGTCCGCCGGGAACGGAGTATGGCTTTCGCGCCGCGGGTATTTTCGCACCGCGCTCGGGCATGTGGTTCAACCCGCAAAAGCTTCTGATCGATCCCTATGCCCGGCAACTTCGCGGCGAGCTCCAATGGCACGAAGCATTATTCGAAGCCCGCGCGGATGCTGACAAACCGCGAGCCGCGAACCTCGATACGGCTCAATATGTGCCCCGCAGCGTGGTGGTAGACGGGGCGTTCGACTGGCAGGACGATCGGTCACCCGAGGTCGAGTGGTGTGACACGGTGCTCTACGAGGCGCATGTAAAAGGCCTTACCTACAGGCATCCTGAGGTGCCTGCGGAAGCTCGCGGCAGATATCTGGGTGTTGCGCATCCCGCTATCATCGGCCACCTTCAGGAACTGGGGGTTACAACGTTACAGCTGATGCCCACCGCGGCATTTCTGAGCGAACATCACCTGGTCCAGCGGGGCTTGGTCAATTATTGGGGTTACAACCCCATTGCCCTGTTCGCCCCCCATGCCGCTTACGCCAGGCATGATCCGGTGACAGAATTCAAGCTCATGGTGCGCACACTGCACGCGGCGGGCATCGAAGTGATTCTGGATATCGTCCTCAATCATACGGCGGAGGCAGACCACCTGGGACCAACGCTGAGCATGCGCGGGCTGAATAATCCAGCATGGTACCGGCTGGTCATCGGCAAGCCGATGTACTATGAAAATTACAGCGGCTGTGGCAACTCCATTAACACGGCCCATCCTCAAACTCTTGCATTCACCCTGGACTGCCTGCGGTACTGGGTCCAGGAGATGCATGTTGACGGTTTCCGTTTCGATCTGGCGGCCAGTCTCGGCCGTGACAGCTCCGGTCAGTTCAATCCTGGGGCGGAATTTTTTCAGCGCGTGGCGCAGGATCCGCTACTTTCCAAATGCAAATTAATCGCCGAACCCTGGGACGTCGGGCCACATGGGTATCGACTGGGGCAATTTCCACAGCCCTGGAGAGAATGCAATGGCAGCTATCGAGATGAAGTGCGAGGTTTCTGGAATCATCGAAGCGTCAACACCGGTGCATTCGCCGAACGAATTGCGGGGTCCAGTGACCTGTACCGTGACAACGGCCGGACACCCACAGCCAGCATTAACTTTGTAAGCTGCCACGATGGATTCACGCTCCGCGACCTGGTCAGTTACTCGAGCAAGCACAACACGGCCAACGGCGAAAACAATCAGGACGGCAGTAACCACAACCTCTCGGCCAATCACGGAGTCGAGGGCGAGACGGAAGATGAAAAGATCCTGGCCATGCG
>JBFIQI010000042.1:0-17280 GCA_041609715.1 Gammaproteobacteria bacterium
CCTGGATATTCCGATCGCAGACATCACCCGCCAGTATGTGCAGTACATCGATCTGATGGAGGTGTTGCAACTGGAGCTGGCGGGCGAATATTTGCTGATGGCGGCAATGCTGGCGGAGATTAAATCGCGCATGTTGCTGCCGCGGCCCGAGGGCCATGAAGGTGAGGAAGAAGATCCGCGTGCCGAGCTGGTGAGGCGCCTGCAGGAGTACGAGCGCTTCAAGCAAGCGGCAGAGGACATAGACGAATTGCCGCGACTGGAGCGAGACGTAGTTCCGGCGCAGGCTGAAGTCGTTGAACTGCGATTGGTAAAGGCCCAACCCGACGTGTCCATCAAGGAATTGCTGGTGGCATTCAAGGAAGTGATGGCGCGGGCTGAGATGTTCAGCCATCACCATATAGCCCGGGAGACCCTGTCCGTGCGGCAGCGCATGTCAGAAATACTGAGTGCTTTGCAAACCGGCGAATTCGTCGAGTTTGTACGCCTGTTCAAGCCCGCAGAAGGGCGCCTGGGCGTAGTGGTAACATTCATCGCCATCCTGGAGCTGATTCGGGAGTCGGTCCTGGAGATCGTGCAGGCAGAGCCTTTTGGCCCGGTGCATGTTCGTGCCAGCGCTTCGGGGGACGCGGCAGAAATTGAGTCAGCCGTGGAATCCAGCGGCGCAGCGAGTATGGAGTAGAATCCAGAGTCGGACAGCGGTTCGGCCGCGGTGACAGGAAAATCATGGACCCGAAAAAGATAAAGACCATCATAGAGGCCGCACTGATGGCTGCCGGCCGGCCCCTCAGTATTGATGAGTTACAGGCGGTGTTCGGCGATTTTGCCCGCCCCGAACTTAAGCAGATTCGCGAAGCAATCGACGCACTGCAGGACGACTACGATGGCCGTGCCGTCGAGATAAAAGAGGTTGCCAGTGGTTATCGAATCCAGGTACGCACCAAGTTCACGGAGTTTATCTCTCGTCTTTGGGAGGAAAGGCCGCCAAGGTATTCCCGGGCGCTCATGGAAACGCTGGCGCTGATCGCATACCGGCAGCCCATCACCCGGGGAGAGATCGAGGAAGTTCGTGGCGTCGCCGTGAGTACCAACATCGTGCGCACGCTGATGGAGCGCAACTGGATTCGCGTGGTTGGCCATCGCGATGTGCCCGGCAAGCCCGCCATGTTCGGAACCACAAAAGAATTCCTGGATTATTTCGGCCTCAAGAAACTGGATGACCTTCCCAGTCTGCGAGATTTACAGGAAATCGAAGATTTAAGCGTGCAGCTTGAACTGCCGACCGGCGAGGACAGGGAAGCGCAGAGCCTGGCCACGGCCGAAGTGGCCGAAGGGGCCGCTGCAAGCGGGGAAGAAGACGACCAGGAGGCCTCGCCAAGCGGATCGGGCTCGGATTCTCATCGAAATTTCCCCCGCATGCATCTGGTGCGCAGTTCCGATGAACAGCAAGATCCTGACGCGAACCAAGATCAGGTCCCCGCAGACGTAATCTCCAATTCCTGACCCCATGCCCGGGGAGCGCATTCAAAAGGTGCTGGCGAGGGCTGGCCTCGGTTCGCGACGCCAGGTCGAGAGCTGGATTGCCGCAGGACGCCTGACCGTAAATGGACGGGCACCGGAGCCCGGAACCCGAATTTCGGGCAAGGAAAAGCTGTGCCTTGATGGCAAGCCACTGGTGTTGGGCACAAAATCGGGCAAGCGTCAACGCGTGATCGCTTATCACAAGCCGGTGGGCGTCATCTGCTCACGCAGGGATCCGCAAGGGCGGCCTTCCTGCTTTGACGATTTACCCGAACTAGAGGATGGCCGCTGGGTTGCAGTGGGCCGACTGGACATCAACACCTGCGGATTGCTGCTGTTCACAACCGATGGCGAACTGGCCAATAAATTAATGCACCCCTCGAGCGAAGTGCGGCGACACTACGCAGTGCGTGTGCTGGGAAAACCAACGACGGCCGAATTGCAAAAACTGCGTGCCGGCGTAGAGCTGGAGGATGGCCTGGCGCGTTTTGAGAAGATCACGGCGGGCGGCGGCGAAGGCGCCAACCGCTGGTTTGATGTCGTACTGAAGGAAGGCCGCAAGCGAGAAGTCCGCCGGCTGTTCGAAGCGTTGGGTTTCAAAGTCAACCGACTGATTCGCACACATTTCGGACCTGTACGTTTGCAGCGGGAACTGGAACCCGGAGCCAGCAGGCAACTGACGCCGGGCGAAACCAGGGCGCTTTACGACGCAGCCGGTCTGACGCCGCCAGCAGTTGCCGGCACCGGCAATCGCGGCAAAGGTCGACGGCGTACCGGTAAAACGGGCTCGGCACGGTGAGCGATAACGCGGCGATCGGCGTTTTTGATTCGGGTGTGGGTGGCTTGACGGTCCTGCGCGCCTTACGCCAGCGCCTGCCAAACGAGAATCTCCTGTATCTGGGCGATACCGCGCGTCTGCCTTATGGCACCAAGAGTGCTCGCTCGGTGTTGCGCTATGCCTTGCAGGCCACCCGCATCCTTGACCAGCGAGGTATCAAGATGCTGGTCGTGGCCTGTAATACAGCGAGCGCGTATGCCCTGGATGCGCTGGTAGAAAATCACCCCGAACTGCCGGTGGTCGGCGTTATCGCGCCGGGCGCGCGTGCGGCCTGTGCCAGCAGCAAAACAGGGCATATTGGTGTCCTCGCCACGGAGAGCACGGTCAGGGCGCGTGCCTACCAGGAGGCGATCCGTCAGTTGCGTGCTGATGCCGAGGTGCATGCGGTAGCCAGTCCCTTGCTGGTTACCATGGCAGAGGAAGGCTGGCTCGAGGGCGAAGTGCCCCGGGCAGTGGTGCAGCACTATCTGGAGCCGCTGTTGGCCCGCTTTAGCGACCGGGCACTGGATTGCCTGGTACTCGGATGCACGCACTTTCCGGTCCTGGCAAAAACGTTCCAGGCGGCCGCTGGCGACGGCATACGAATTGTGGATTCCGCCAGCACCACAGCAGATCTCGTGGCCGAGGTTCTTGATGAACTGGGGCTGCGGGGCGGGGGACCGGGCACCAGTAGTTTTCTCGCCACCGACGACATTGATCGTTTCGCCCGGGTCGGCAGTATCTTTCTGGGCCAGGATCTGGCGCCATCACAGGTCGAGCTTGTGGACCTCTGAGCAGCGCCCGGCAGAATCCATTTTCGAAGCGCAACTGCCGGCGCAGCCACCGATACGGCTGCTCGCGACCATTACTGGATATCGAAGTGGCGGCCGCTTATGCCCACGCTGGCAGGTCCCAGCAAATAAAGATATGCACGGCTTATGTCTGCAGGGCTCAGCAACTCTTCGCGATCTTCCGCCGGATAGGCCGCGGCTCGCATGGCGGTGCGCACCGGGCCCGGATTGATGGTGTTGACTCGAATTCTGGTGTTGACTTCAAGCTCGTCCGCAAGCGTTTCGGCCAGATTCTCCAATCCGGCTTTTGAGACCGCATAGGCACCCCAGTAGGCGCGACCTTTGTGGCCAACCCCGCTGGAGGTGAATATCACCGAAGCGTCCGGCGACTGTTTCAGCAGCGGCAGGCATGCGCGGGTCAGCATGAACGGTGCAGTCAGATTGACCTGTAAGGTTTTCTGCCATGCCGATATCGAGTGGTGCTCGATGGGCGAGCGATCGCCCAGCATGCCGGCATTGTGGAGGATACCGTCCAGTCGTCCGAAGTCATTGGCGATTCCCTCACCGATGGCCATATAGTCGGGCCACTCGGCTTTGGCAAGATCCAGGGGGCAGATAGCCGGTGCGGGTGCCTTTGACGCCATGATGTCGTCATAGGTTTGCTCCAACTTGCCCTGGGTTCGCCCCAGCAGAACCAGGCTGGCGCCATGGTGGGCCAGCTCTCGGGCAACAGCCCTGCCAATGCCGTCACCGGCGCCGGTTACAAGGATTACCCGATCCTTCAGCTCGTTCTCGGCGGGCGCAAATTCTGGTACCGAATGGTTCATCTTCCAATTGCTCCGGTTTCAGCGTGGTAATTTGCCGCGGCTGGCGCGCCGGGCGTTGCGCCATGCGCGCCACAGGCTCTCAATCTGGGACCCCTTTTGTGTGGGCGAACCTCGTGCAAGTCTGTCCAGCCTCACCTTGATTTCGCCCGCCATGACCAGCAACGGCGTGCACGTCCCGCGGGCAGTCACCGGCAATGCTTCCAGTTCGCCTGCCAGGGAAGCCCGTAGTCGTCGGGCCAGCTCAGCGAGCATGGTCCCGGTGGGCGTCTCGGGCGCCCCGGCCTGGAGCGGTGTTTCGCCATGGCAGATGTGGCCCGCGGCCAGCTTGGTGACCAGGAACCGCGCGCGCCCCAACTGGGTAAAAGTGCCAGGCACTTCCGAGTCCGGGCATTCGTTCAGCAGTCGCGCTGCCAGCAAAGGTATAACGGCGCTGCGGTTCGCGGCATGTTCCAGGAGCTGCTCCGGTGAATTTGGCAGCTCGTCGCCGGCTTCTCGCACAACCGCGGCGAACAGCACGAGAAAAGGCTGCGGATCGAGCCCGTGGGACTGCAAAACAGCGTACGCATCCATGGCCGCCGGATGCACGGCTTTTCCCTGCGTCAGGCGCTCCAGTTCGCCGGCCCACCAGCCAAGCTTGGCATTTCGCACCTCGCGTTCCATTGGTTGGTGCGACAGATCCTCCAGCCGTTTTTCCAGCTTGAGCAGGGCGCGCCAATCGGCACGCAGGGGTGGGCTGGCGAACAGCAGCGCGAAGTAGTCCGGCGAGCCGGGTGGAGCGAGATCCGCACGGGAACCTGCTTCAATCTCCATGGCTGATTTGCCTTGGCCCCGCTAGTCGTCGGACTCAGACGGGGCCGCGAGCTTGCGCGGCGCTTTTTCCACGGGTTGCAGTTCCGGCACTTCGGACCGGGACTGGACGCCCATTTCCTTGAAGCGACGTGCAGCGGGCAGCACACTGCGCTCAAGACTGCCCACCGCTGCATTGAATGCGTCCACGCTGCCGCCCAGCTGACGACCCATTTTCGCCAGATGATTACCAAAAACAGACAGGCGACCGTAGAGTTCTTCTCCGAGATCCCGGATTCGTTCGGCATTTTCGGCAAGCGAAATCTGACGCCAGCCGTAGGCCACCACTTTGAGCAGGCCGACAAAGCTGGTGGGCGTTGCCAGTAATACCTTTTGTTGCATGGCCTTTTCCTGCAAATCCGGTACACGGTCCAAAGCCGCCGCCAGGAACTGCTCGCCCGGTATAAACAGGATGACGAATTCCGGACTGCGCGGGAACTGATCCCAGTAGGCCTTCTTGGCAAGCTCGCCAACGCGTTCCTGCACATGCCGCGCATGCCGGTCCAGTTGCGCTTCCCGCACCGTGTCGTCGGTTGCTTCCATGGCGGCCAGATAGGCTTCCAGGGGGGTCTTGACGTCCACCACCAACATTCGTTCGTCCGGCATGCGAATCAGCATGTCCGGGCGCTGCATGCTGTCGCCTTTCCCGGTGGACTCCTGCTCGTAAAAGTCGCAATGTTCCACCATGCCGGCCAGCTCGGCGAGGCGCCGCAACGTCATTTCGCCCCACTGACCTCGAACTTGTGGCCGGCGCAGTGCGTTGACGAGGTTGCGAGTCTCTGTCTGCAGTCGAACCTGATCCTCGTTCATTGCCTTGAGCTGCTGGCCGATGTTGCCGAAAGCATGCTGGCGGGCTTTTTCCATCTCGAGGATTTGTTTTTCGGTTTTTGCCAGGGCCTCAGAGATTGGCTTGACCAGGTTCTGGATGGCCTTTTCCCGCTCGCTCAGTTCACTTTGCGCTACCGCATGATGCTTGCCCAGGGATTCTCTGGCCAGACGCAGAAAATTCTCACTGTTAACCTGGAGACTCTTGTCGGCCAGTTCATCGAACGAGTTGGCCAGCCGTTCCAGGGCCAGATCGAGTGCGGCTTTGCGCTCGGCTGCCAGGCCTTCCTCGTTTTTGAGTTTTTCTGCCAATACCGCGTTGGCGGTTTGCAGCCTCCGGATGGCGGGGCCTCGCAGCAGCAGGCCAGTCAACAAGCCCACCAAACCACCAAGCACGGCGCCGCCGATGCCATAAAGCACCAGGGGATTACTCAACCACAGCTGTATTGTTTCCATACTAAGCCGCTCAGCCCTCAAACCATGCGAGCATATCGCGAGGGTCCTCGATGACGCCATCCGCCTGCCAGGCCGATACTTTTTCACTGTGCAGTATATAGCCGTACCGGGCTGCCACCGTAGCCATTCCGGCTGCCTTGCCCGCCACAACGTCACGCTCATCATCGCCCACATACACGCACTGCTGAGGCGTGAGACGCAGCAACTGGCAGGCGTGCAGCAGTGGCAGGGGGTCCGGTTTGCTCCTGGCTACCGTATCGCCGCTGACCACGCAGGCTGCCCGCCGGTGCAGGTTCAATGCCGCCACCAGAGGCAAGGTAAAACGCTCGGGTTTATTGGTAACGATACCCCAGGGAATACCGGCAGTTTCGATGCCGACGAGCACTTCCTGCATACCTTCAAACAGCACGGATTCCCGGCAGACATTTTCGGCATAAATATCCAGAAAGCGAGAGACGAGAATTCTGGTTTGCTCGTCATCGGCCTGTGGAAATGCCAGGCTCACCAGTCCCCGGGAACCCTGGGAGACGTATTGTCGAGCGATGGCAAAATCAGGTTCCTTGGCGCCGGATTCACGGCATACGCGGTAAAGAGCGGCAACCATGTCCGGCGCCGTGTCTACCAGCGTGCCGTCCAGATCAAACAGCACCGCCGACATGGCATGGGGCAGCGAATTCATGCCGGACGGGTTGTGTGCATCAAGTAATTGACGTCTACGTCCCTGCCCAGGGAATAGACCTTGGTCAAGGGGTTGTATTGCATGCCAATGATGCTCTCCAGGGCCAACCCCGATGCTCGCGCCCAGGATTCCAGTTCCGAGGGGCGAATGAACTTGGCATATTCGTGCGTTCCGCGTGGCAGCAATCGCAACACATACTCCGCACCCACGATGGCCAGCAAAAAGGCCTTGGCGTTGCGGTTGATCGTTGAGAAAAAAACGTGACCTCCGGGCCTCACAAGGGTCTTGCAAGCCTGGATCACGGATGCCGGGGAGGGCACATGCTCGAGCATTTCAAGACAGGTTACGATGTCAAACTGTCCAGCTGCCTCGCTGGCCAGCTCTTCAGCAGTGCACTTACGGTAGTCAACCTGCAGACCCGATTCCAGCAAATGCAGGCGCGCGACTTCCAGGGGTGCCTCGCCCATATCGATTCCCGTTACCCTGGCGCCCTTTGCAGCGAGTGCCTCGGCGAGGATGCCGCCGCCACAGCCCACGTCCAGAATTCGCTGACCGGCAACGGGTGCCCGCTCGTCTATCCATCGCAGGCGCAGGGGGTTAATTTCATGCAAGGGCCGGAAATCGCCGCTCTCATCCCACCAGCGGGTGGCCAGTGCTTCAAAGCGCGCGATTTCCTGCTCGTCTACGTTGACATTACCGTGTTCGCTGGCCATTTTCTCAGCCCGTCATTTTGCTGCGCCAGTATTGCGCTTTCTGCAGGATCTCGTCAGGATCCAGACGTGTCAATTCGCCGTCCGCCAGCTGGCGGACGCCCGCCACCCAGACATCGCTGACCTGTTCCCTGGAGGCCGAATAGACAATTTGCGATACGGGGTTACTCAGTGGCTGGGTATGCACGCCGTTGAGATCGATGCAGCAAAGGTCAGCCCATTTGCCGGCTTCCAGCGAGCCGATTTCATCGGCCAGGCCCAGGGCCCGCGCTCCGTGCAGGGTTGCCATCGTCAGCGCCTGCTGAGCACCTACTGCACTGGCATCCTTTGCAACGCCCTTGGCTAACAGCGCCGTCAGGCGCGTTTCTGCCAGCATATCGAGATCGTTATTGCTGGCCGCGCCGTCTGTTCCGATTGCAACGTTGATACCCGCGTCCGCCATTGTGGCAACCGGGCAAAACCCGCTCGCCAGTTTCAGATTGGATTCGGGACAATGCAGCACGCTGCAGCCGCGCTCAGCGAGCAAAGCAATTTCCTGCTCGGTTACCTGGGTTACGTGAACCGCCTGCAACAAGGGTGTTACCAGTCCCAATTCGTCCAGACGAACCAGTGGCCGCTTGCCGTAGCGCTCGCAGCTGGCAGCAATCTCTTCTTCAGTCTCATGCACATGAATGTGCACCGGTTGTTCCAGCTGATCCGACAGCCGTGCAATCCGTGCCAGACCGGCGTCTTCAACGGTGTAGGGCGCGTGGGGAGCGAAGGCTGTGCTGATCAGCGGATGATCTTTGACCGCGTCGTGCAGGGCGAGTCCCTTGGAGATGTACTCGGAGGCTTGTGCTGCCCAGCTGGTTGGAAACTCCATCACTATCAGGCCCACGCAACAGCGCATTCCTGCCTCGCCGACACTATCGGCAATTACATCAGGGTGGAAGTACATATCCTGAAAACAGGTGGTACCGCCGCGTAGCATTTCCGCCATAGCCAGCCGGGTCCCGTCGCGCACGTATTCGGGGCACACAACCCGCGCCTCATTGGGCCAGATATGTTCCTCCAGCCAAATCATCAGTGGCAGGTCATCGGACATACCCCGCATCAGGCACATTGCTGCATGGGTATGCGCATTAACGAAGCCCGGGATCAGTGCATGGGACGGTTTCCGGACCCGCCGGGCGTTCGGGTATCGCTGTCGCGCTTCCTTGCTGCTGCAAACGTCAACGATTCGGCCATGGCGCACAGCCACTGCACCATCCTCAATGTAACCATCGGGCACGACTGGAATCACCCAGCGTGCCTCCACCACCAGATCGGCGGTCTCAGCCATTGGCGGTTTCCTGGAATATATGTACGTCGCGCTGTGGATATGGAATGCTCAAACCGGCACCTTCGAGTTCAATTTTCATCTTGTGCAACAGGTCGCCGCGCGTCGCCCAGTAATCCTCGGTCTTGACCCAGGGCCTGACGGCCAGGTTGACGCTGCTGTCTGCCAGTTCCAGCACCATGATGACGGGCGCGGGATCTTTGAGCACTCGCTGCTCCTCTCCCAGAACCCGCTCAATAATCTGTTTGGCTTTGCGGATATCGTCGTCATAACCGATGCCCATGACCATGTCGATGCGTCGGGTGTCCCGGGTAGTGAAATTGGTGATGTTGTCATCCAGAATGCGTTTGTTGGGAACAGTGATTTCGCGGTTGTCGCCGGTGCGAATAATGGTATTGAACACACGGACCTGCTCCACGACGCCGTTGACTCCGCCAGCTTCCACAAAGTCGCCACTTTTAAAAGGCCGGAATATCATCAGCATGACCCCTGCTGCAAAGTTTGACAGTGACCCCTGCAGAGCGAGCCCCACGGCGAGTCCGGCGGCACCAAAAATGGCGATGATGGACGTGGTCTCGACGCCCAGGGTGTCCAGAGCCGCAATGATCACCAGGGCCAGCAGAACCGCATAGGCGATGTTGCCGAGAAAGCCTGCAAGGGCACTGTCCACGCCGCCCTTGCCCATGAGCTTGCGCAGGGCATTCGACAAGGCCCGTGCGACCCACTTGCCCACCAGGAATATTGCCAGGGCCCCGAGCAACTTCATGCCCCAGGGAAGCAGCAGGGGTGTCAGGACTTCCGGATCGAAATATTGCTTTAAATTTTCCATATTTGAGGTTTCCGCTATCGTTGCAATAACCGCGTGCACTCCAGGCGCTGCAAAAGCGCCACAGTTTAGCTGATCGCGGCAATATTCGCTGCCCGGTGGCCGCTTGGCTGCCTGCCGAGTCTTGGTTTTTAAGTGCTCGGCGGGCTACGTCGGGGTGGCCCGCTGTGATAAACTGAGGGGCTTGTAATTTGGGCACTTCAGTGGGGGTCCCGGAGGTCCCGGTGCCGGGCCACAAACAACGCGAACAGCTCCGCCAGCATGCGACTCCGGGGTCCGCCGGCAGGGTATCTAACAGCGCAGCAGCCCAGCGAAATTTATGTTCGCCTAGCTGCCTGTTGTTAGCCGGAATTTTCAGCAAAAAGCAGGAACAAGCAGTACAGGATGGCCGAAGTAGCTAGAGAAATCGTCTCGGTTAATCTCGAAGACGAGATGCGCCAGTCTTACCTGGATTATGCGATGAGCGTAATCGTGGGGCGTGCGCTGCCCGACGTGCGTGACGGATTGAAGCCCGTCCACCGCCGGGTGCTGTTCGCCATGAAAATTCTGAGTAACGACTGGAATAAGCCGTACAAGAAATCGGCCCGGGTCGTGGGTGATGTCATTGGTAAATATCACCCCCACGGAGATACCGCCGTATACGACACCATCGTGCGCATGGCCCAGCCTTTTTCCATGCGTTACATGTTGGTGGACGGGCAGGGTAATTTCGGTTCCGTGGACGGCGATGCGCCGGCCGCCATGCGTTACACCGAAGTTCGCATGGCAAAGATCGCCCACGAGATGCTGGCTGATATTGACAAGGAAACGGTCGATTTCATCCCCAACTACGACGAAACGGAGCACGAACCGGCGGTTCTGCCGACCCGCATCCCCAGCCTGCTGGTCAATGGTTCAGCGGGAATCGCGGTTGGCATGGCCACCAACATCCCGCCTCACAACCTGGGTGAAGTGATCGATGCGACCCTGGCACTGCTTGAGAATCCGGATGCGTCCCTGAAGACCCTGATGCAGCACTTGCCGGGACCGGATTTTCCTACGGCGGGTTTCATCAATGGCGCTGAGGGGATTTACGAGGCGTACCGCAGCGGCCGCGGCCGGGTGCATGTGCGGGCGCGAACTCACATCGAGGATCGTGAGGGCGGTCGCCAGTCGATTATCGTGACCGAGCTGCCCTATCAGGTAAACAAGGCGAGATTGCTGGAAAAAATTGCCGAGTTGGTCAAGGACAAGAAGATCGAGGGCATTACCGAACTGCGCGACGAATCTGATAAAGACGGCATGCGCATGGTCATCGAACTCAGGCGCGGCGAAGTGCCCGAGGTGGTGCTCAATAATCTGTACAAGCAGACCATGCTGCAGAGCGTGTTCGGCATCAACATGGTTGCGCTGATCGACGGCCAGCCGCGGATATTGAGCCTGGTTGAAATACTCGATGCTTTTCTGCGGCATCGTCGCGAAGTGGTCACGCGTCGTTCCATATTCGAGTTGCGGAAAGCCCGCGATCGAGCTCATGTACTTGAAGGGCTGGCAATCGCGCTGGTCAATATCGACGAGGTTATCGCCCTGATCAAGGCCGCCCCTGCACCCCAGGAAGCGAGGGAAGGCCTCACAGCCCGGGTCTGGGCGCCCGGGATGGTTACCGAGCTCATCGCGCGCAGCGGAGCAGAAGCGACGCGTCCCGAGGGTTTGTCCGCGTCGTTGGGTCTGGGAGAGGCGGGTTATCGACTCTCGGAAACCCAGGCACAAGCGATCCTGGATCTGCGCCTGCATCGGCTTACCGGACTTGAACAGGAAAAGATAGTCAATGAATACAAAGAGATAATTGAGACAATTAAGGATTTACTTGAAATATTGTCTGATCCGGATCGCCTGTCCCGTGTGGTGCGCGAGGAACTGCTGGAAATTCGCGAAAAGTATGCTGACCCGCGCCGCACCGAGATCGTGCAGGACCATCTCAACCTGACCATGGAAGACCTCATTACCGAGGAGGACGTGGTGGTTACCCTGTCCCATGCCGGTTACGCGAAATCACAACCGGTCAGCGCTTACCGCGCGCAGAAACGCGGCGGTCGCGGGAAATCGGCGACGCAGGTCAAGGACGAAGACTTCATCGACCAGATGTGGGTCGCAAGCACGCACGACACCTTGTTGTGTTTTTCCAGCCTCGGCAAGGTTTACTGGCTCAAGGTCTACGAGTTGCCTCAGGCCAGCCGAAATGCGCGGGGCAAGCCGATGGTGAATTTGTTGCCCCTGGAGCCGGAGGAGCGCATCAACGCGGTATTGCCGGTTCGCGAGTTTGAAACCGACAAGTTCGTATTCATGGCCACCGAGCATGGCACCGTAAAGAAAACCCCGCTCACCGCATTTTCCCGTCCGCGGGCCAACGGCATCATCGCGGTGGGGCTCAGGGACGGCGACCAGCTGGTAGACGTGGGGATTACCGATGGCGAGCGCGATATCATGCTGTTTGCCAGCAGCGGCAAGGCCATCCGTTTCAGCGAAGGGGATGTCCGTCCCATGGGACGTACGGCTGCCGGCGTGCGCGGCATCAGGCTGGCAAAGGGCCAACGTGTGCGAGCGCTCATCATCCTGGAGCGCGAGACCTTGCTGGTGGCGACCGAAAACGGATTCGGCAAACGCACCCTGGCGAGCGAATTTTCCACGCAGGGCCGTGGTGGCCAGGGCGTGATTGCGATTCAGGCCTCCAAACGCAATGGGCCACTGGTGGGCGCATTGCAGATCGACGACGACGATGAGGCCATGCTGATCAGCAGCGGCGGTACGCTGGTCAGAACACCGGTAGCGGATGTATCCCTGCTGGGGCGCAATACCCAGGGAGTCACCTTGATTCGCCTGGGCAAGGAAGACAAGCTGGTGGGGCTGGAATCGATCATTGCACTTGAAGATGAGCATGGTGATGATGCGTCCGGGGATGATGACGACGAGTGAGTACAGCCGGTACGGCCAGATCTTGCTGATGAGGACAATTCGGTAAGCACAGGGGGAGCTCCAGGTGAGCCAGGTATTTAATTTCAGTGCCGGGCCGGCGGCATTACCAGCCGCGGTGCTGGAGCGCGCGCGCGAGGAGCTGCAAGACTGGCATGGATGTGGCATGTCCATAATGGAAGTCAGTCATCGCGGCCAGCAGTTCGCCGCTGTGGCCCAGAAAAGCGAGGCTGATTTGCGACGGCTGCTGAAATTGCCGGATGAATTTTCGATTCTGTTTCTGCAGGGCGGCGCCACCACACAATTCGCCGCAGTTCCCATGAACCTGCTGGGCGCGGGCGCGACCGGTGCTTACATCAACACTGGCAGCTGGTCGACCAAGGCGATTGCGGAAGCCCGCAAGTTCGGCCAAGTCCAGGTTATCGCGGATGCGGCAGACTCTTCGTACACCGCAATCCCGGATCCTTCTGCCTGGCAAGATGCAGGCCAGGCGGCTTACGTGCACTTCACGTCCAACGAGACGATTGGTGGCGTCGAATTTCACTCGTTACCCGAGCTTGAGCAGCCGCTGGTGAGCGATATGTCTTCGAATTTTCTTTCCCGGCCAATGGATTTTCAGCGCTTCGCCGTCGCTTATGCCGGGGCCCAGAAAAATATCGGTCCAGCTGGGCTCACGGTGGTGCTGGTGCGGGCGGATGTGCTTGAGCGAGGTCCGGCCCAGAAAGTGCCGCGGACGCTGGATTATGCTGCTATGGGCAAGGCCGGCTCGATGCTCAATACGCCCCCTACCTTTGCCTGGTATATGGCGGGCCTGGTGTTCGAATGGCTGCTGGAGCAGGGCGGTCTGGAAGCCATGGGGCAACTCAACGATGCCAAGGCGGCACGGTTGTATGAGTTCGTTGATGCCAGCGGCTTTTACAGCAACCCGGTAGCTCGCGGGTGCCGCTCACGTATGAATGTTCCCTTCGTGCTGGCCGATCCCGAGCTCGACGCCACTTTCCTGAGCGAAGCGAAAGCTGCCGGCCTGGAGAATCTCAAAGGTCATCGCTCGGTGGGTGGCATGCGCGCCAGTATTTACAATGCGATGCCCATGGCCGGCGTCGAGGCTCTGATTTCATTTATGCAAGACTTTCAAGCGAGGTATGGTTGATGGAAGCGGTCAAGGACGGGGCGCCCCGGCGGGAAGAGACATTTACAGTCAGGGTCCTGAACAACATCTCCCCGGTGGGTTTACGCAAGTTGCCGGTGGAAAAGTATGTCATCGAGAGTGAAACCAGCACGCCGGATGCAATTCTGCTGCGTTCATTCAATATGCATGACATGGAAATTCCGGAAACCCTAAAGGCAGTTGGCCGCGCCGGCGCAGGCGTCAACAATATCCCCGTGGATGTGCTCAGCAAACGCGGTGTGCCCGTTTTCAATGCGCCGGGCGCCAATGCCAATGCAGTGAAGGAGCTGGTGTTGGCGGCAATGTTTCTGTCGGCGCGCAATATCTGCGAGGCCTGGGACTATGTGCGGGACTTGAGCGCCGATAAACCGGAGGAACTCAACAAGCTGGTCGAGCAGGGTAAAAAGAAGTTCGTAGGTTTTGAGCTACCCGGCAAAACGCTTGGTGTCGTTGGTCTGGGTGCCATCGGTGTGGAAGTTGCCAACTCGGCGCTGGCCCTGGGCATGAACGTACTCGGTTTCGATCCGGCCATGACCGTGCAGCGCGCCTGGCAGTTATCCGCCGGCGTGCAGCAGGCCGGCAGCATTGAAGACCTGATCGCGCGCAGTGACTTTGTAACAGTGCATGTTCCCTTGGTTGACGCTACCCGCGCCTTGATTGGTGAAACCCAGATTCGCAAGATGCCGCGCAGAGCTATCCTGATGAATTTCGCCCGCGGACCGATCGTGGAAGAGGCGGCGGTGCTGAATGCGCTGGATGACGACCGTATTGCCGGCTACGTGTGTGATTTTCCCACTCTCGCCAACAAGAATCACGCCAAAGTAATCGCACTACCGCACCTGGGTGCCTCGACGGGTGAAGCCGAGGAGAACTGCGCGGCCATGGTGGCTGCCAACATTCGTGAATTTCTCGAAGATGGCAACATCCGGCACTCGGTCAATTTTCCGGAAGCCATCATGCCGCGGGTGGGCGGATATCGGCTGGCGGTCGCCAATGCCAACGTGCCCAACATGGTGGGCCAGATCTCAACCTGTCTTGCGGAGGCCGGTCAGAACATCGTTGACCTGCTCAACAAGTCGCGGGGTGATCTTGCCTACACGCTGGTTGATGTGGAACAACCGGTATCACCCGACACGTTCAATCGCATACGCGCGATCGATGGGGTTCTGTCCGCGAGGCTGGTGGGCTGAGGTCTTGGCGGATTCAAATAAAACCGAGAAACCGTCTGGCATTGGCGAGCTGCGCGCCAAAATAGACGAGCTGGATGGCAAGATACAGACGCTGATCAATGAGCGTGCGGGACTGGCCAGGCAGATGGCGGAGGCCAAGCGAGACCAACCCCGGAGTATCGATTTTTATCGACCCGAGCGAGAGGCGCAGGTGTTGCGCCGTGTCCTGGAGCGCAATCAGGGTCCACTGCGCGACGAAGAAATGCTGCGCCTGTTTCGCGAGATCATGTCCGCCTGCCTGGCTCAGCAGGAACCCTTAAAGGTGGCCTTTCTCGGGCCGGAAGGCACCTTCACCCAGGCGGCGGTGCAAAAACATTTCGGCCATTCTGTGCGGGCACTTTCCCTGGCCAGCATTCCGGAGGTTTTCAACGAGGTCGAGACCGGGGTTGCCGATTTCGGTATCGTGCCCATCGAAAATTCCACCGAGGGTACGGTGAGTAATACGCTGGATATGTTCATGAGCTCGCCGCTGATGATCTGCGGTGAGGTGGAATTGCGGATTCGCCAACACCTGCTTACCGCAGCGACGGACCTCTCGCACATTCGCAAAGTGTATTCGCACCAGCAGTCCTTGGCTCAATGTCGGGCCTGGCTGCGGGAGACGCTGCCAGATGTGGAGTGCGTCGCAGTCAGCAGCAATGCGGAAGGGGCGCGTCGCGCGCGGGACGAGGAGGGTGCTGCCGCCATCGCCGGGGAGGCGGCTGCCGAGATTTACCAGTTGCAGAGGCTGGTTTCCAATATCGAGGACCGCCCGGACAATACGACCCGTTTTCTCGTCATCGGGCGGGAAATATTCGCACCCAGCGGGCATGACAAGACTTCCCTGATGCTGTCTGCCGATAATCGACCAGGGGCCCTGCAGCACCTGCTCGATCCTTTCGCCAGACACAACATCAGCATGACCAAAATCGAGTCACGGCCCTCGCGGCGCGGCAAGTGGGACTACGTCTTCTTCATTGATATTGAAGGTCATGCCGAGGAGGACCGCCTCAAGCCCGCTTTGTCAGAGCTTGAGCAAGCAGCTTCGCTGTTTCGAGTATTGGGGGCTTATCCGAGCGCAGTTCATGATGTCATTGATGACTAAAGCAGATTGTCGAGGCCCTGAATCGGGCCTGGAAAATTCACACAGGTAGGCAGTTTTGAGTCGCTCCTATAAAGAACTTGCGGTGTCTTCGATCCGTGCTTTGCAGCCTTATCAGCCAGGCAAACCCATCAGTGAGCTGGAGCGCGAATATGGCGTCAGCAACATCATCAAGCTGGCCTCTAACGAGAATCCCCTGGGTCCGCCGCCTGCTGCGCTGCGGGCACTACAGTCGAGCGCCCAGGACCTGGCGCTTTATCCAGACGGCAACGGCTATGAGCTAAAGCAGGCACTGGCGGCACGGCATGACGTTGCGCCAGATTCGATTACGCTGGGCAACGGCTCCAATGAAGTGCTTGTTTTGCTGGCCGAGGCGTTTCTGCAGCCGGGCTTGGAAGCGGTGTACTCACAGTATGCATTTGCAGCCTACCCGATAGCAGTGCAGTGCACCGGCGCCACGGCCCGGGTGGCCCCGGCTTTCGGTGCGGGAGCTGACATGCCGCTGGGGCATGACCTGAAAGCCATGAGCAAGCTGGTTAACGAGAAAACGCGGCTGATCTTCATTGCCAATCCCAACAATCCCACTGGTAGCTGGTTGCCGGCGACAGCTTTGCGATCGTTTCTCGAATCCTTGCCGGATCACGTCGTGGCGGTTGTAGATGAAGCCTATTGGGACTATGTGGATGAGCCGGACTATCCGGATACGACGCAGTGGCTTGGAGAATTTCCCCACCTGGTTGTGACGCGGACATTTTCCAAGGCCTTCGGCCTTGCCGGGTTGCGTATCGGCTACAGTGTCAGCAGTGTGGAAATTGCAGATGTATTGAATCGCGTGCGACAGCCGTTCAATACCAGTATTCCCGCGCAAGACGCGGCGCTGGCAGCGCTTGGCGACAGCCAGCATTTACGGCAGTCGGTCGCGGTGAACAATAAGGGCCTGCAACTTCTCGGCGAAGGCCTCGACGCCATGGGCATCAAATGCCCACCGTCGGTCTGCAATTTTGTACTGGCGGATTTTGAAAGGCCGGTTGGCGAAATTTTCGAAGCGCTTTTGCGAGCAGGCATCATCGTGCGGCCGGTGGCGAATTACGGGCTCCCGAATCATCTGCGCATCAGCATAGGACTGAAGGAAGAGAACCAGCGCCTGCTCGAAGCACTTGGCTCGATCATCGCCCGGGGCACGCCGGCCTGATACGCAGGCTGTCACTACATTTCCATGAGCGCCCGATTTCTAGTAAAC
>JBFIQI010000043.1:0-16888 GCA_041609715.1 Gammaproteobacteria bacterium
CGAGCGCATCCTGCGGCCGCGGCTTGCCGAATTACACGATCCTGCGATGCTGGCGGACGTGGGCCGGGCCGCACAGCGGCTGGTGCAGGCAATTACCCGGGGGCAGCGAATTGGCATCCTCACCGATTATGACGTGGATGGCATTACGTCCCACGCGGTGGTGTTCGAAGCGCTGACCGGGTTTTTTGGTGTCCCCGCCGATCTCATCCAGCATCATATCGGGCATCGCATCAAAGACGGATACGGCGTCAGTGATGCCCTCACCACCCGCATACTGGCAGCGCCACAATTACCCAGCGTGATCATCACTGCCGATTGCGGCTCCTCGGATGAACCACGGCTCGCGCGGCTGGCGGAAAAGGGCATCGATGTCATTGTGACCGATCACCACGAGATCCCGGCCAGCGGTATCCCTGCTTCCGCCCATGCCGTTGTCAATCCGACTCGCGCCGACTGCCAGTTTCCCGATCGCACCGTCGCCGGCTGCATGGTGAGCTGGATGCTCATGTGCGAAACGCGGCGGCAGTTGTTGGCGGGTGGTCAGCCGGGTGTCGAGATCCCGCGCTTGTCCGGCCTGCTGGATTTCGTGGCGCTGGGGACGGTGGCAGATGCCGTCTCGCTGTTCGGTGCGGGTAACCGGGCGGTGGTGCAGGGCGGTTTGCGGATCATGAACCGGCTGCAACGGCCTTGCTGGCGGGCACTGGCCAGCCTGCTCGATCGCGGTGACGGTTTCACGGTGCAGGACCTGGGATTTCAGATCGGACCGCGGATCAACGCCCGCGGGCGCATGGCGGACCCGCTGGCGGCCATGCGCTTTTTACTGGCGCCCACCGATGGGGAGGCGCGCGAGCACTTGCAGCAACTGGATGCCGACAACCTGGACCGCCGTGCTGTAGAGGCCGAGATGCTGGCCACTGCTGTTGAGGAAGCCCGGCGACAAATGACAAGGGGTGCGCGAGCCCTGGTGGTTTTCGATCCGACATTTCATGCCGGCGTGCAGGGTATCGTCGCATCCAGGCTGGTTGAGCGTTTCGGTTGCCCCGCCGTGGTGCTGAGCCCGGCGCGTGAGGCCGGCCTGGCAACGGGCTCTGCCCGCAGCATTGCCGGACTCGATATCCGGGCTGCCCTGCAAAACATCAGCGATGCCCATCCCCAAATGCTCAACAAGTTCGGCGGGCACAAAGGTGCCGCAGGTTTGACGTTGAGTCGAGGACATTTGGATGTACTGCGCCGGGAACTGGATCGGCAGGTCGCAAATCTGGTGGACGCCAGACTGTTGGGGCCAAGGCTGTTTACCGACGGCGGGCTGGACAATCACCAGTTTAACTGCGCGACGGTCGGCGAGCTTGAAGCGCTGGGACCCTATGGCCGGGAATTTGAATTGCCACTGTTCGAGGGACGGTTTCGGATTCAGGGGCTGCGCCGGGTCGGTGGAGATGGCACCCACCTTTCGCTGGTGCTTGCCGACGGTGAGCAAGAGTTACGGGGAATCTGGTTCCGGGCGATGGATAGCGACAATGCCCCGCTGCCGGTCGCGGAAGGTGAAATCCTCAGGGTGGCCTACCGTCTGGAGCGGGATACCTGGCGTGGTGGCGAAGCCGTGCAACTGCAAGTCGCGGGAGTCGAATCATTCGATGCAAAATAAAAACCCCGCCGCGGCGGGGTTTTTCGTTTCGGGGCATCATCTCGCTGATTAAGGAGCCGATCCCACGGGAATCTGCAGGGCCATATTGATGACCGCATCATTCAGGGAGCGATTGCCAATTTCTTCGACGAAACGCGCATCGAACCGCCAAGTGGCAGCCCCGGGACTGTCGCCGAGCCGCGAAGTGAAGCCCAGACCTACGGCGGCGAATAATTCCATGCCCTGGCTCGAAACCCGGCTGTTGTCGACCCCACCCAGTGCCACCACCAGGTACGGGGACATGTGACTCGCACGGTTCAGGAAAAACAGGCCACTGGCGTCGAAGCCGTACTGGTCGACGTCTTCGCTATGGTCGGCATTGAGATGCTTGTTGGTGAACGCAAGCTCGAAATTGAAGCGTTCGTTTATGACCCAGCCGCTGCCCAAGGTCCAGCCGAACCCGAATTCGCCACCGCGTCCGCCCAGGCCTTCCGGCTCGTAGCCATCGGCGAAGGTGTAATTCGCCCCCGCGACGATGTACCAGTCGCTCTGGGGTGCTGCCTCGGCGTGCACTTGCCCCGCCAGTACTAATCCGGTCATCGTCAACAGTATTCGTTTCATGATTACCTCTCCATGCAGGTAAGCGGTATGGCGGCCCCTGGCGGTTGCGCAGACAGGGCCCAACTCTGGCAACGATTCTATACTACGCATCAAGTTTGTGTCTAAAAATAGTTGGTGGAGAGTCCGCCGGCGAGTGCCGTTGTGCTAGCATTGCGCGCTTTGTCCGGAACGTCATTGACTAGTGATGGAAACCAACGCGCTCAGAAACCAGATAGCTGATCTCAGCGGCCGCAGTCAGGGCCTCAGGGGGTATCTTTGACTACGCGGGATCCCGGGACCAGCTGAAAGAAGTCGATCGAGAACTCGAAGATCCCACCGTCTGGGAGAACCAGGAACGTGCCCAGGAACTGGGCAAGACGCGTGCCCGGCTGGCGGAAATTGTCGAAACGCTGGACCAGCTGGAAGGGGGGCTCAGCGATGCCGATGAGTTACTGAGCATTGCCGAAGAGGAAGCCGACGAGGCGACCCTGGCAGAGATCCAGGCCGACGTCGACAGGCTGGAGACACAGGTGGAACAGCTCGAGTTTCGCCGTATGTTCTCCGGCGAGATGGATGCCGCCAACGCATTTGTGGATATTCAGGCCGGTTCCGGAGGCACCGAGGCCCAGGATTGGGCAGAGATGTTATTGCGCATGTACCTGCGCTGGGCCGAGCGCCGCGGCTTTGCAACCGAGATCATCGAAGTATCGGCAGGCGAAGTGGCCGGAATCAAGAGCGCGACGGTGCGGGTCAGCGGCGACTATGCGTTTGGCTGGCTGCGTACCGAAACCGGCGTGCATCGCCTGGTGCGCAAGTCGCCTTTCGACTCGGGCAACCGCCGACACACGTCATTTGCTGCAGTATTTGTGGCGCCGGAAATTGACGACGAGATTGAGATCGATATCAACCCGGCAGATCTGCGCATCGACGTTTATCGGGCCAGCGGGGCAGGCGGCCAGCATGTCAACAGAACTGAATCGGCCGTGCGCATCACCCACAATCCCACCGGTATTGTGGTGCAATGTCAGAATGACCGCTCGCAGCACAAAAACAAGGCGACTGCCATGAAACAGCTTAAAGCCAAGCTGTATGAACGGGAGATGCTGGAACGCCGTGCCGAGAGCCAGGCATTGGAGGACAGCAAATCGGACATCGGCTGGGGTAGCCAGATTCGGTCCTATGTTCTGGATCAGTCGCGTATCAAGGACCTGCGCACCGGTGTCGAGGTGGGAAACACCCAGGCAGTGCTGGACGGGGACCTGGACAATTTCATTGAGGCAAGCCTCAAGCAGGGACTGTAAACTGGGCCCAAAAGCGGAAACGGCAGTGACAAAGAAACAGGACAACAAAAGAGCGGACCAATCAGTCGAGACGGAGCACGCTCTGATCGCTGAGCGCCGGGCAAAACTTGCCCGGCTGCGGGCGGCCGGCAAGGCATTCCCCAATGACTTCAGGCGTAACGCACTGGCGGAGTCCCTGCACGCTGCCTACGGCCAGCGGGACAATGAAAGCCTCGAAAATGCAGGCATCCAGGTACGGGTTGCCGGACGCATGATGGCCAAGCGGGTGATGGGTAAAGCCAGTTTTGCGCCTATCGAGGATGTCAGCGGCCGTATCCAACTTTTCCTGCAGCGCGATGCTCTGCCCGAGGGCGTTTACCAGGATTTCAAGGGCTGGGATGTCGGGGACATCGTGGCTGCGGTGGGCACATTGTTCAAGACGCGCAAGGGCGAGCTCAGCGTTGCAGTCCAGGAACTTCACTTGCTGAGCAAGTCATTGCGGCCGCTGCCGGAGAAATTCCACGGCCTCACCGATCAGGAAACCCGCTACCGGCGTCGCTATCTGGATTTGATAATGAATCCGGAAAGCCGCGCAGTTTTCCGCACGCGCTCGGCCATGGTGAGCTTTATGCGCGACTTCCTGGATGCCATGGATTTCATGGAGGTGGAAACACCAATGATGCAGAGCATCGCCGGGGGTGCCCTCGCGCGGCCTTTCGCCACGCACCACAATGCCCTGGATATGCCGCTGTACCTGAGAATCGCGCCGGAGTTATTCCTGAAACGTCTGCTGGTCGGTGGCTTCGAGCGCGTTTACGAAATCAACCGCAACTTCCGTAACGAAGGTCTGTCGACGCGCCACAACCCCGAGTTCACCATGCTGGAGGTTTACCAGGCCTATGCTGATTTTGAAGACATGATGCACCTGACCGAGACCATGGTGCGCAGCATGGCGGCAGCAGTACTGGGGAGTATGCAGTTCGAGTACCAGGGTGAGCGTGTCGACCTGGAACCGGCATTTGAGCGCCTGAGCATTGCCGAGTCGGTGCTGCGGGCCAATCCGGACCTGGACGGCGGGCGTCTGCGCGATCGTGATTACCTCGTGGATGTCTGTCAGCAACTGGGAATCCCGGTGCAGTCCCATTACGGGCCCGGCAAACTGCAGGTCGAGATTTTCGAAAAAACCGTGGAAAACGACCTGAGCCGACCGGTGTTCATTACCGCTTATCCGGCAGAAGTCTCGCCCCTGGCGCGCTGCAACGAGGACGATCCGTTCATCACCGATCGCTTTGAGTTGTTTATCGCGGGGCGCGAAATTGCCAATGGCTTTTCCGAACTCAATGATCCCGAGGACCAGGCCGAACGCTTCCGTCAGCAGATGGCCAATCGCAGCGGCGGCGACCAGGAGGCCATGCCTTACGACGAGGACTACATCGAGGCCCTGGAGTACGGGATGCCGCCGGCCGGTGGGCTGGGAGTCGGAGTCGATCGCCTTGTTATGTTGTTTACCGACTCGCCCTCAATCCGTGACGTGTTGCTGTTTCCGCACATGCGGCCAGCCGCCGACTGATTCAGGCAGCGGGCGTGCGGCCCGCCTTTGAGTAAGGCACCGGCAGTGGCTCCAGGACGGTAGCGTCATCGGCGAGTCGCAGATGCTTCGCGTCAGTGACATCCGTGTTGACCACCGCCAACAACTCGCAGGCGGAGGAGGTCCGCGCCGCTACGACGACCTCGCCTACTTTTTGATCCCCGGCCAGCAGCACCGCCCCGGGATCCGGCGGGGGGCAGTTTCCCCCGAAGCGCGCCAGGCGTCGCTTGACCTTGCCGAGGTTGTGGGTCCTGGCGACTACCTCCTGGCCCGGGTAACAACCTTTGTTGAAACTAACACCGCCGATGCGATCCAGATTGAGCATCTGCGGCAGAAATTTTTCGGCGAGAGCCGGTGGCAGTTCGCATACACCGGCACGAATCCCCGCCAGCGTCCAGTCGTTGGCGTTGATTCCGTGGTCGTATCCGCCGCGCAAAGCGACGGTGCGATCGGGTACACCGGGTAGTAGAAAGTCCTGAGCGGACCCTTGCCCCCGGGTAGAGCCGTAAGCGGCGCTTGCGGGCTGGATGGTTACCTGGTCGCGGAACACGTAGCGTTCGAGTGCGCGTGCCAGGTCGGTGCCACCACCGCCCCCGATCAGCAGGTAATAGCGCTCGACATCCACCAGCACCCAGCCGCTGACCCGAACTCTGCCGGCAGGCGTCAACCAGGCGAAAGGCATCACGCTGCGCGGCCCCGCGGGGCTCAAATCGCAGGTGAACTGCGCCTGCAGAAAGCGGCCAGCGTCAGCTCCTGAAACCGCCAGTAAATCAGGCAGCATTGCCGTCGACACGGGTGCCGGCAAGCCGGTTTTTTTGGATGATGCTGTGGACACGCTCTTGGTTTGTTCAGGTATGGCGTACAACTGTTTGCACTGCCTGCGATGCGCCGCCAGAATACCAAAAAGGAGGCAGGCATGAGCAGACATGATAAACCCATGAAGCCGGGAGCCACAGCCGACCACAAGGATGCTGGCACCGGAGCGGCCGCTGAAGACGACGAGAACGCTGCCGATATTTCGACCAAGGAAGTTGAAATCGGGGGCCGGGAAGGGCCGGAGCCGACCCGCTTTGGCGACTGGGAGAAGAACGGTCGCTGCATTGATTTCTAAGGTGGCGCGCGTGCGTTACAATGCAGCGATAAAAAAATTTGCCAATACAACCGCCCATTCGTAATCAGGAAAACTTCGCTATGGCAGACGACCCCCGGCCATTGTCTCCGCATCTGCAAATCTGGCGCTGGGAAATTTCCATGCTCCTGTCCATCCTGCACCGGGCCTCGGGTGTCGCGCTTTCCCTGGGTACGTTGTTTCTGGTTTTGTGGCTGGTAGCGCTGGCGGCGGATGCGGCGTTGTTCGAGCAGGTCCAGTTGCTGCTGGCTTCGCCCCCGGGAATCGCTGGTCTGGTGGTATACAGCCTGGCGCTTTACTACCACCTGTGTAACGGCATTCGGCACCTGTTTTGGGATATGGGATACGGCTTCGAACTCGAGGTTGCCCGGCGCTCTGCCTGGGCGGTGCTGGCGGTCAGCAGCGTGTTGACCCTCGCGACCTGGGTGCTGGCCGCCGGGAGCGGCGCATGAGGTCGCCACTGGGTAATGCGCTGGGGATGGGGACAGCCCGGGAGGGTACGGGTCACTGGTGGCATCAGCGATTGACGGCCCTTGCCCTGATCCCGCTGACTTTCTGGCTGGTCTATTCCCTGATAGTACTCGCCGGTCTGTCTCGGGCAGAGGTGCTGTTGTGGATGCAGAATCCCTTCAACGCAGTGCTGCTGCTGCTGTTCCTGGTGAGCATGTTTTATCACGCCTATCTGGGCCTGGAAGTGATTGTTCAGGACTACATGCACGCGAAATGGCTCAAGGTCACTGCGCTGATAATTGTGCAGTTCACGATGATTGTGCTCGCCGCACTGAGCATATTGATCGTACTGAGGATGGCACTGGCCGGGGGCGCGTCGTGAGCAAAAAGTACGAAATTATTGATCATGCCTATGATGTTGTGGTTGTAGGCGCCGGTGGCGCTGGCCTGCGCGCCACATTCGGGCTGGCGCAGGCGGGCCTGAGCACAGCCAACATCACCAAGGTCTTTCCGACTCGCAGTCACACGGTGGCAGCCCAGGGCGGTATCAGTGCTGCGCTCGGCAACATGGGAGAAGACGACTGGCGCTGGCATATGTACGACACGGTCAAGGGCGCCGACTGGCTCGGTGACCAGGACGCGATCGAATACATGTGCAAAGAGGCACCCGAAGTGGTGATCGAACTGGAGCACTATGGCGTGCCTTTTTCGCGCACCGAGGACGGGCGGATCTATCAGCGGCCATTTGGTGGCATGACCACACGCTTCGGCGAGGGTACGGCGCAGCGCACCTGCGCGGCTGCCGATCGCACTGGCCACGCGATGCTGCACACTCTTTACCAGCAATCACTCAAACACGAGGCCGAGTTTTACATCGAATTTTTTGCGCTGGATCTCATCATGGAGAACGGTGCCTGTCGCGGCGTTATGGCCATGGACCTGGCCACTGGCAAGCTGCATCGCTTCCGCGCCCAGCGCGTGATCCTGGCGACGGGCGGTTACGGGCGTGCTTACTTTTCCTGTACGTCGGCGCATACCTGCACCGGCGACGGCAACGCCATGGTGCTGCGAGCGGGATTGCCACTGCAGGATATGGAATTTGTTCAATTCCATCCGACCGGCATCTACGGCGCGGGTTGCCTGATAACAGAAGGTGTGCGGGGGGAAGGAGGTTATTTGACCAATTCCGAGGGCGAGCGCTTCATGGAGCGCTATGCCCCCAATGCCAAGGATCTGGCGTCGCGTGACGTAGTCAGCCGCTCGATGACCATCGAGATCCGTGAAGGGCGCGGCGTGGGCGTGGAGCAAGACCATATTCATCTGCACCTCGAACACCTGGGCAGCGAAGTCATCCAGGAGCGACTGCCGGGTATCGCGGAAACTGCCAAGATTTTCGCCGGCGTGGATGTCACCAAGGCACCTATCCCGGTGTTGCCCACGGTGCACTACAACATGGGCGGCATCCCCACCAATTATCGGGGTGAGGTGGTAACGGTTCGCGATGGCGACCCCAATTCAGTGGTGCCCGGGCTCATGGCGGTCGGCGAAGCTGCCTGCGTGTCGGTGCATGGGGCCAATCGGCTGGGTTCAAATTCTCTACTGGATCTGGTTGTGTTCGGGCGCGCCGCGGCCAATACCTGCCGTGAAGACCTGACTCCTGGCGCACGCCACAAGCCGCTGGCCGGGGACGCCGGCGAGCAGAGCATTGCGCGCCTTGACCAGCTGCGTAACGCAAGCGGCGCAACGCCGACGGCTGACATCCGTCTGCGCATGCAGAAAAGCATGCAAAACAACGCAGCTGTATTCCGCACCGGCGAGGTGCTTGCATCCGGTGCACGCGAAATCAATGAAATTTTCGATTCTTTTGCCGATGTGCAGGTCAAGGATCGTTCCCTGATCTGGAACACCGATCTGGTGGAAACCATGGAGCTGCAGAACCTGTTATCCCAGTCGGTGGCAACCATTCGCTCGGCCCTAAATCGGGAAGAAAGCAGGGGTGCGCATGCGCGCGAGGACTTCCCGGAGCGCGACGATGAAAACTGGATGAAGCATACGCTCTGCTGGATCGACGAGAATGGCAAAGAGCGGTTCGACTACCGGCCGGTTCAAATGACGACGCTGACGGATGAGGTGGAGGCGATTCCGCCCAAGCAACGGGTCTATTGATCCAGTATTGAAGGAGCCGCGCGATGGCGCAATTTCGATTACCGTCCAATTCAAGGATCCGCAAGGGTCAGACTTTTGCTGCTTCCGAAGGGGCGAATCAGGTCAGGCGTTTTAGCGTCTATCGGTATGATCCGGACAGCGGCGAGAACCCCCGATTGGATACCTACGAACTCAACATGGACGGCTGCGGCCCCATGGTTCTCGATGCCCTCATCAAGATCAAGAACGAAATCGATCCGACACTGACGTTCCGACGATCCTGCCGCGAGGGAATCTGTGGGTCCTGCGCCATGAACATCGACGGCAAAAATACTCTGGCCTGTACGATGTCTTGCGAGGACATCAAAGGCGAGATAAAAATTTATCCTTTGCCGCACCTGCGTGTGGTTAAAGACCTGGTGGGAGACCTGACGCGCTTTTACGCACAATACGCGTCGATAAAACCCTGGCTGCAGTCTCGCACGCCGCCGCCGCCGGACCGCGAGCGGCTGCAGTCCAAGGAGGACCAGGAAAAAATCGATATGCCGTCGGCCTGCATTCTGTGCGCCTGCTGCTCGACCAGTTGCCCCAGTTATTGGTGGAATGGCGACCGCTATTTGGGTCCCGCCATACTCCTGCAGGCCTATCGCTGGATCATAGACAGTCGCGATGAGGCAACCGGGGAACGTTTGGACGATCTTGAAGATCCGTTCAAACTGTACCGATGCCATACCATCATGAATTGCACCAGCGTCTGCCCCAAGGGTCTCAACCCTGCCAAGGCCATTGCCGAAACCAAAAAGATGCTGGCTGCGCGCCGGCACTGAGGCGTGCCGGGCATGAACCAGGACGATGGCCTGCGCTGGCGTTGCCGCCGGGGTATGCGCGAACTGGATATTCTGTTGACCCGATTCCTGGACCGGCATTATCAGACTGCCTCGGCGGCGGAACAGGCGGCTTTCCGGCGCCTGCTGGAAACGCCGGACCCGGAGCTGTTCGCGTGGCTCATGGGCCGGGCGGTGGCGCCCGATGAAGACGCCCGAACGCTTGTGGATCGAATCCGAACCGGAAATTGAGCTGTGCTTTGAATTTTCACCAACGCTGCTGCTGGTCTGCATTTTCTTATATGGCCTGGTGCTGGCGCTGTTGCTCTCCCTGGGGCCGCAGCTCGTTTGGCCCGGGCTGCTGCTGTTAACGGGCAGCCTGGCTCGCTGCGGGCGCCTGCCGGGACTCGGCTGGTCGCGTCGCTCCCTGCTGCGGGCCAGCGCCCACGCCGATGGTAGCTGGACACTGCTGGAAAAGAGCGGACGCGCTGTGGCGGCGCAACTGCATGGCGGTGAGGTTTACGGCACCGGGCTGGTTTTTGTGTGCTGGGAGACCCCGATCGGTCGACGTCGCGTGGTCCTGGTGCCAGACCTGGCGGACGCCGATGCATTGCGCCGGTTGCGTGCCTTGCTGCTCACCGCCGGGCGATCTTAGTCAGGAGCACAACGCGCTGCTAGAATGCCGGCTTGCGACAGATTCGATGTGATTGATTTGCTTGTAGTTCGTGAGGATACTTGCGCCGCTGCACCGGTTATCGAGCGGCAGAACTTTTGGGGTCCCGGCATGTCTATGATTGTGGCAACTGGATGTGCCGGCTTGGAGCAGGGCAGGGCACGTGGCCGCTAAGCGCGCAGACGCTCTTTTGGTGGAGAGGGTCCAGAAGGGCGATAACGCCGCTTTCGATGTGCTGGTGCGCAAGTATCAGCACAAGATTTTGAAGCTGGTCATGCGCTACATCCGTGATCCCGCCGAGGCTGAAGACGTGACCCAGGAGGCGTTTCTCAAGGCATACCGGGCTTTACCGAAATTTCGTGGCGACAGCGCGTTCTATACATGGATTTACCGCATTGCCATAAACACGGCAAAGAACTTCCTGGTGGCTGCCAAGCGACGTCCCCTGGATTACAACATGGATTTGCAGGATCCGGAGCAGTACGACATGCAAGCCAGGCTTAAGGACATCGATACGCCGGAGCGGATGATGTTGACGGAAGAAATCAGGACGACCGTCAATCGGGCAATTGAGAAGTTGCCCGAGGATTTGCGTACCGCCATCATCCTGCGAGAAATGGAGGGCATGAGCTATGAAGAGATTGCCCAGGCGATGGAGTGCCCGGTGGGAACAGTCAGATCAAGAATATTCAGGGCCCGCGAGGCAATCGACAAGCGCCTGCGCCCCCTGCTCGACAAAAACACCACTGATGAGAGAGTGACATGACTGAAAAGCTCAAAGATCAGGTTTCTGCGTTGCTGGACGATGAACTCGACGCGCGAGAATGCAAGCTGCTGCTGGCGAGGCTGGCCGGCGATCGTGAGCTGGTAGCAACCTGGGAACGATACAGCCTCATCGGAGACTGCATCCGTAACAATTTGCCAGCGCAAGCTAGCCTGGGGATAGCCGAGCGGGTCGCGCGGGCGGTCCAGAGCGATCAGAATGCAGCGGCTGTTTTGCCTGCGAAAAGAGCAAGGCTGGGGCGTGGCATAGCCGGCATGGCCGTGGCTGCCTCCGTGGCCCTGATTGCCATCGTCAGTCTGCAGAACCTGGATAAGGGTGCGCCGGACCTGGCAACTCCCGCCGCTTTCAGCGCTACCGATGACAGCTACACTGTGCCGGTCATCAACATGCGGGAGCAGGCCTCGGCTTCGTTGCGTGAGCGGCTTAATTTTTACCAGGTAAGCCACAGTGAATTCGCGGGACCGATGCAGCGGCGCGCTTTGATCAGCCAGATGGCCAGCGACCAGAGCCTGGACGAAGAGCCCGAGACGGCGACGGAGCCCGGCACGCGCTGATGATTCGGGACTGTTTCAGATTTTTGCTTTTGCTGACGGCCGTCAATGTTGCCGCGGCCGACGACGCCTCAGCCTGGCTCGAGCGCATGAGCCATGCCATGCAGAATCTCAACTATCGGGGAGAGTTAGTCCACACCAAGGGTGATAACAGCCAGACGCTCGCGATCATCCACGGGGTCTTCAATGGGGAAGTTCATGAGCGCCTCTGGTCGCTGGATGGGCCAGTGCGTGAAATCGTACGTGACGACAAGCAGGTTAGGTGCATTCTGGCCGATCAGAAGACCGTGGTAGTGGAGCCGCGTGCCTCGGCTTCCATGTCCGGACCCGCGTTTCCGCAGCTCACGCCCGAACTCCAGCGCTTTTATGATTTTGTGGCGCACTCAAAAACCCAGCGCATTGCAGGCCGCCCCACGCGGGTTCTGGATGTGCGCCCGCGCGACCCGTACCGCTATGGTTATCGTCTGTGGCTGGATGTTCAAACGGCATTGCCCTTGCGTTCGGACCTGGTTTCGGGTGACGGCGAGGTCATCGAGAAGCTCTACTTCATTCATGTGAGTTTTCCGGAATCCATACCAGCGACGGATCTGAAGCCGGAGCTGTCGGCGGAAGGTTACAGTCAGTACCGGCGCCCCGGGCCGGATCCGGTCGGACAGCAGAGCATCATTCCCGAATGGGTAATCGGAGATCTGCCGCGGGGGTTTCGGCTCGAAGGCGTGCAGAGGCGACCCGGTGTGAACGCCGACTCACAGGTGGAACACCTGGTGTTTTCAGACGGGCTGGCCTCGGTGTCCGTGTTCATTGAAGAATTGCCCGAGGGCGAGGAAACCATGGTTGGCCTGGCCGATACCGGACAATTGTATGGCACAGTTTACGGGCGGTTTCAGATCACCACGATGGGCGACGTCCCGAGCCGCACCCTGCGTCGCATTGGCCGCTCCGCTCGCCCTGTCTCCTCATTCTGATGCTGCAAGAGACGGGTCGGGTGGAGAGCGTTAGCGAGGGGTTTGCGTGGGTTGTCTGTGCCTCGCAGTCGAACTGCCAGCGGTGCCGTGAGGGTCGCGGTTGCGGTGGCGGACTGCTGGGCAGACTACTGGGAGACCGCCTGCACCGTGTCAGAGCGGTGACCAACGGGCAGACCCTGATTATCGGTGATCGCGTAGAGTTGGCCTTGTCGGAAGCCGCCCTGGTTCGCGGCGCCGTGCGCGTCTACGGCTTGCCGCTGGCAGGTTTTCTGCTGTTGCCAATTGCCGCTCGCTGGCTGTTTGGCCTGAGCGGAGATTTCAGTCTGCTGGCACTGGGTGCCGTGGGCTTGCTGGCCGGACTGACGCTGGCGCGGCGCCATGGAGCACAGGTAGCCCGGGATCCGCAATTTCAGCCGGTCATTACGCGCCGGCTTGCCAGCATCTGTGGCACGACGGCCACGGCTGGCGGAGCGCAGCATGAATCGTCGTAAGCTGGTGATGTATACGCGTGCCGGCTGCGGCCTCTGTGAGGACATGCAGGAAGCGGTGGCAGCCAGCATCGCCGGAACCGGCGCCACCCTTACCCTGATCGATATCAGTAACGATCCCCAACTGCACGCGGCCCATGGTGAGCGTATTCCGGTGCTCCTGGTGGATGGCGAAGAACTGTGTTTCGGGCGCCTCGACGAGGACTTGCTTGAACAAGCTTTAGACTCGCGCGCCTGATTCGGCAGTTTTGCCGGCGCGCTACCGATATAATGCGCGCTTCAGTGCCCAAGCAGACTTTCACCAGAGCACCCATTCCTGATGCGTCATATCCGTAATTTTTCCATCATCGCGCATATTGATCATGGCAAGTCGACACTGGCCGATCGCTTCATCCAGATGTGCGATGGCCTCAGCGAGCGTGAAATGGCCGAGCAGGTTCTTGATTCCATGGACCTGGAGCGGGAGCGCGGAATCACCATCAAGGCGCATAGCGTGTCGCTCAATTATGAAGCCGCCGACGGCCAGACTTACATGCTGAATTTCATCGACACGCCGGGCCACGTCGACTTCAGTTACGAGGTGTCGCGTTCGCTGGCTGCCTGCGAAGGCGCCCTGCTGGTGGTTGATGCCGCCCAGGGCGTGGAAGCGCAAAGCGTGGCTAATTGTTACACCGCGATCGAACAGGGTCTCGAAGTGCTGCCGGTGCTCAACAAGATCGATCTGCCGTCGGCTGAACCCGACCGCGTGTGCCAGGAGATCGAGGAAATTATCGGTATCGAGGCACAGGGTGCATTGAGAGTCAGTGCCAAGACCGGTGTGGGCGTCAAGGAACTGTTGGAAGAGCTGGTGGCCCGCATTCCGCCCCCGCAGGGCAAGCCGGATGGTCAGCTGCAGGCTCTGATCATCGATTCTTGGTTTGATAACTACGTGGGCGTGATATCCCTGGTGCGAGTGATGAATGGACGTCTGGCCAAGGGTAGCAAGATTCGAATCATGTCCACTGGTCGCGGCCACCAGGTGGACCGGGTTGGTGTTTTTACGCCCAAAATGCACGATCGCGACGCCTTGGAAACCGGCGAGGTAGGATTCGTAATTTCCACCATCAAGGATATTTTTGGCGCGCCGGTGGGCGATACCATGACCCTGGACCGGGATCCGGCGTCCGAGGCGCTCCCCGGCTTCAAGGAAATTCGTCCGCGCGTGTTTGCCGGGTTGTTCCCCGTCAGTAGCGACGACTATGAGAATTTTCGCGAGGCGCTGCAAAAACTGCGCCTCAATGACGCCGCGCTGTTTTTCGAACCCGAAACGTCAGGGGCGCTGGGGTTGGGATTTCGCTGCGGATTTCTGGGTATGCTGCACATGGAAATCGTGCAGGAGCGCCTGGAACGGGAATACGACATCAACCTCATCACGACGGCGCCGACCGTGGTTTATCAGGTTCTGACCACCGACGGCGAGGAGTCTCTGATCGACAACCCTTCGGAGTTGCCGCCGGTCAACAAAATAGATGAGATTCGAGAACCCATCATCGTTGCCAATATCCTGGTGCCACCGGAGCATGTCGGGGCGGTCATGAAACTTTGCAACGACAAACGCGGCGCGCAGCGGCGCATGCAATACCTGGGCAACCCGGTGTCACTGGACTATGAGCTGCCCATGGCGGAAGTGGTGCTGGACTTTTTCGACCGGCTGAAATCTGTGAGCCGCGGTTACGCCTCTTTCGACTATCATTTCGAGCGCTTCGAGGCCGCGCCCCTGGCGAAGCTGGATTTGCTGATCAATGGCGAGCAGGTGGATGCCCTGTCGGTCATCATCCACCGGGACAACGCCCAGATGCGTGGCCGTGAATTGGCGGAAAAAATGCGCGAGCTTATTCCGCGGCAGATGTTTGAAGTCGCCATTCAGGCCGCTATCGGGTCGCACATCATAGCGCGCACAACGGTAAAAGCCCTGCGCAAAAACGTTACCGCAAAATGTTATGGCGGCGACATTACGCGCAAGCGCAAGCTACTGGAAAAACAGAAAGCCGGCAAGCGGCGTATGAAGCAGGTGGGATCCGTTGAGATTCCACAGGAAGCGTTTCTGGCCATTCTGAAGGTGGGTAAGAATTGAGCAAAGCTGCTAGAATTCGCGCCATGGGCGAGGCCGCATGAACCTGGATTTCTCTGTCGTATTCATCGTTGCAGCGGCTGTCACGGGTGGCATCTGGGCCATCGATGCCTGGCTGCTGGCACCGCGCCGGGCAAGTGTGGCTGCCAACTTGCCCGGGCAGGAATCACCACGCGAACCCATTGTTGTGGAGTACGCGCGTTCTTTCTTTCCCATCATCCTGATAGTTTTTCTGTTCAGGTCATTCGTTTATGAGCCGTTTCGTATACCCAGCAGTTCGATGTTGCCCACCCTCCAGGTGGGTGATTTCATATTGGTCAATAAATTTGATTACGGATTGCGTCTGCCAATTGTCGGCACAACTATAGTGCCGCTGGGAGAGCCCCGCCGCGGCGATGTGGTGGTGTTCAGACTGCCGTCGGAACCCAACAAACATTACATCAAGCGTCTGGTTGGCTTGCCTGGCGACAAGATCCAGTATACGAACAAGCAGCTGGTTATTAACGGAAACCCGGTGGATCTGGAAGCGGCGGGCTATTATCGTCTCGACAACGGCCTTAACGCCCAGTTGGGCGTGGAGCGCCTTGGTACTGCCGAGCATGAGATTCTGGTCTTGCCCCAGCGCCGCGACCGCCCGCTGGAGATCGTGGTGCCGCAGGGCCATTACTTTATGATGGGCGATAACCGGGATAACAGTAAGGACAGCCGTTTTGCCGAGGTCGGCATGGTCCCGGAACGCAACATCGTCGGCAAGGCCGTTCGCATTTGGCTCACCTGGCCACCCCAGTGGAGCCGGGTTGGTAATCGGATCGATTGATGCCGGAGGATTGATATGTACAGACGACAGCGCGGCATGACCGCAATCGGATGGCTCATTACGCTGGCTTTTGGCGGCTTGTTCCTGCTGGCGGGTTTGAGAATCGGGCCGACTTATCTGGAGCATATGAAGGTCAGATCGGCAATGGAGAAAGTCTCCAGCGAGCTGAGCGGTAATAACCCGTCCGTTACTGATGTCAGCAATGCATTGGCCAAGCGCTATAACGTGGAGGGTATAACCCACCCGGACTTCAAGTCGATCAAAATTCGCAAGGAAGGCTCCGGAATCCGCATCGAGGCCAAATATGACCACGTGGTTCCCTATATCGGCAATGTCTCCTTTTTGGTTTCCTTCGACGAATATGTGGACATCAAGCGTTGAATGGAAGTCTCGGCACCCTATGCAAGACCATTGCGTATAAGTTTCAGGATGAGGAGCTGTTGCGCCAGGCTTTGACGCACCGCAGTGCCGGTAGCCGCAACTATGAACGCCTGGAGTTTCTCGGTGACGGGCTGCTTAATTTCATCGTTGCCGAGGCTTTGTATGAGCAGGAGGCTGAGGCCAGCGAGGGTGACCTGACGCGCTTGCGCGCCAGCCTGGTCAAGCAAGGAACCCTCGCCGGAATTGCCAGCAATCTGGCGCTGGGGGAGTACCTGCAGCTCGGTGCCGGAGAATCGAGCAGTGGCGGATTTCGTCGCAAATCCATTCTCGCCGATACTGTCGAAGCCCTGCTGGGTGCGATTTACCTGGATGGTGGCTTCAACGCAGCTCGAACCGTAACGCGACGGTTATTTGCGGAGCATCTGGCAGGGCTGCCCGATGCCGAATCCTTGAAAGATCCCAAGACCCGCCTGCAGGAA
>JBFIQI010000044.1:0-16829 GCA_041609715.1 Gammaproteobacteria bacterium
GAACCGCCAGCGTGAGCAGGAAGGCGAAGCGCCGCTCCTGATCGACCAGATTCCCATGGATGATCCCGCAACCTTTGCGCTGCTGAAGCGTTGTGCGACCACGGCCGTTTTCCAGCTGGAAAGCCGTGGTATGAAAGATTTGATAAAAAGATTGCAACCTGATGATTTTGAGGAGATTGTGGCCCTGGTGGCGCTGTTTCGCCCGGGCCCGCTGCAGTCTGGCATGGTGGATGACTTCATCCGCCGTAAACATGATCGCAGCGAGCGCGTGGACTATCTGCACCCCTCGCTGGAGCCGATCCTGAAGCCGACTTACGGCGTCATCCTCTACCAGGAACAGGTGATGCAGATTGCCCAGGTATTGTCGGGCTACACGCTGGGCGCCGCCGACCTGTTACGGCGGGCCATGGGCAAGAAGAAACCCAAGGAGATGGCGAAACAGCGCTCGGTTTTCATGAGCGGGGCGGTGGCAAAGGGCGTGGCGGAAAGGGTTGCCACGCGCATCTTCGACCTGATCGAGAAATTCGCCGGCTACGGATTCAACAAGTCGCACTCTGCAGCCTATGCCCTGCTGTCGTACCAGACGGCGTGGCTCAAGGCGCATTACCCCGCGGCCTTCATGGCCGCCGTGTTGTCGTCCGATATGGATCACACGGACAAGGTCGTGACCCTGATCGACGAGTGCAAGGAAATGGAGCTGACAGTGGAGCCGCCGGACATCAATGCCTCGGATTACGCCTTCAGCGTCTGGGGCACGGCAAGTATTCGCTATGGCCTGGGTGCTATTAAAGGGGTCGGCCGGGCGGCGGTGGAGTCGCTGTTGGCGGAGCGCGACAGCCATGGCCCCTTCAGCGACCTGGATGACTTGTGCCACCGCTGTGACCTGCAAAAAACCAATCGGCGGGTACTGGACGCTTTGCTGCGCGCCGGTGCACTGGACTGCTTTGGCGTCAATCGGGCGACCTTGTCGGCCAGGCTTCCCGAGAGTATCCAGGGGGCGGAGCAGATGGCCCGTGCCCAAGCGGCCGGGCAATCGGATTTCTTTGGCTTGGACGAGCCTGCCGCTGTGACCGCCAGCCAGGCAAAGCCTGAACTCGTGGAAGTGCCGGACTGGAGCGAGGCCCGGCGCCTGGCCGGTGAACGCGATACCCTGGGTCTGTATCTGACCGGGCATCCCATCAATGCTTTCGAAGCCGATCTCAAGCACCTGACCCACGGCCGGATCATTGACCTGGTGAGCGCTGAACCGGTCGTCAGCCAGGGGGGGCAGGGGCGCGGAAACTTCAACGGTGGCCGCGAGGTGACGGTGGCGGGCCTGGTGCTGGACATGCGTCGGCGCGGCCGTCGCATCAGCCTGACCCTGGACGATCGCAGTGCCCGCATCGAAGTCACCTTGTTCGACGATGTATTCCAGCAATACCGCAACATAGTGGTGAAAGATGCGATCCTGGTGGTCGACGGGCGACTGGCCTACGATGATTTCATCGGCGGCTGGCGGGTCACCGCAAAGCAGATCATGGATATCGATCAGGCGCGAGAAAAATTTGCCGGACGGATCGTCTTGCGCTGGCCCGAGAACACGCCTGGTGGCGCCTTCGTCGAACAACTCAAGGCCACCCTGAAACCTTATCGCAACGGCCACTGCGGGGTAGCGGTGCAGTACCGAGGCGCCAGCGCCCAGGCGCGCCTGAAGCTGGGGGATGACTGGTGTGTGCGGCCGACCCGGGAGTTGATCATACGGCTGCAAGACCTGGTGGGACGGGATGGCTTACGGATCATTTACCCACCGCGCAAACAGCATGCGATCGACTTGTAAGTCCCCACGCCGCAGTTTAAGGTTCGCTGCAGTCAGCGAGGCGCAGCTATGAACCTCAACTTCCTTGATTTTGAACAACCTATCGCAGAACTCGAAGCCAAGATCGAGGAGCTGCGCTATGTCTCCGACGACAGTAAAGTCAACATAGGCGAGGAAATCGCGCGGCTGCAGGCGAAGAGCAAGGCACTGACCAAGTCGATTTTCTCCGGGCTCAGCGCCTGGCAGGTGACCCAGGTCGCGCGTCATCCCCAGCGGCCGTACTTCCTGGATTACGTAGAACGCATTTTCACCGGTTTCAAGGAATTGCATGGCGATCGCGTATATGCGGATGATCAGGCCATCGTCGGCGGTATGGCGCGACTTGCCGGCCGCCCCGTAATGGTCATTGGTCATCAGAAGGGCCGTGACACCAAGTCCAAGGTTCGGCGAAATTTTGGCATGCCGCGGCCCGAAGGCTATCGCAAGGCCATGCGACTGATGCACCTCGCCAAGCGCTTTTCATTACCCATTCTCACCTTTATCGATACCCCCGGCGCCTATCCCGGCGTGGGAGCCGAAGAACGCGGCCAGAGCGAGGCCATCGCGCGCAATCTTGCCGTCATGTCGTCTCTCAAGGTGCCGGTTATCTGTACGGTCATTGGCGAGGGTGGCTCGGGGGGAGCGCTGGCCATCGGAGTGGGTGACCGGGTGCTGATGCTCCAATACAGCATTTACTCGGTCATTTCACCGGAGGGCTGTGCTTCCATTCTGTGGAAAAGTGCAGACAAGGCTGAAGAAGCAGCCGACGCCATGGCCGTCACGGCGGATCGCATTCTGGCGCTCAAGCTTATTGACGAGGTTATCCAGGAACCTCTGGGCGGCGCCCACCGCGATCCGGACGCTATGGCGCAGACGCTGGAAAACGCTTTGTGCGAACGGCTCAAGGAGCTGGAAGGCCTGCGCCCCGACCGATTGCAGTCCGAGCGTTACAAACGCTGGCGCAAGTACGGCGCCTTCCAGGGGTCCTGACCCCGCTACCCGGGCCGATGACGCAAGTAGCCCAGGCGCTGCGGGCCTCGCTGTCGGCGCATCCCGGCGTCCACCGCTACCTGGTCGCTTTCAGCGGCGGCAAAGATTCCACCGTGTTGCTGCATGCCGCGGCCGCTTATGCAAAGGAGCGACCCTGGCTGGAGCTGCGGGCGATACATGTGCACCATGGTTTGCAGGCCGCCGCCGATGAATGGCGCGAGCACTGCCAGCAGCTTGGCCGGTCCTTGGGTGTGCCGGTGGACGTTTATTTTGCCCACATCGACGTCGATGACCCGGCGGGACCGGAAGCTGCCGCGCGCCATGCCCGATATCATTTGCTGCGGGCCTGCATGCAGCCGGCTGATGCTGTGTTGATGGCGCATCATGCGGATGACCAGCTGGAAACCCTGCTGATGCGGCTGGCTCGCGGTGCCGGCACCCGTGGCCTCGCGGGCATGCCGGCGGCGCGCCGGCTCGGTCCCGGTTATCTGCTGCGCCCGTTCATTGAATTGCCCCGGGAATGTCTCTCGGCATACGCGAGCGAGCATGCGCTCGATGTTCTGGTGGATCCCAGCAACACCGATGCCCGCTTCGACCGGGGCTTCCTGCGTACCCGGGTGGTGGAGACGCTGAAAACCCGCTGGCCGGCAGCGGCGGTGAGCGCCGCGCGCAGCGCAGCGCATTTGCGCCAGACGCTGGACCTGCAGGCCGAGATCGCGGCACGGGACCTTGCCGGGCTGGCTGGCGGCGACGCCTCGCTGGACCTTGCCGGCCTGGCTCGCTTGTCGCCGGCGAGACGCATCAATCTGCTGCGTCACTGGATTATCCAACGGGGGTTCCGACTGCCGTCGACAGCGAGGCTCAATTCGGTAATCGACGATCTGCTGGCGGCAGGCGCGGACCGCGAACCCCTGGTGACCTGGGAAGGCGCCGAGCTGCGCCGCTACCGGGACCGCCTGTACCTGATGGCGGCCCTGCCGTCTGCCCCTGGCGCCTGGCAGGCGCCATGGGACCTGGGCCAGACCCTGCGTTTACCGCCTGGCAGCGGCCATCTGGCGGCGGTGACCACCCGCCATGGCGGACTTGATCCTGCCAAAATGTCCATGGCCAAGCTAAAGGTCAGATTCCGCCGGGGCGGGGAGCAGCTACGCCCGGCGGGCGGCGCGCATACCCGTAGCCTGCGCAAGCTTTTCCAGGAACGTGGCATCAAACCCTGGATGCGCGAGCGCGTGCCGCTGGTGTACGTCGGCGAAGAACTTGCGGCGGTTGCAGACCTGTGGCTCGCGGAACCCTTTTGCACCGTAAATGACGGCACCGGAATGCGGCTGGAATGGTATGGCCACCCGCCCATTTAGGCAGTTTTCATTGTGGTTACGGCGCGGTTCTGGTAGCTTGTCGCTCCGTCCTGCATCAAGGCTTTTGGTGCGTTTTCGAGCGGCGGAACCCCATTCATGACCCGTTACGTCTTCATCACCGGTGGCGTTGTTTCCTCCTTGGGCAAAGGTATCGCTTCGGCCTCTCTGGGCGCGATCATGGAATCGCGCGGCCTCTCGGTCAGCATGATCAAGCTGGACCCGTATCTCAATGTCGACCCGGGAACCATGAGTCCGTTTCAGCATGGCGAGGTCTTCGTCACCGAGGACGGCACGGAAACCGATCTGGATCTCGGCCACTATGAACGTTTCGTGCGCACCACCACGGGCCGCGACAGCAATTTCACCACCGGACGTATTTACGAAAGCGTGATTCGCAAGGAGCGGCGCGGCGACTATCTTGGCGCGACCGTGCAAGTCATCCCGCATATCACCAACGAGATCAAGGAAAGCGTGGAGAAGGGTGCTGGCGATGCCGACATCTGTCTGGTGGAAATCGGTGGTACCGTCGGTGACATCGAATCGCTGCCGTTTCTCGAAGCCATTCGCCAGTTTGGCGCAGAGAAAGGGCGCGGCCAGGTGCTGTACATGCACCTGACCCTGGTGCCTTATATCAAGGCTTCCGGTGAGATCAAAACCAAGCCGACCCAGCATTCGGTCAAAGAGCTGCGCTCAATCGGTATCCAGCCCGACATATTGCTGTGCCGCGCCGAGCAACCCGTGCCGGACGAAGAGCGCCGCAAAATCGCCTTGTTTACCAATGTCGAGGAGCGCGCCGTCATCTCCGCCAACGACGCCGATGATCTCTACAAGATTCCCCTGATGCTGCATGCCGAAGGCCTGGACGACATCGTCGCGGAAAAACTCGGGCTGGACCTGCCGCCGGCGGACCTTTCCGAATGGCAGCGGGTGGTGGATGCCAAGGCCCGGCCGCAGAGCGAAGTGCAGGTGGCCATGGTCGGCAAATACATGGATCTCAAGGATTCTTACATTTCGCTCACCGAGGCTCTGGTGCATGCCGGAATTCAAACCCGCACCCGGGTGCACATTCACTACATCGAATCGGAGAATATCGAGCGCGAGGGTATCGAAAAACTGGAAGGCATGGACGCGATCCTGGTGCCCGGCGGATTTGGCGAGCGCGGCGCAGAAGGCAAGGTAGCGGCCGTCAAGCTTGCCCGGGAGCGCGGCATTCCGTACCTGGGCATCTGCCTGGGTTTGCAGGTGGCGGTGATGGAGTTCGCCCGCAATGTGGCGGGGCTCGAAGGTGCCAGCAGCACCGAGTTCGACGCGGATACGCCGCACCCGGTTATTGCGCTGATTACCGAGTGGCAGGATGTCAGCGGGCGAGTCGAAATTCGCAACAGCGATTCAGAATACGGCGGCACCATGCGGCTGGGCGGTCAGGAGTGCCGGCTGGAACCTGGCACACTGGCACGGCAGCTCTATGGCAAAGACATCATCATCGAGCGCCACCGTCATCGCTACGAGTTCAACAATGGTTACCTGCAGCAGCTGAAACAGGCCGGCATGGTGTTCTCGGGCCGTTCTCACGACGGACTGGTGGAAATTGTCGAGTTGCCTCAACACCCCTGGTTCCTGGCCTGCCAGTTCCACCCGGAATTCACTTCCACGCCGCGCGATGGTCATCCCCTGTTCGCGGGCTTCATACGGGCTGCTAACGCTTATCACGCACAAGCCGCACCGCAGGCAGCGCGCGCATGAAACTTTGTGATTTCGAGGTCGGTATCAACCGGCCGTTCTTCCTCATTGCCGGCCCCTGTGTGGTGGAAAGCGAACAGCTGGCCATGGATACCGCCGGTCGCTTGAAGGAAATCACCAACAGCCTGGACATTCCGTTTATTTACAAATCGTCTTTTGACAAGGCCAATCGTTCCTCGCTGGGGAGTTTTCGCGGGCCAGGCATGGAGGAGGGCCTGCGCATACTGAGTGAAGTGAGGAACAAGATCGGGGTGCCGATCCTTACTGATGTGCATGAGGACACGGCCTTTGACGAAGTAGCGCAGGTCGTGGATGTCATGCAAACGCCGGCATTCCTGTGCCGGCAGACTAATTTTATTCTCAAAGTGGCGAAACAGGGTGTGCCCGTCAACATCAAAAAAGGCCAGTTCTTGTCGCCATGGGAAATGAAGAACGTTGTGGACAAGGCGCGCTCCACCGGCAATCAGCAGATCATGGTTTGTGAGCGGGGTTTTTCGTTCGGCTACAACAACCTGGTATCCGACATGCGGTCACTGGCGATCATGCGGGACTGCGATGCGCCTGTGGTATTCGATGCAACGCACTCGGTACAGCTCCCCGGGGGCCGTGGCAGCGCCTCCGGCGGCCAGCGGGACTTCATTCCGGTGTTGGCGCGCGCGGCGGTCGCGGCGGGCGTGGCGGGGGTATTCATGGAAACCCATCCGGATCCATCCACGGCGTTGAGCGACGGACCCAATGCGTGGCCGCTGGCGCGGATGGCAGCGCTCCTGGAAGTGCTGAAAGAGATCGACGAGCACGTCAAATCCAGGCCGTTTGCGGAGAGCGAGCTTTCAGACTGACGGTCTGGCGCCGCGAGCCGGCAGGCATGCGAGAATATCCCGATACATAAACTCAGTGGCCTGCCGGGATGCAGGCCGAACAGGGAGCATTAATGAGCAGAATCGTAGAAGTACGCGGTCGCGAAATCATCGACTCGCGAGGCAACCCCACAGTAGAGGCCGACGTCATCCTGGAATCCGGCGTGCTGGGTCGCGCCGCCGTACCGTCCGGCGCCTCCACCGGCAGCCGGGAGGCCGTGGAGCTGCGCGACGGGGACCAGGACCGGTATCTCGGTAAGGGCGTGCTGCAGGCAGTCGCCAACGTCAGCGGCGAGATCCGGCGGGCCGTGCTGGGCCTGGAAGTGACGGACCAGGCAGCACTGGACCAGGTGCTCATCGACCTCGACGGTACCGATAACAAGGGCAGGCTGGGAGCCAATGCGATCCTGGCCGTTTCGCTGGCCGCAGCGCGGGCGGCGGCCCTGGACCAGAAAGTTCCGCTGTACCGCAGTCTGGCAACGGGCGAGCAACTGGAAATGCCAGTGCCCATGATGAACATCATCAATGGTGGCGAGCATGCGGATAACAGTGTCGACATCCAGGAGTTCATGGTGCTGCCGGTGGGCATGGCCAGTTTCTCCGAGGCTCTGCGCTGTGGTGCCGAGATCTTTCATGCCTTGAAGAAGGTCCTGCACGGCCGGGGTCTCAATACGGCGGTGGGAGACGAAGGCGGTTTCGCACCGGACCTGCCGTCCAATGAGGCGGCGCTGGAAGTGATTGCCGAAGCCGTGGGTAAGGCCGGTTACGACCTGGGTGAACAGGTTCTGCTGGGCCTGGATGTGGCCAGTTCAGAATTTTTCGCCGACGGCATTTACACCCTGGCCTCGGAAGACAAGCAATTCGATGCCGCCGGATTTGCCGATTACCTGGCTGGCCTGGTGGCACGTTTTCCCATCGCCTCCATCGAGGACGGCATGGATGAAAGTGATTGGGACGGCTGGCAGTTGCTGACCGCCAGGCTCGGTGAGAAGGTGCAGCTGGTGGGGGATGATCTGTTTGTTACCAACACCCGCATCCTGGCTCGCGGGATCGAAGAAAAAGTCGCTAATGCCATACTGATCAAGCCCAATCAGATCGGCACTCTGACGGAGACCATCGCAGCGATAGACCTGGCAGTCGAGGCTGATTATGCTGCCGTGGTTTCGCACCGCTCCGGAGAGACGGAAGACAGCACCATCGCCGACCTGGCAGTCGCCAGCCGGGCCACCCAGATCAAGACGGGATCATTATCGCGCTCTGACCGACTCGCGAAGTACAACCAGTTGCTGCGCATCGAGGAGGAATTGGGCAGTCGGGCGGTTTATCCGGGGCCTGAAGCCTTGCGCTTCAGTCGCTGATGGCGTCAACCCGGACCAGAGCAGCTGCGTGTTAAGAGTTACCGTTGCCATCCTGGTCCTGGCGATCCTGTGGATGCAGTATCGCCTGTGGTTGTCCCGGGATGGCATGCAGGACGTGTGGCGCCTGCAACGAGCGGTCGCTGAGCAGCGGGAGGAAAACCGCATTTTGCGCGAGCGCAATGCCAGCCTGGAGGCAGAAGTGCGAGACCTCAAGGAGGGCCTTGAGGCAGTGGAGGAACGGGCGCGCACGGAACTGGGTATGATCGGTGAGGGCGAAACCTACTACCAGGTTGTCGAGGATCGGCCGGACGTTGAAAAGCCAGACAAAGACTGACGAGCCGCGCTGTTGGGCGGTGATCCCCGCAGCCGGCAGTGGGCGGCGTATGGGGGGGCAGGTGGCCAAGCAGTACCTGGAGCTGGCCGGCCTCCCGGTGATTCACTGGGCCATCAAGCCGTTCTCGGAGGAGCCCCGGGTTGCGGGGATCGTTGTGGTGCTGGCCAGCGGTGATCGCCTGTGGGCCGAATGCGCCCCGCGGATCGAGCACAAGCTGCTGCTGACGACCCAGGGCGGTAGCGATCGCGCCAGGTCGGTGCGTAACGGCCTGGCGGCGCTGGCAGAACATGCAGCCCCCAAGGACTGGATCCTGGTGCATGATGCGGCGCGGCCCTGCCTGTCGGGCAAAGATCTTCATTGTCTGCTGGCCAAGCTGTGGGACGATCCCGTGGGTGGCCTGTTGGCGGCGCCCGTGCGCGACACGCTGAAACGCGAGATTCACGATTCGGGTTGCGTGGCCGCCACCGTATCTCGCGCCGACATGTGGCTGGCGCTGACACCGCAGATGTTTCGCTACCAGGCTTTGTGTGATGCCCTGGACGCTGCCATTACCGAGGGCGCCACGGTGACGGATGAGTCGGCGGCCATCGAGCGCAGTGGCGTCAGGCCACATCTCGTGGAGTCACGGCCGCACAACCTCAAGATTACCTATCCTCAGGATCTGCTCATTGCCGAACGCATGCTGGAGCGCGCCTGATATGCGAATTGGTCACGGTTTCGACGTGCACGCACTGGGGCCGGGCGACCATGTCACGCTCGGCGGCGTCCGTATCCCCCACACCCGCGGTTTGCAGGCGCATTCCGATGGCGACGTGCTGATACACGCCCTGTGTGATGCCTTGCTGGGTGCAGCCGGACTTGGGGATATTGGCCAGCTGTTTCCGGACACGGATGCCAGGCATGCCGGGCGTGACAGTCGTGAATTTCTCGACGAAGTCCTAAGGCGCCTGCGGCAGCGGGAACTGGTTGTCGGGAATGTCGATGCGACCATCATTGCCGAACGGCCGAAGCTGGCAAAGCACATTCCCGAGATGCGCAGCCGGCTGGCGCAGCAACTCCAGGTGGCGGTCGATGCAGTCAATATCAAGGCAACAACTCACGAGAAAATAGGCGCCCTGGGGCGGGGCGAAGGCATCGCCGTGCATGCGGTGGCGCTGCTGGTTGCACGAGCTTGAAGGTCTCGGCCGACGCCACCTGGCAGCCCCATTACTCTCAAAGTTTTGCATTCGGGGAGCCACGGGTCAGCGGCCGGATCCGGCACGCGCCGGAAGATTTTCGGGTCGACGAAATCACGCCCGTGGTGCCGGATGGTGCGGGCGAACACCTGTTACTGCAGGTGCGCAAACGAAACACCAACACTGATTGGCTGGCGGGACGGCTGGCGGCAGCGCTGGGTGTACACCGACGGGAAGCGAGTTTCGCCGGGCGCAAAGACCGTCACGCAGTAACCACCCAATGGTTCAGCGTGCGCGTTGTTGGTGCGGAGCCCCCCGAGTGGCAGAACGCCCTGCCCCCGGAGGTGGAAATCCTGCAGGCACATCGACATGGCCGCAAGCTGCGGCGCGGCGCGCTGACGGGCAATCGATTCGTCATCGTCATTCGGGACCTGGCAGGCGAGGTGGCAACCCTGGCTGCTCGCGTTGCGCATATACGATCCGAAGGCGTACCGAACTATTTTGGTGAGCAACGTTTCGGCAAAGGCGGCGCCAACCTCGTGAACGCCCGGGCCATGTTTACCGGCCGACGTCGGGGCGTGCCACGCGGCAAGCGTGAAATGATACTGTCGGCAGCGCGAGCGCAGATTTTTAACGCAGTGCTTGCCCGCCGGGTTGCGGAAGCAAGCTGGAATTCGCTACTGGATGGCGAGGTGGCCGCCCTGGCAGGCAGTAACAGCGTGTTTGTGGTGGAGGAACCGGACGAGAATCTGCGGGAGCGAGTCATCAGGCATGACATTCACCCCACCGGACCGCTGTGGGGCAAGGGTGCGCTGCTCAGCAGAGGACCGGTACGGGATCTGGAATCCGAGGTTGCCGGCCAGTGGCAAACGCTGGCGCAGGGACTGGAGGCGGCCGGTCTGCGACAGGCGCGCCGCGCCCTCAGGATTTCGGTGCACGACCTGGAGATGGAATTGACGGATGATACCGCTGAGCTAAGTTTCAGTCTGGCGCCGGGCTGTTATGCCACGGCTGTGCTGCGGGAACTGCTGGCTTATCATGATGCGGCCCAGCAGAGCGGGGCCAGGAGCAGGTCTGATGATCGAGATTGAAAACCACGGGTCCATGCGCGAACTGCGCCTGGCCCGGCCACCCGTCAACGCGCTCAATAGCGAGCTGGTGAGTGCCCTGCGCCAGGCGTTGCGCAGTGCCGCTGAGGATGGCTGCGAGGGCGTCATCCTGTCGGGCCGCCCGGGCATGTTTTCGGCCGGCCTGGATCTGAAAGCGCTGTTGGCAATGTCGCGAGAGGAGATGGGCCGGTTCTGGCGGGATTTTTTCGCCTTGCTGGAAGCAGTGGCGCGATTTCCCGTACCGATAGTTGCTGCGCTGACGGGTCACAGCCCGGCGGGCGGGGCGGTTATCGCATTGTTTTGCGATCGGCGCATCGCCGCCGATGGCCCGTTCAAGATTGGTCTCAACGAGGTGCAGGTGGGACTTGTGGTGCCCTGGCCTATCCAGGCTGCGGTGATTCGGCAGCTTGGTGCGCAGCGGGCCGGGCAGTTGCTGGTGAAGGGCGCATTGATGAGCCCGTCAGAAGCGCAGGCGACGGGCCTCGTTGAGGAAGTCGTCGAGGCTGAAGATACGATTCCGGCGGCGCTCAAATGGTTGCAGGAACTTGCCGCATTGCCGCGCACCGCGATGCTGGAGACCCGGCGCATGACCCGCAGGGATCTCGCTGAGCCGCTGGCTCAAGTCACCGCGGCTGATGTGGAGGTCATGCTCGACCACTGGTTTGCCGAGGAAACCCAGCAGGCATTGCGCCGCGTGCTGCAGCGGCTGGCGGCGCCCGCCAGCGACTAGCCTTTCCTGAGCAACACGTAGACGGCCCCGGTGCCACCATCCTGTTGACGGGCTGAACAGAATCCGGCCACCTCGGACCACTGTCGCAGCCAGCGATCGACTTTGCCCTTGAGCACCGGGCCACGCTGACCGGAGCGTTTCCCCTTGCCGTGAATGACCCGGATACACCTTCGCCCACGGCCCTGCGCGGTGACGATGAATTCGTGCAGATAGTCCTTGGCCTCGGCAACACTGAGTCCGTGCAGATCGATTTCCTCCTCCACGGCAATGCGTCCGCGCCGTAGTTTGCGAAACACACTTTCCGCCAGCCCCGGCGCCCGGTAAGAAAGTTCTTCACCGGTTTCCAGTGGGAAGTTATTCGGATCCAGGCTTTCTGCGAGAACCTTGCGGGCATCGGCGCGAGTGAAACGGGCCTGTGCTGCCGGCGGTTGTGGCTGCAGGTGCAGTCGGTCGGAACGGGCAGGATTTATATCGCTGAATATTTCCGACATGCTGACAATGTCTTCAGGTTTCTTTTTCATCAATAATCGTCCTGGTGACTGGTTGTGTAACCGCAGGTGACTGCAGTACAACGCAGGATTCCAGTATAGTTACGAGAATCGCGTGGCGCATTCGCAATGCGAATGTTACTGGCCCGCAGGCACAGGATAACGTTTCTTGAAGATTCTCGTGAGTAATGACGATGGCTATCGGGCGCAGGGCATCGAAGTGCTGGCAGCCGCTCTCATGGAGCTGGCCAGCGTCACCGTGGTGGCGCCTGACCGAAACCGCAGCGGAGCGAGTAATTCATTGACTCTCGAATCGCCCTTGAGGGTTCGGCGCGAAGCGGAAATGGTATACAGCGTGAATGGCACGCCCACCGACTGCGTGCATCTCGCCATAACGGGATTGCTGGATCATGAGCCCGACATGGTGGTGTCCGGTATCAATCACGGGCCCAACCTGGGTGACGATGTGCTGTACTCAGGCACCGTGGCAGCGGCCATGGAAGGGCGGTTCCTGGGCCTGCCGGCGCTGGCTATTTCCATGGTGGGTGAACCGGCGAGTCATTTTGATACCGGTGCGCGCGTGGCTCGCGAGCTGGTGGAGCGTCTTGGCGGCAGTGCGCTGCCAGCCGATACCATATTGAACGTCAATGTACCGGATCTGCCTTACGATGCGCTCAATGGATACAGGGCAACGCGTCTGGGACATCGTCATCGTGCCGAAGCAGCATTCGAGGCCAGGGACCCGCGCGGCCGGACCATTTACTGGATCGGTCCCGCCGGGCCAGAGCAGGATGCGGGTCCGGGCACGGATTTTGAAGCGGTCAATACCGGCTATGTGTCGGTGACCCCCTTGCAGGTGGACCTGACGCGTTACGTAGCGCTTGAACAGGTGGCCAGCTGGCTGGATCAAAACTCATGATGCCCGGTGGCGGCCAGCGCGGCATTGGCATGACTTCGCTGCGTACCCGCGAGCGCCTGATCAGTCGCCTGCGGGCACAAGGTATCGCAAACGAAGCGGTGCTCGACCGCATTCGCAACGTACCGCGGCACTTGTTTGTGGACGAGGCGCTGGCAAGTCGCGCCTATGAGGACACGGCCCTGCCCATCGGCCAGGGTCAGACCATCTCGCAACCCTATGTAGTCGCGCGCATGACGGAAGCGATATTGCGCGACGGCATCCCGGCATCGGTGCTCGAGATTGGTACCGGTTGCGGTTATCAGGCGGCAATCATCGCAGGCCTGGTGCCGCAGGTTTATTCCATCGAGCGCCTCAAGAACCTGGCGCAAAAGGCCCGCAGCAGAATGCGCGAACTGGGACTGTTTAACGTCAAAATCCGTCACGGCGATGGCTTTAAAGGCTGGCCCGGCAAAGCACCGTTCGATGCCATCCTGGTGACCGCAGCGCCGCAGGCGATTCCAGATACTTTGCTGGAGCAATTATCAGACGGCGGCCGACTCGTCATCCCGGTAGGACCGCGCGGCGCCCAGGAGTTGTTGCTGGTGACGCGCAGGGGCGACGAGTTTCTGCGCGAGCATCTCGCTGCTGTCAGCTTTGTGCCTCTGCTCGAGGGATTGCAGTAGTGCGCATTTTCTCGCCGCTCTACCAACGTGCCATGCGCTGGGCTGCTCACCGACATGCGCCGCGCTACCTGGCGGGCCTGTCGTTTGCGGAGTCCTCGTTTTTCCCGGTGCCGCCCGACGTGATGCTGGCGCCCATGGTGCTGGCACGACCGGCAAGCGCCTGGCCATACGCAGCGCTGACGACCGCCGCGTCGGTGGCCGGTGGACTGGCGGGATATGCCATTGGTTACTTCGCGCTGGCGGCCGTGACGCCTTGGCTGCAGGAGCTGGGTTACTGGGAGCCGTATCTGCAGGTCAGGGGCTGGTTCGAGGAATGGGGCTTCTGGGCCATCCTGCTGGCGGGTTTTTCTCCGGTTCCCTACAAGCTGTTTACCATTGCCGGCGGCGCGCTGGGCATGTTCCTGCCGAGTTTTGTGCTGGGCTCGCTACTGGGCAGAGGTGGGCGTTTTTTTCTGGTGGCGGCGCTCATAAAGCTTGGGGGAGCCCGCCTCGAAGCCGGACTCAGACGCTATATCGATACCATAGGCTGGCTCATGGTGGTCATGATGCTTGCCGCCTACTTGGTGCTGGCCCGCTAGCCGATGTGCTGTCGGCAAAGATTTCTCTGGCTCTGACCGGGAATCGTGAACTCGCAAACAGCCAGTCCTGACAAGTTTTTTGCCCGGCGCTGTCAGGTGCTGCTCGCATGCACCTGGCTGGCTTTTGGCTGCAGCACGCAGGCTACCCGCTGGCAGCACGATACCTACACGGTACGCAGCGGCGATACGCTGTACGCCATAGCGTGGCATTTCGGTGTCGATCACAGGGACCTGGCGCGCTGGAACGGACTGGGATCGGGAGATGTCATTTACCCGGGACAGGCACTCAGTCTGCGCCCGACCTCCGCTGCACGCGAGCCAGCGGCGGTGCAATCGGCGAGCCGGCAGCCGCAGACCAAGCCGTCCGCGCCGCCGACAAACGTCGCCGCCAGTCGCCGCATGCCCCCACCCCAATGGCAGTGGCCGGCGCGTGGCAAAGTTGTTGCGAGCTTTGGCGATCCGCGATCGGTAGGCAAGGGTATCGACATCGGTGGCACTGCCGGGACACCCGTACATGCCGCCGCGTCCGGCCGTGTGGTGTATGCCGGCAGTGGACTGGTCGGTTACGGAAAGCTTATTATCATAAAGCATAGTGAAACGTACCTGAGCGCCTACGGGCACAATGCCAGGCTGCTGGCGGCTCAGGGCGATGCTGTAGTCCGGGGCCAGCAGATTGCCGAGATGGGTCTCGGTCCGCGGCGGACCGCCATGTTGCATTTCGAAATCCGCGTGGACGGTGAGGCAGTCGACCCGATAAGGTTTTTGCCAAAAAGATAAACTGGGCGTCGACAACGAATCCCGATTATTGCCTTTGCAAGGCTTCATGGGATGAAAGGGAGTGGCGATGGTGCGAAAGCGCAAGGACGACAGTCAATCCGGGGATACCGGGTCGGAGTCGGCGGCCGACGATGAAGCAACCATGGACAAGTCTGGGAATGACCATGGGAAAGCAGTCGGCAAAGGCAGCTTCGGCAGCATCCATCATGATGCGACGCGCCTGTACCTGAGTGAGATCGGATTTTCTCCGCTGCTGACCGCGGAGGAAGAGGTGCACTTTTCCAGGCTCGCCCTGCAAGGTGATGAAGCCGCCCGCAAGCGCATGATCGAGTCGAACCTGCGCCTGGTTGTAAAAATTGCGCGCCGCTATCTGAATCGCGGTCTTCCATTGCTGGACCTTATCGAAGAAGGCAACCTGGGCCTGATACACGCGGTGGAAAAATTCGATCCTGAGCGCGGTTTTCGATTTTCCACTTATGCCACCTGGTGGATACGACAAACCATTGAGCGCGCCATCATGAACCAGACGCGCACCATTCGCCTGCCTATACACGTCTTAAAGGAAATCAATGTTTATCTGCGGGCTTCCCGGGAACTTGCGCAGCAGCTTGATCGCGAGCCCAGCGCAGAGGAAATTGCCGAAGTGGTAGAAAAGCCGCGCGAAGAAGTTGAGCGATTGCTGGGTCTGAGTGATTCGGTAGCAGCGGTTACTTCCACGGGGAGCAGTGACAATGAGCGCTCGTTGCTGGATGCCATTCCCGACGATGAGAGTCATGAACCCACGCAGCTGGTCCATGATGAAAATCTGCATGAGGTGCTGGAAAAGTGGCTAAAACGCCTGAGCGACAAGCAGCGCGCAGTGGTAGAGCGGCGCTTCGGGCTCCATGGCTGCGAAAAGGCCACGCTGGAGGAAGTCGGCGAAGAAATTGGCGTGACCCGGGAGCGCGTACGTCAGATTCAAATGGTGGCATTGAAGAGGCTGCGCAGCATCATGGAGAGCCACGGCCTGGATGTAGACAGCCTATTTCGCTGACAACTGTATCAGCGCGGCGACCACGGGGCGCCTGTCCATGACCAGGACGTTATAGGTGCGACAGGCGGCGCGCGTGTCCATGACTTCGAAACCTACCCCCTGGCCGAGCAGTGCCGCGGTGACAGCCTGGTCCGGAAAGACAAGCTCATCGCCGGTGCCCAGCAAAATCAGTTCGGGTTCTGTAGCCAGGGCGGCCTCGAAATCTGCAGCCGTCAGCGTGTTCGGTACGGTCACCGGCCAGTCCGTCTGCAGACGATCCGCCGTCACCAGCAGGTTGGTGGTGACGACGGTTTCCCCAATGGTAATGCTGCCGGGTTCGCAGGCGCGCACCAGCAGAGCCGTATTATCTTTATCCCGCGTCAATTGCATGCTGCCTACCTTACCGCATAGGCTGCCGGCTTCGAAGAGTAATTGGGATGCCAGGCATGCCGCATAAACCGATTTCCCAACGCTTGCGAATTGTGCCGCGGGAGCGAGATGCCCGGGTAGAGGCGCGCTGCAGGCGGGCCGGCTTCTCGGCGCTGCAGTCGCGGATCGTCGCCGGTCGCGTGGGTGAACTGGACGAGGCACCCGAGCGCATCCTGCGGCCGCGGCTTGCCGAATTACACGATCCTGCGATGCTGGCGGACGTGGGCCGGGCCGCACAGCGGCTGGTGCAGGCAATTACCCGGGGGCAGCGAATTGGCATTCTCACCGATTATGACGTGGATGGCATTACGTCCCACGCGGTGGTGTTCGAAGCGCTGACCGGGTTTTTTGGTGTCCCCGCTGATCTCATCCAGCATCATATCGGGCATCGCATCAAAGACGGATACGGCGTCAGTGATGCCCTCACCACCCGCATACTGGCAGCGCCACAATTACCCAGCGTGATCATCACTGCCGATTGC
>JBFIQI010000045.1:0-16705 GCA_041609715.1 Gammaproteobacteria bacterium
CAAGCAGACTTTCTACGCGCTGGACGAAGGTGAGCGCAACGGCACGCTGGACATGATTGCGGCGGAAAAAATTCGCGGCAAGGTTTCCGTTACCCGCTTTAAAGGCCTGGGTGAGATGAGCCCCGTGCAGTTGCGCGAGACAACCATGGCACCGGACACCCGTCGCCTGGTCCGACTGACCGTGAGCGCCCACGACAAAACCAACACGCTGCTCGATATGCTGCTTGCCAAGAAACGTTCCCAGGACCGCAAGGCCTGGCTGGAAAAGAAGGGCAATCTCGCCGAAGTCTGATAACCAACACCGCACCGGGATACCGTCATGACAAGCACTGCCAACGTGGCTGACCAGAACATCGAATCTCAGCCACTGAGAACCTTTACCGAGAAGGCATACCTCGATTATTCCATGTACGTGATTCTGGACCGCGCCCTGCCCAGGGTCGGTGATGGGCTGAAACCGGTGCAGCGCCGGATTATTTATGCCATGAGTGAGCTGGGCCTCGCAGCCGGCGCCAAACATAAAAAATCGGCACGCACTGTTGGCGATGTCATCGGCAAGTTTCATCCACATGGTGATTCGGCTTGCTACGAAGCCATGGTGCACATGGCCCAGCCATTTGCCTATCGTTATCCCGTGGTGGATGGCCAGGGCAACTGGGGTTCGCAGGATGATCCCAAGTCATTCGCCGCAATGCGCTACACGGAGGCACGCCTGACGCCGTATGCGGCGGTGTTGTTGTCAGAGTTGGGACAGGGCACTGTTGAGTGGACGCCCAATTTCGACGGCACCATGGACGAACCCCAGTTTCTGCCTGCGCGCCTGCCCAACGTATTGCTCAATGGCGCTACCGGCATTGCGGTGGGTATGTCCACCGACATTCCGCCGCACAATCTGACAGAAATTGCCAGCGCCTGCGTGCGCCTGCTTGAAGCACCCAAAACCACCACCCGCCAGTTGATGAAGCATATCAAGGGGCCCGATTTTCCCACCGGCGCTGACATCATCTCGACACCCGAGGAACTGCTGCAGATTTACGAGTCGGGCAACGGTACCCTGCGCATGCGCGCCACCTGGGAAAAAGAGGGTGGCGATATCATTGTAACCAGCCTGCCGTTCCAGGCGTCAGGTACCAAGATTCTCGAACAAATTGCCGGGCAGATGCGGGCCAAGAAATTGCCCATGGTGGATGATCTGCGCGATGAATCCGACCACGAAAACCCGATTCGGCTGGTTATCGTGCCGCGTTCCAACCGGGTGGATATTGATGGCCTGATGTCACACCTGTTTGCCACTACCGATCTGGAGCGCAACGTGCGCGTGAACATGAACATGATCGGCCTCGATGGCCGACCTCGCGTTTATGGTCTGAAAGCCCTGCTGGAAGAGTGGTTGAAGTTTCGCATAGAGACCGTTACCCGGCGGCTGCGTTTCCGGCTGGACAAGGTCGAGCAGCGCCTGCATATCCTCGCCGGACTGCTGATTGCCTATCTGAATATCGATGAAGTGATCGCGATAATCCGCAAAGAAGACAAGCCTAAACCAGTATTGCGAAAACGATTCAAACTGTCCGATGCGCAGGCGGAATCCATACTCGAAATGAAGCTCAGGCACCTGGCGAAGCTCGAGGAAATCCGCATTCGCGAGGAGCAGAAAAAACTGGATGCAGAGGCTGCCGAACTGGGCAAGCTGCTGAAGAGCAAGGTGCGGCTGAAAAAACTGGTGCGCGAGGAGATATCCGCGGACGCAGAAAGATTCGGCGACGCACGGCGCTGTGCCATAGTTGCCAGGGACGCGGCGCGGGCCATGGATGAGACCCAATTGGTGCCGTCGGAGCCCATGACGGTAATTTTGTCCCAGCGCGGCTGGGTTAGGGCTGCCAAAGGCCATGAGATTGATCCCCGCAGCCTGACCTTCAAGTCCGGGGATGATTTCCAGGCGTCTGCCAGGGGCCGAAGTAATCAGCTGGCCGTATTCCTGGACAGCACCGGACGAGCCTACAGCCTGCCGGCTCACACCTTGCCCTCGGCACGCGGCCAGGGCGATCCCCTGTCGGGCCGCTTCAATCCACCCGATGGCGCCAGCTTCGCGGGCGCTTTACTCGGTGATGCCGACGACCACTGGCTGCTGGCTAGCGATGCCGGTTATGGATTCGTGGTGCGCCTCGGCGAACTGCATTCTCGGGCGCGCGCTGGCAAAAAGGTGGTAACGGTTCCCAAGGGATCGAGAGCGATTGCGCCCGTACCAGTCGACGATCATGCGAATGATTTGCTGGTGGCGGTCAGTAACCTGGGCCGGCTGCTGGTGTTTCCACTTGAAGAACTGCCGGAACTCGCACGTGGCAAAGGCAACAAGATTATCGGCATCGTGCCGGCCAGATTGCGCAAACGCGAGGAGTTTATGCAGGCCGTGCTGGCGGTGCCGGAGGGCGATGAGGTGCTGGTCTACAGCGGCAAGCGCAGCATGACGCTAAGGCAACGCGATCTTGAAGCTTATGCCGGGAACCGGGGACGGCGCGGGAATCTGCTGCCGAGAGGCTGGCGGCGCGTCGATCGCATCGCCATAGCCGAGGAATAGATCAGGATTTCTTGCTGCCTTTGAGTCGCCCGTCGGCTTCGTCACCATCCTTTGCGGTGTTCTTTTTGGCATTGCCAAGAGTCACGATGTTGTCATCACTCAACTCCACGGTTGGCATCTCTGAAGTCTCCGACTCGTCGGCCACCATGGTCTCTTCAGGAGTGGCCAGTTCCTTCGTGGGGTTGTCGTCTTCCATCAGCTCCAGGGCCTCGGTGCTGATCAGGTCTTCATCCAGTGCCCTGATCAGCTCGCTGGCGGCCAGCACCGAATCGTCGGCCTCCGGATTTTCCGAGTCCTCCTCCAGTGCATCGCTTTGTTCTCTGATCTTGGTCTTCAGCGAGGCCGCATATTCCGCCAGGTAGTCCTGCTCGAGTATCTGGGTGGCTTCAAAATCCAGCTCGAGCCAGCCATGTTCATCTGCATCCGCTTCCTCATCGTCTATTTCTGTGACATTGATTTCCTGTCGCCTGGCACCCGCCGTCGGGGCCCGGGGCGGCGGAGATTCCTCCGCCGGCTGGTCTTTTTGCGGTAGATCCGTCAGAGCGGGCATCAGATGGGTCTGGATTTCCTCTTCCGGGTCCTTGTCCGAGGCCGGCAGGGGAATGGTTTCTGCCTCAGGTGCCGGCGCGACAAAGGTACCGGCAAAATCGTCGTAAACTTTTTGCGCTGGTTGCTCCAGTTCCGGAACTGGAGCATCAATTTCTTCGCCGAGCTCCCAGGGAGACTCATCTTCACCATCAATCGCCGTCTCGCGCCGCCGCTCGCTGACCTTGACAGCCGCCAGTGCGCCCAGTGTCAGTAACATCAATGCCAGTGCCCAGTACCACCAGATGCTGTACCAGGCCGTCTGCTTTTCAACCGGTGCGGGTGCGCTGACTACCGCAACCGCAGGTTCTGGTTGCACCGGGGCTTCAATGGCGGCCTGCTCGACGCGCTGGCGAATACGCGATATGGACAGCGGCGAAAGGCGTGCCGTGATAACGAAATACTCCAGCCGGGGCGCGTCCACGGGTTCTGCAACCAGCACCGGGTATCCGTCGGCAACCTCCGCGTCGGCGTGGCTGACCGGAGTGGGTGTTGCCGGGGAGTCGACCGGGGTCGTCGCCGGGCCGGAATCGGCCTGGGGTCGCGGCGCGACATACTGCCGCGTTGCGGTGCCCGCTGCCGGTCTGCGAACCCCTGCTGCAAGCGCATCGAGTGTCGGTATGCTGAGGCGTGAGCCCGCTATCAGCGCATCGGCTTGCCCGTTCTCAAATGCCTCCGGATTCAATGCCCGGATGCGGCTGGCCAGGGGCCAGACCGAATAGGGGGGCCTGCCATCGATGCGTGCGGCGATACCCGAGAGTGTGTCGCCCGGCTGCACCGTATAACGGCTGCCGGGTGGGATATTTCCGCGTATCAGCTCGGCGGATCCGGTGGCTGCCGCGGCAAGCTCGCGATTGCCAAGCGTCGTGGTGGCCTGAAACATCGATGCCGGATCCAGCAGCACGATGTAGGAGCGTGTGAGATTCGGCAGACCGGGGCAACGCACCCGCAGCACCACCTGGGCCATGGGCTCGCGCACCGGGGCGCGGCTCAGCATGCGCAGATGGGTGCCACCGGCTCGCCGCTCCAAGACCAGCACCAGGTTCCCGACACTGGGAATTCCCTCTACCGCGCCCGTCTCGGCGCCGGCCGAGAAGCACTCGCGTCTGATCGTCTCCTGGGCGCCGGCGCCAACGCGCACGAGCGCCGAGAGCGGTTCACCCAGGGTCGACTGTACCTGCAAATCGCCCAGGGTTAATGCCGAGCTGCCGGCCGCGAGCCCCAGGCTCAAAAACACGCCAAGCACGGCCAGACGGCGCCCGAATCCGGGCGCCACAAGGGTCATTGCTGTGACTTGCGCATGCCTCATCAGGACAGCCGCTCCCTGACCGGCCTCCCGGTCTTGATAGCCTGAGTTGTTTAACATATTAACAACTCAGGGATTTCAGCCGTGGAACTGGGTCACAAAATCGACCTCCGGGATTCCGCAGCTCAATGACTAATCTTCGAGGATGACCTCAGGTTCGCTGACGTAGTAGCCCTGTACGAAGTCGACGCCCAGCTGCCACAGCGTAGCCATGGTATTGGCATCCTCCACGCGCTCGGCGACCGTCAGTATGTCTTTGGACCGGGCGGTCTCGATATAGGTTTTGACCGCAGCCTGCATGGCACTGTTGACGGTAATGCCCTGCATCAGCGCGCCATCGATTTTCACATAGTGCATCGGCACATGTTCCAGCACCTGACCAGGCTGATGGCCGGTACCAAAATGCTCTACGGCGAACTGGCAACCCAGTTCGGATATTTGCTCGGCCAGCTGCTTGGCGTGGTTGATATTGCGCTCGACAGTTTTCTCGGTGACCTGGAACACCAGGCGTTCGGCTTCGGCGCCGGATTTTTCCAATTGCTGCTCCAGCCACGGCAGCAAGGTTTTGTCGCCCACCGAGGACTCCGAGAGACGCACGAAGAATTTGGCATCCTCATATTGCAGTGACAAGGTAGCGACCTGGGCAAGAATCCAGCGATCGACATGCTGCATCAGACCGTTGCGGGTGGCGGCAGGCAGGAATTCTCCCGGCAATACCTCCCTGCCGCTTTCTTCCACCATGCGCACCAGCACGTCAAACATTTTCTGGTCGCCACCTTCGAGACTGGCGATGGGCAGGTTGACCAGGCGGAAACTATCGTTCACCAGGGCATTGCGTATGCGCTCGATCCATATGCGATCGTCAATCTTGATTTTGATGGTGCTGTCTTTGGGGATTTCCAGGTTGATCTGGTTGCCGCCATCTTCAAAAGCGCTTTTCCAGGCACCCTGGCTGGCAACGATGAGATTGCTGGCGCTGGAGTTGTCGTGATCCTGCACTGCGATGCCGATGGAAATCGTGGCGGTTATGGTGTGCTCACCAACCTCGAACACATGATTGGCCACCTCGGTACGCAACTGCTCGGCCCAGGCCCGCACGTCGCCCTCGGTGCCACGGCTCAGGAGGACCGCGAACATGGTTCCACCGAGGCGTCCATAAACGTCCCGGGGCTGCACAGCCGCGCGGGTAAAGGCGGCCAGCTGGCGCAAGATTTCATCGCTGGCCAATGGGCCGACCGAATCTGATATATCGCTGAAGTTATCGGGTTTGATGTAGGCCAGCGCGCGAATGCCACCTTTGGCCGGCTCGCGCAGTCGCGCTTTCAGGGCGCGCAGGAACTCGCCGCGGTGGTACATGCTGGTAAAGGGGTCGAGACGCAGCGCTTTTTCCAGTTTGTGCTGCATGACCTGGTCTTGTTTGCGGTTTTCCAGGCTGATGCGCACGCAGGGGTCGCCGTCAAATTCGGCACTGTTGAGATTCAGGGCAATCTTCACCAGGGCCCCGTCGCTGCAAATGCCCTCGACCCGGAGCGGCGCTTCCTCCCACCGGTTCTCCACGCAGGCACGCAGAGCGCCTTTGAGAGCAATGTGGCTGTCCTCGGTGAACAGATCCATCAGTGGTTCCCCGATCAGGGAACTGGCATCGCTGTAGCCAAATAGTTCCACCCAGGCAGTATTCACGTTGACGATAATGCCTTCCTGGGCGTAAGCCAGCGCATCCGCTGACGCCTCCACCACGGCAACCAGCTGCTCCTTGTATTCGTCGGCGGTGCGCAGGGCCGAGCCCATGGCCCGCTCGAACCGAATCGAACGCAATTCGCGCCCGGCGACACGCTGGAAACGTGAGGTTTTTCCGAGGCTTACGAGATCGCGGGCGCCGGCTTCAAGGACCGCCTCGATGCGGGCCTCCGTGACTTTCTTGCTCACCACAATCACCGGCACGCCCACGGCCTGCTTGGCGCATAGTCGGGTTATCTTGCGAATAGCGCTGTCGTCCGCGGGGTTTACCAGGTAGATGAGTTCCGGCTCGCGAACTTCCAACAGGTCGCCAAGCTCGGCGGCATCCGCTACCCGACTGACATGCGCAGCAATGCCCGCGTTACGCAGCGTGCTGTTGATGGACTCAGCCTGCTCGTCGTTGGCTCCCAGCGCGATGACGGGGACAGCTTGCCGGTCTTTCAAAGCTCGAACTCCGAATTGACAACTACCGGGGCGCATCCGACTGTACCACTTCCCCCGGGTGCAGGCGACGTGCAACGTCACATTGCGTTTTGCTGCATGGACGGCATGGCACAAGCGGGTGCTGCCGGGCATGCTGACGAAGGGTAGCGGTCGCGGTATCATGCGCGCTCTTCAGCAGCACTTGCGGAACCTCCCTTACATGGCAAGCTATAGCACCAACGAATTTCGCTCCGGCCTGAAAATTCTGCTGGATGGAGATCCCTGCGCCATCATCGAAAACGAGTTTGTAAAGCCCGGCAAGGGGCAGGCTTTCAACCGGGTCAAGATCCGAAATCTCAAAACCGGTCGCGTCGTGGACAAGACGTTTCGTTCCGGCGAGTCGGTGGAGGCTGCTGATGTCCACGATACCCAGCTGCAGTTTCTGTACAGTGACGGAGAATTCTGGCATTTCATGGACCCGGAGACTTTTTCTCAGTGTCAGGCCGATAAGAATGCCGTCGGTGACACGGCACAGTGGCTCAAGGGCGAGGAGCAATGCCAGGTCACGCTCTGGAATGATGTGCCACTGATCGTCGTCGCACCCAAGTTCGTGGAGCTGAAAATCACCGAAACCGATCCCGGTGTGCGCGGCGATACAGCCCAGGGTGGGGTCAAGCCGGCAACGTTGGAAACGGGCGCGGTTGTCAAGGTGCCGCTCTTCGTTGAAGAGGATGAGGTCATCAAGGTCGATACGCGCAGCGGCGAGTATGTCTCGCGTGCTCGCGAATAAGCCTGCGCAAAGGAGTCTTGCGACCGGGCTCCGCAGCAACTGGCGCCCCGGGGCTGCCCTCGATATTCTCGCGGCGCGCGCCAAAATGCTGGCGGCGGTGCGGGATTTTTTTGCCGCGCGCGGGGTTCTCGAGGTGGAGACCCCGCTGGTATCGTCCGCCGCCGCCACCGATCCCAACATCGAAAGCCTGCGGGTATTGGACCCGGCCGGTGCGCATCGTTATCTGAACACGTCGCCCGAATTTGCGATGAAGCGCCTGCTGGCGGCGGGCAGCGGTGACATCTACCAGGTTTCCCGGGCGTTTCGGGCCGGTGAGTGCGGCGCATTGCACAACCCCGAGTTCACTTTGCTTGAATGGTACCGGGAGGGCTTCGATCTGCAGGGTCTGATGTGGGAGGTGGCGGAACTGATCGCGTCGCTAGTGCAGGATTCAGGCCTGGTCGCAGAGGCCGCTTATCATACTTACCGCGAATTGTTCCTCGAAACGCTGGGCTGTGATCCGCTTGCGACATCGGTGTCCGATCTCGGCGAGCGCTTGAAAAAGGCGGGAATCGCACCGCCGGCCGGCGAGTGCGGCTTGGATGAACTACTGGATCTGGCGCTGACCACGGTGGTGTTGCCGGCGTTAGCCAGCGACCGGCTGATTTTCATTTATGACTATCCCATTAGCCAGGCGGCCCTGGCGCGCAGCCATCCCGGGGATGCGCGCATCGCACGCCGCTTCGAGGCGGTCTATGGCGGTATTGAATTGGCCAACGGCTTTGAGGAACTGGCCGATCCCGATGAGCAAGGCAGGCGTTTTCAAAACGATCTGGAGTTGCGCGCGCGCAGGGGATTGGCAGCGGTTGAGCAGGACGAGCGGCTACTGGGCGCTCTGGCCAGCGGTTTGCCGAGCTGCGCGGGGGTTGCACTGGGGCTTGATCGTGTCCTGATGCTGGCATGTGGCCTGCAGCATATCGACGAAGTATTGAGTTTTTCCTGGGAGCGCGCCTGAGGCGTCTGAGCGAATCATGCAGCAGTCAGGCAGTCAGCCACACGCGGCCACAGATTGGGACAGCCTGACCAGCCAGGCGCGGGGCCTGCTGGCGGGTGAAAGTGATGTCGTGGCCAATGCCGCGAACCTGACGGCGCTGCTGTTTGATCAACTGCACGATGTTAACTGGGTGGGTGTCTATTTCCTCAAGGGGGACGAGCTGGTGGTGGGGCCTTTCCAGGGCAAGCCGGCCTGCGTACGCATTGCCATGGGACAGGGTGTTTGCGGGCTGGCGGCCGCCAGGCGTGAGCCCGTAAGGGTGGATGATGTGCACGCCTTTGAAGGGCATATCGCCTGCGATCCGGCCTCGCGTTCCGAACTTGTCGTGCCCCTGATTCACGCCGGCAAACTGCTGGGCGTGCTGGATTTCGACAGCCCGCTGCCGGCGCGTTTCAGCGCCGCCGACGAGTCTGGAGCCAGGCGCCTCGCCGAAGTTTGCAGTGCAGCTTTAGTCTGACGGGGCTGCTTCCCGGGCAGGCGTCAAGGCCTCGCCCATGGTCACCGCCTTGCCAGGTTCCAGGTCCCCCACCCAGTCGCTGCCCGCTTTGGCACCCAGCAGGATCACGGTAGATCCCATATTGAAGCGGCCCATTTCCGCGCCCTGCATCAGCGTCATCGGCCTGTGACCGGCAGCTTGTTCGCCGCACTGCCAGCGGGTGGGTCGGCGAGCCGTTCCCGGCGTAATCTCCCCCGCCCATACGGTTTCGATGCTGCCAACGAACAGGGCGCCCACCAGCACCATGGCAAACGGACCATTCTCGCTGTCGAATACGCACACCACGCGCTCGTTGCGCGCGAAGAGCCCGGGCACGCAGGCTGCGGTCGCCTGGTTCACACTGAACAGGCGTCCTGGCAGGTAATGGGTCGCACGCAGCTTGCCGCCGGCCGGCATGTGGATGCGGTGGTAGTTGTTCGGCGCCAGGTAAATGGTAACGAAGCGGCCCTGGGAAAATTCCTCGGCCAGGCTGTCGTCCAGCAGCAGGTCGCGCAGCGAGTAGTCTTGACCCTTGGCCTGTATGAGCTGGCCTGACTCGATCCGGCCGAGCTGGCTGACGGTTCCGTCGACCGGCGAAACGAAGCGCGGCGAACCCCGGGCAATGACCCGGGCACCGGGCTTGAGAGCCCGGGTAAAGAACGCATTGAAAGAACCATACTGCGCCGGGTCCGGATTCAGCGCATCGGTCCTGTCCACACCCATGATCCGGATAAAAAGACGGATTGCCATGCGATGCACGGGTCCCGCGGAAAGCCGGGTCAGCCAGTGCACCAGCCGGGACAGCAGGTGATGGGGCAGCGGATATTGCACCGCGCTGAAAAGGCGTGCACCCAGGCCCGGGCCAGTCTGGCTGTTGCTCATGGTGCCTGCCTGCTGACCAGCACCGGGATTGTCAGGCTGCGACCGTCACTGAATTCCAGATACATTTGAAACCGGTCCCCGACCCGCAAGGTCCTGTGCGGATCCATGAGCATGATGTGCAGACCACCCGGTGCCATGCGCACGGAGCGATTCGCCGGGATTGCCACCGAAGGCAGGGCGCGCATTCGCGATACGCCATCGCTGATCATGGTCTCGTGTAACGACGCCATCGTATGCGCGTCGCTGCGCACTGCAACCAGACGAGTCGCAGGCCCGTCATTGTTTACCAGCATATAGGCGGCGCCCAGGGCTGAACCGTCGGGAGCGGCTCGCAGCCAGGCATTTTCCACCTGCAGATCGTCGCCGCCACAGGCCAGCAGCGCGAGCGCGCAAAAACATACAGCGGGATTGCGCACGGATTCAGGTACCTGCTTGCGAGATCAGCACACGATAATCTCTGGCCAGCTTCTGTATGTCATGTGGCGGCGATGCCACCGCCACGTAGTGTCCCCGGGGATCCAGCAAAAACAGCGAGGCGGAATGCAGCACTTCATAGCCGCCATCCGGCGCGGGTTGCTGGCCATAGGCCACTCCCAGGGGCGTGGTCAGACGCGCCAGTTCGGCGGGCGAGCCGGTAATTCCGGTGAAACTGGCATCGAATGCCTTGACGTAGCGGGCCATGACTTCAGGTGTATCCCGGGCCACGTCCACGGACACCAGGTAAGTGGCCGGGCGCTTGTCCTGCGGCAGGTCCTGCAGGCTCTTGCGCAGGCGGGCCAGATCGTAAAGGGTGGTCGGGCAAATGTCGGGGCAATGGGTAAATCCGAAAAACAGCACCGACCAGCGCCCTGCGAATCGCTCCGCGGTCACTTGATTGCCCAGGTGGTCAAGCAGCGAAAATTCGGGTAACGGACGAGCAGTGCTCAATACCGTCAGCACCTCGTAGTCCCGCGCCGGGCCGCTGGTCCGGTCGCTGGTGAACAAGAATGCCAGCAGTCCCAGGGCGACCGCGCCAAGGCCTAGCAGCAGCATCTGCAGTTTCTGCATGGTGGATTCTTTATTTCCCATCGCAAAGGGTCGGGTATTATAGCCGCGCATCAGCGAGGGCCGGGCCTTGAAAAAATCTGCAGCAGCATACGATGAGCTGGAAACCCTGGCGGACTTTGTCCGCTGGGGTGCCAGCCGTTTCATGGCGGCCGGGCTGGTTTTTGGCCATGGCACCGATAATGCCGCTGACGAAGCGGCATTCCTGGTGCAGGCAGCCCTGGAGCTGCAGCCCGGTATGCCGGAGCATTTCTGGCAATGCCGCCTGACCCGGGCAGAAAAAGAAGCCATTGCTGTGTTGTTCGAGCGTCGCATCGATGAGCGCAAACCGGCTGCCTACCTTACGGGCAGAGCATGGTTTATGGGTCTGGCCTTTCATGTGGACGAGCGGGTGCTGGTGCCGCGCTCGCCACTGGCCGAGCTGCTGGGACGGCGCTGCGAGCCATGGGTGGATCCAGCCGGCGTCCGCCAGGTGCTGGATTTGTGTACCGGCAGCGGCTGCATCGCAGTGGCTGCCGCCAGGATCTTCCCGGGCGCGCGGGTCGACGCCAGCGACGTCAGTGCCGAGGCCTTGACGGTCGCGCAGCGCAATGTGGATGCGCACCGACTCAACGGCCGGATCCGCCTGCTGCGATCCGATGTGTTCGATGAAATTCCCGAGGCTCGTTATCAGCTGATCATTTCGAATCCACCCTATGTGGACCAGCAGGATATGCAGGCGCTGGCCCCGGAATTTCGTCACGAGCCGCAGCTCGGCCTGGAGGCGGGTGTGGATGGTCTTGCCATCGTGCACCGGATTCTGGCGCACGCGCCGGAATACCTGGACGACGATGGAGTCCTGATCGTGGAAGTGGGTAACTCGGCCGAGGCTCTGGTGGAAGCTTATCCGGACGTGCCGTTTACCTGGGTAGAATTTGAACATGGGGGCGACGGCGTATTCGTGTTGAGCGCCGCTGAGCTGAGGGCCAGCAAAGGGGCGCTGGAGCGAGCCTCTTGAGGGGCCGGGGGACAGACGATGTCGGGTAACTCAATTGGCAAACTTTTCGTAGTCACGAGCTTTGGTGAGAGCCATGGTCCGGGACTGGGCTGTATCGTGGACGGCTGTCCGCCGGGACTGGCCTTGAGCGCCGAGGATATCCAGCCGCACCTGGATCTGCGCAAGCCTGGCACCTCGCGATTCACCAGTCAGCGACGCGAGCCGGATCGGGTAGAAATCCTGTCGGGGGTTTTCGAGGGCAAGACCACGGGTACGCCCATCGGCTTGTATGTTGCCAATGAAGACCAGCGCCAGCGGGACTACGACAAGATCAAGGATCGCTTTCGGCCTGGCCATGCCGACTATACCTATCAGCAGAAATACGGCATACGTGATTACCGCGGTGGTGGCCGTTCGTCCGCCCGGGAAACTGTCATGCGTGTGGCGGCGGGCGCCATCGCCCGCAAGTACCTGCAGGAGCGACTGGGCATATCGATTCGAGGCTACCTTTCGCAGCTCGGCCCGCTGCGACTGGAGCCCAAAGACCTGGCGGCTGTCGACAACAATCCGTTTTTTTGTCCCGATCCCGAGCGCATCGGCGAGCTGGAGGATTACATGATTGCGCTGCGCCGTGCCGGCGACTCCGTGGGTGCCAGGGTAACGGTGCTTGCCAACGGTGTGCCACCGGGCCTTGGTGAGCCGGTGTTCGACAAGCTCAGTGCTGACATCGCCCATGCCATGATGGGGATCAATGCCGTCAAGGGCGTGGAAATGGGCGCCGGCTTTGCGGTGGTGGAACAAAAGGGTTCCGAGCACCGGGACGAACTGGCGCCGGCCGGTTTCAGTGGTAATAATTCCGGTGGCACCCTCGGTGGCATATCCACTGGCCAGGACATCGAGGTCAGTATCGCGCTGAAACCCACCAGCAGCATCCAGGTGCCCGGCCATACCATTGATGTCGAGGGCCAGCCCACCGATATTGTCACCACCGGCCGCCACGATCCCTGTGTTGGCTTGCGGGCGACACCCATCGCCGAGGCCATGTTGGCACTCGTACTCATGGATCACTACCTGCGCCATCGAGCCCAGAACGCGGATGTCGTGAGTGCCACTCCCGTGATTCCCGCGAAGTCACGGGGGTGACCCCAGCGCTACCCTATCGCCGCCTGGCCAGTTTTTACTTTTTTCATTACGCGGTGCTGGGTGCGCTGGTGCCTTACTGGAGCCTGTATATGGCGGCGCGGGGCTTTGGCGCCATGCAAATCGGCCAGGTCATGGCCATCATTCTTGGCGCCCGGGTCGTTGCGCCCACCTTGTGGGGCTGGTTTGCGGACCGGGGCAGCGGTGGGCGACTGCCTTTGCGTCTGGCGGGCGCCTGCGCGCTGTTCGCATTCCTCACGATTCCGTTGCTGAGGGAATTCGCGGCGCTGGCTGTTGCCATGGCAATTTTCAGCCTGGGCCTCTCGGGTGTAATCCCGCAATTTGAGGCCAATACCCTGAATCACCTTGGCAAGGCGCCGGAGCGCTACGGGCGGGTCAGGCTATGGGGTTCCGTGGGTTTTATTGCGGCGGTGAGCCTTACCGGCCTGGTTTTCGAAGCCCTGCCGGTGACCGCACTGCCGTGGGTGGTGAGCGCATTGCTGGCCTGCATGTTGGCAGGCATCTGGCTAACGCCGGTGTGCCGCGCCGACAGCGTTACGGCCCCGGGTTCGCTGCTCAGCGTCATCAGGCAGCCGCCCGTGGCCGCCTTGCTGATTGCCTGTTTCCTGGTGCAGGCCAGTTTCGGTCCTTACTACGTGTTTTTCACTATCTACCTGGACTCGCTGGGCTACTCGTCGGCCGCCATTGGCTTTTACTGGGCTCTCGCGGTGGCAGCGGAAATCGTGGTGTTCCTCTATGCCGCGCAGCTGTTCAGTCGTTTCGCGCTTCGGCGACTGTTCCAGGTGTCCGTTGGGCTGTGTGTGCTGCGTTGGGCACTGACGGCCGAATTTGCCGACTGGCCGGCGTTACTGTTGGTCATCCAGCTGACCCACATGGCCACTTTCGGCCTCTATCACGCCGTGGCGGTAAGCCTGATCCATCGTTTTTTTCGCGGTCACCTGCAAGTGCGCGGACAGGGCCTCTACAGCAGCCTGAGCTTCGGTGCCGGCGGCGTGGCCGGAAGTGTGCTGGCAGGCTTCGCCTGGCAACATGTGGGACCGGCATTGACGTATTATCTGGCTGCCACAATCGCGGCCGCTGCCTTGCTGATGACACTGATCAGCATGCGGGCGAGTATGCAGCACGCAGGGAGAGCTGAAATTGACAAAGAAATTTGATCTGGCGGTTGTCGGGGCCACCGGCTTGGTGGGCGAGGCAATGCTGGACATCCTGGCCAGCCGGAATTTCCCTTTTGGCAAGGTTTACGCGCTGGCCAGTGAGCGATCGGCGGGTCGCAAAGTCAGCTTCGCAGGCGGTTCACTGCAAGTTGGCAGCCTGGATGACTTTGATTTTTCCCGTGTTCAGCTGGCATTGTTTTCGGCGGGCGGCGCGATCTCCGCAGTCCATGCGCCGCGGGCCGCGGCCGCAAATTGTGTGGTTATCGACAATACTTCGCAGTTTCGCTACGACGAGGACGTGCCGCTGGTCGTGCCGGAAGTGAACCCGGCGGCAATTGCTGACTACACCCGCCGCGGCATTATCGCGAATCCGAATTGCTCCACCATCCAGATGGTGGTCGCCGTCAAACCCATACATGACGCGGTTGGAGTAGAGCGCATCAACGTTGCCACATACCAGGCCGTTTCGGGCGCCGGCAGGAATGCCATCGAGCAACTCGCGCGCCAGACTGCCCTGCTGATGAATGGCCGGCCACTGGATGATGCCGGAGAATCCCGGCATGCCTTTAATGTTGTGCCCCTGATCGACAGGCTGGAAGAAAATGGCTACACGCGCGAGGAAATGAAAATGGCCTGGGAGACCGGCAAAATCCTGGACCCCGCAATTCGAGTCAATGCGACGGCGGTGCGGGTCCCGGTTTTTTACGGACACTCGGAAGCCGTGCACCTGGAAACCCGGGAAAAAATTCTGCCTGCAAAAGCGCGCGAAGTGCTGCAAAATGCGCCCGGAGTGACGCTGCTCGACGAGCCGCAGGCGGGCCGCGTGCCGACCCCGGCACGCGAAGCAGCCGGCCATGATCCGGTTTACGTGGGCCGCATACGTGAAGACATTTCTCATCCGCGGGGGCTGAACCTGTGGGTGGTTTCTGACAACATCAGAAAGGGCGCTGCACTAAACAGTGTCCAAATTGCTGAAATCTTGGTAGAAAGCTACTTATAAGCTATAGTTAGCGGCCGAAAGTGAAGAGATTTATGAACTTTCGGCTACAACATATGTGCGGCTCCATGGAACACGCGCCGGGGTGCCGACCATTCAGGGAGCCTTTGTAGTGCGCAAACCCGCCAAACTCTTCGTATTGTTGCTCAGCATGATGCCGGTATCCGCGCTGGCGCTGGGACTCGGCAATATCAATCTGAAATCTGCCTTGAATCAGCCCCTCGATGCCGAGATCGAGCTGGTAGCACCAACCCAGTCAGAGCTTGATACGCTGACCGTTTCGTTGGCCTCAGCGGACGCCTTTGCCAGTTACGGGCTCGATCGGCCGGCCTTCCTGCTTGGCATGCGCTTCAATATCGTGCGCAACAGCCGAGGTGGCGCCAGCGTCATGGTGACTACCTCTGAGCCGGTGCGTGAGCCCTTTGTGACTTTTCTCCTGGAAGCCGACTGGTCGCGCGGCAGGCTGCTGCGCGAATATACCGTGTTGCTGGATCCTCCCGTATTCATGACCGAGGAAGCTGCGCCGGCACCCGCCAGGGCAGCCACGCCGGCGGTGACCCAGCAGCCCAGCGGGGCTGTGGCCCGGGAGCCCGCGAGGCCGGTCAGTGAACCCGTGGGCCGGGCACCGGCGGCCCAGCCGGTGACCAGCGCACCGCGTTCCGATGCGCTCAGCACGCGCTATGGTCCGATTCGCCGTAATGAAACCCTTTGGACGATCGCGAGCCGCCTGCGGCCGGAGCGCTCGATCTCCATCAACCAGATGATGATTGCCTTGTTCCGCGAAAACCCCCAGGCCTTCATGGGCAACATCAATCGTCTCAAGCAGGGTGCTGTGTTGCGGGTTCCCAGTACCGCCGATATTTACGCGCTGAGCTCGGACGAGGCCTTTGCCGAAGTCCGCCGGCAAAACGCGGCGTGGCGTGGTTCGCGGCCGGCCAGCGCCCGGACAGCAGCCGGTACCCCCGGCGTATCCCAGGCGGCGACCGGCGTAACGGGTCCAAGCGGCCGCCTCAGATTGGTGCCCCCGGGGGACGCGGCGAGGCAGCAGGCGGGCCAGGAAGAAGCATCCCAGAGCAGCCTTCCCGATAGCCAACTGGCGGGCAATGCGGCCCTGTCACAGCGAATCCAGTCGCTGGAGGGTGAATTGGAAAATGCCCAGCGGCTGATCGAAGTCAAGGATTCCGAGCTGGCGGCCCTGCAGGCGCGTCTTGAAGCCCTGGAGGCCAGGCTGGCCGCCGAGCAAGCCACCACCGCCGAAGGGGTAGTGGACGGTGTGGGTGCAGAGGTGCCGGTCGAGGCACCTGAGAGTGCAGCCGTCGTCGACGAGCAGCCGGCGGCTGGCGTGGACGCCGAAGCGGCCGCCGAAGAAATTGCGGCTGAGGCGGAAGAGGCCGCTGCCGAGGTGGTCGAACCGCCGCCAGTGGTGGTCTCGCCCCCGGTCGCGGATACGCCCGGGTTCTTTAGCCGGGCCATCGATGCGATTCTGGGTGCCTGGCTTTGGATTCTGGGCCTGATCGGCATCGGTCTGGTGGCAGCCTTCGCCTGGGGGATCCAGCGGCTCTGA
>JBFIQI010000046.1:0-16684 GCA_041609715.1 Gammaproteobacteria bacterium
AAACCTGCAACGACCGCAGGGTAAGCAGCCCTGCGGCCATACTGTCAGTTCGCGCGGGTAAGCTTCACAAGCCTGCCGCCCTCGCCATCTTCCAGGACCCAGACCGCACCATCCGGGCCTTCCTCGACCTCGCGAATACGACGATTCATGTCGATGCGCTCGGCTTCGCGGGCATTTTCGCCGTCAAATTCAACCCGTACGATGCCCCGGGACTTCAGCCCGCCGATCAGGCCGTCACCCCGCCAGGCCGGAAACTCCTCACCCGAATAAATGACGAAGCCTGCCGGTGCGATCACCGGCGTCCAGGTAATCGTGGGTGCTGCGAATTCCGGCCGGGTGTCATGATCGGGAATGGGACGACCATCATAGTGATCACCATTTGAAACAATCGGATAGCCGTAATTTTCGCCTTTGATCACCAGGTTGAGCTCATCGCCACCAGACGGACCCATCTCGTGTACCCAAAGCCGGCCGTCTGCATCGAAATCGATCCCCAGAGGATTGCGATGCCCCAGGCTCCAGATTTCGGCGCTTACGCCGCCCTGGGAATAAAAAGGATTGTCGTTGGGTATGCTGCCATCGTCATGCAAGCGCACCACTTTACCCATGTTGCTTTGCATGTCCTGGGAGGGAGTGAATTTCTGGCGCTCGCCCGAAGCAATGAACAAGTATCCCTGGTTATCAAAAGCCAGGCGATGGCCGTAATGGCCACGGCCGCTCACCTTCGGGTGCTGACGCCAGATCACGCTCAGGTTTTCGAGCCTGTTTATAAGTGCGTGCATGTCAGAATCGCGTGATGATAGGTCTGGCAAGGATTTTGCGGCAGTTTCAGGTCGGTGGGAGAACAAAACTTCTACAAAAACCTTTAACATCCGGATGATGGGGATCTACCGGTACAGCGCCCTGTTATCACTGCTTCGTCTGAGGCTCGAAAAAGACCGCGGCGAGGACTGGCAGGAGTTGCAGTCCCGGGACCGCAGCTGGTTTCTCGCCCAGGGGGAAACCTCACGCTGGGAACTGGTCGACGGGTGGCTACGTGAATTCGAGCGGCCGCTGCCGGGTGGCCTGGCGCTGCTGGTATTCACTCTGGGTTTGCTCGCCTTTATCGCCGGTTTCGCGCTGATCGGAGGCTTGCTGGAATTTACCCGCCTCGAACGCATCAACCTGCTGTGGTTCCTGGCGCTGGGCCTGGCCGGTCCGTTTGTACTCTGGCTCCTCGGGCTGTTCGCTGCTGTTGGCCGCGGCAGTTTCCCCCTGTTTGCCCTGCTGGAACATCGTGCGCCATCGTGGATGCAAAATCACACATTGTCGCCGCTGCTGCGGCGCACCGCTGTTGTCCTCAGCCAGCAGATATCACTGCTGTTTGCAGCGGGCATGCTGGCAGCGTTTGGCCTGTATCTGCTGGTAACCGATCTTGCTTTCGGCTGGTCGTCCACGCTGGACATCAGCGCAACATCGCTGCACCGCCTGACCGCAGTGCTCGCCTGGCCCTGGCAATGGCTATGGCCCGACGCGGTTCCGAGCCTCACGCTGGTTGAACAGAGCCGCTTTTATCGCGCCGCTCCCCCAGCCGAGGTAAATCCCGAATTGCTTGGCCAATGGTGGCGCTTCCTGCTGATGTGCTTGCTGGTTTACGTATGTCTGCCCAGACTCCTGTCGTTCGCCTGGCACTGCTGGCGTCTTCGTAAAATGCAGCTCAATTCTTTTGCCAGTGATGCGTTGATTGCCGGCTGGTGGCAGCGCCTGCAAAGCAGCGCCTTGAGCCAGCAAGCAGAAGCCGTGCAGCAACTGGGGGAATCGCGCGAAGTAGCGGGTGGCGTCAAACGGTTGCCTTTGTGCCCCCACGTCGTGCTCTGGGGTATCTGGAGCGATGCGCAGTGGGGTCCGGTCAAGGAGATATTGAACAGCAAAATCCCGCAGTTTCAACTGTATAAAGTCCCCGACAAACAATGGCTGGCGCGCACGGCCGAAAGCATTTTGCGTAATCCCGACGACAAAGCCATGATTGTCTGCAAGGGTTGGGAACCCCCCACCGGCGAGCTTGCGGACTTCTGCCGTTCCATCGAAAGCGACGCAACGCCACGCTTTTTGTGGCCAGTGGCGCTGACGGGCATGCCGCCCGAGCGGGTTAGCGCTCTCAATCGCTCCTGGCGGGCATTCATCCCGTCCCTGCCCGACAGTTACCGCTTGTACCTGGGGTCCCCCGATGAGTGAGCATCCCGTATATGCCGTTGTCGGACATCCCAACAAAGGCAAATCGTCGGTGGTGGCAGCCTTGACCCAGAATGATGCCGTTGAAATCTCGCCGGTATCAGGCACCACCCATGTGGCGCAGCGCTTCGCCCTGCGCCTGGATGGTGAAATCATGCTGGAACTCGTCGACACACCGGGGTTCCAGCGCCCCGCTTCCTGCCTTGAATGGCTGAACCGACAGGAAGTCAGCGCTGACCAGAAGGCCGCCAGGGTGCGCGCTTTCATCAATCATTTCCAGGGCACCGGTACATTCAATGACGAAGTTGAATTGCTCCAGCCGGTCATGGATGGTGCCGGAATTATTTATGTAGTGGACGGTTCCCTGCCCTATAGCGCCGAGTACGAAGCAGAAATGGAAATTCTGCGTTGGACCGGTCAGCCGCGATTGGCAATCATTAACCCAATCGGTGGTGAAGATTTCGTGGACGAGTGGGCGAGCGCTCTCAATCAGTTTTTTAGCCTGGTGCGATTATTCAATCCACTGCAGGCAAGTTTCGAGCAGCACCGTGAGCTGTTACAGACGTTTGCCCAGCTGAGTCCGGGACAGCGCCAACACCTGGCGCGCGCCGCGGCGGCTTTGGAAAAACACCGTAACAATAAGCTGGCCCAGGGAGCACGAATCGTTACCGAGCTACTGTACAGTCTGCTCACCTTCAGTATCAGCCGGCCCCTGCTGGTGAGCGAAAACGCAGCTGTGAAGGCGCTGCTACCCGGCGAAGTGGAGCAGTTCAACAAGAAACTAAACGCCATCGAACAATCGCATCGCCGCGAGATCGAGATGCTGTTTGGCCATCATCAGGTGAATTCGGCAATTTCCCGCTTGCAAGTGGCTCATGGGGAATTGATGGATCTGGAGCAGTGGTCTCTGTGGGGGCTCGAAAAGCGCCAGCTGGTGCTGGCGAGTGCGGGTGCCGGCGCCGCCATTGGCCTGGTGGGCGATGCCGCAGTGGGTGGCCACAGCCTGATGACCGGCACCCTTGCCGGTGGCGTGATTGGCGGCCTGTCGGGCTGGCTGGGGACTGATCGCCTTCGGGACAAGCTGCCCAAGGCACTGCAGCTTGGCGCACGCAAGCATGTGCTGGGCCCGGTCAAAGATCCCAATTTTGTGTTTGTGGTTCTCGGCCGCAGCCTCGCCCATGCCCGCGCTATGCTCAATCGCAGCCACGCCAGGAGGGATGCGCATAAGGTCGCGATCAATGCCGATACAGTAGTTCAGGATCTGGGTACCCGCGAGCAGGTCAGAATACTCAAGCTGTCGCGGCAACTGCGCCGCCAGGGCCTCGGCGGCGATGCGGCGCGGGCGCTGGAGCGCTGGATCGAAGAGCAGCTTGGCCAACCGCTTGCCGGCGACGCCGGCGTCGCTCGCCCTGCCAATCCCGCCGGCCGGTAAATCCGTCTCCCGGACTTCGCGGCCTGGGTCTTTATTGAAGCCGCGGCAGCTTGCTGCTTAGCCTGACTGGTGGTAGCAGCGCATTTTATGGGCGCCGGGTTGTTTACGAATGCCAGGTAAAGATGGCGTGATTGGCATTGAACAGCATATGTTCGGTGACGCCCCCGAACCAGATTTCCGCCATCCGGTTTCTGGCATAAGCGCCCAGTACGATCAGATCGGATTGGCTGGTTTTGGCAACCTGTTCCAACTCGCTGGCTACTTTTCGCCCCTTGGTTTTGAATCTCTCGCCTTTGACGCCATGTAGTCTCAGATACTGGGCCAGGCTTGTTGATTTCGGACCGGGCTGATTCTCGGGTCCACAACTGCAGATGATCACCGATTCCGCCCGCTTCAGCAGCGGCAGCGCTGCAGATACTGCTCTGGCAGCGTCCACACTCTGGTCCCAGGCGATCAAAATGTTCCTGCCTACGATGGGCATGTCTTGCTGCGGCACCACCAACACCGGCTTGCCTGAATGCAGCACTGCCGAGAGCATGAATTCCTTGCCACGACCTCTTGCCGTTGATTTGGGCCGGGAGACCACCGACAAATCAGCCACTGGTCCGACTATGGGAAACAACTTGTCGGGATCGCCGCTCAGCTCGTGCCAGAAAGCTGCATACTGCTGATCCAGTTTGGCACGCTTGCCCATAGTGAAGGCGTTTTTTTCGACATGTTCAAAAAATATTTTGCGTGCTGCTTTGGCCAGCGCTTCTGATTTGCGCCTGCTGCGACGCTCGGTATGAGTTTTACCGGCAATGATGCGCAGTTGCGCCTTGCCAGCCCGTAATTCGTCGCCGCCCTCACGCAGATAACTGCCGATGACGTTTCCTTCGAATATTCTGGCCAGGCCAAAAGCCTGCTTCAAGGCCGTTTGGCACTCCGGCCGTCCTGCCACGGGCACCAGAATGACTTTCATTTATTGTTGCTCCTCTCCGGACACCACCGGTTAATTCAAAGTATAGGGGTAAGATCGACGTTGGTGCCAACACATGGTGCGCATACATCGTGCTCGGTAAATCATCAGCCGATTCTTGCTGCGACCGCTCGGACTGTCATCGACGATCAAATGGCAGTAAGGACCCGGCGCCCAATGTAGATAAGTACGGCAATCCCAATCACCACGCCCATCAGCAAGAGCAGCGCAACGCCACCACCCAGACCACCCAGCAGCAGTTTGCTGCGGCGGCGCGTCTGCCGGGGTTGCTCCAGCCAGCCATCAACCAGCTCCATATTCCTCGCATTAGCCTTGAACGTGGCGTCGAATATGTCTCCCAGCACGGGCAGCATGCCAAAGAGTAACTCGACGACAATATTCAGACCCATGCGGGCGAGAACGCTCGAAGGCGCTCGCATGCGAAATGCCGAATAAAAAATGTAACCAGAAAGCAACGCGCCGGCCGCATCTCCCACCCCGGGGATCAGGCCAAGCAGTGCATCCAGACCGACCCTGTAACCGATGATGGGAATCCGGATGGAATTGTCCAGCAGCCAGGCCAGGCTCGCCATACGCCGGCGTAATTTTTCCATTTCCGGATCGAGCCCGGATATGCGCTGTTGGTGAGTTTCTTGCATTGCAATGGGACTCGCTTAACTATCATCGTGATGAGCGCAACCGGGTTTGCCGACGCTGACTCAAAAAGGGTTCACCCCATCCAGAACCCTTTGCGATGGGAAATTCCCAGCACTTTTTGACAAGACGCGCAAAAATACAAATAGCGTCGGCCAAATTTTGCTTTGAGCGCCCTGAAATAGACCTCGCGCACGGTGTTTTCACAGTGTGGGCAGACGGGGTCACGCTCGTTGTTTTCAATGGCGGTAATCATATGCCCTCCAGGGCCAATTGAAGCAAGATGATGGCGTGGGTGCCGATCACCTCAAGACTTAAGAGATGCGAGGAATTTAGCAGGGTCTTCACCACGCTCCAGCGCTTTGATCAGTGCTGTGCCCACCACCACGCCGTCTGCGTGGCCAGCCAGCGCCCTGACTTGTTCGGCGCTTGAGATGCCGAAGCCCGCGCATACGGGAATGTCGGCAAGTTGTCTGACTCTGCCCAGGTAAGCATTCAGCTCGTCCTGGGATTTTACGTCGCTGCCGGTGATGCCCGTGACGGTCACCGCGTAAACAAAACCGCGACTGGCTTCGCAAAGGGCCCTGAGTCGCTGATGCGGGGTTACCGGAGTTACCAGTTGCACAAGGGCCAGCCCCATACCTTCCAGCGCAACACGAAATTCTTCGCACTCTTCCAGCGGCAGATCGGGGACGATGAACCCGGCAACGCCGGCATCCCGGGCCGCAGCCACCAGATTCTCGATGCCAAAGCGCAGCATGGGGTTGAGATAACCCATCAGCAGCAACGGTGCGTCGATGTCCTGTGACACCTCGCCAACTACTTCCAGGATCCAGCGCAGGTTTACACCATTCTCCAGCGCTTTGCGGCTGGCGTTTTGGATGGTCAGTCCATCGGCCATGGGATCTGTAAACGGCACGCCCACCTCGATGACGTCTGCCTCCCTGGCTATGGCGCGCAGGCGCTGGGCAAAGCCTTCCCGGTCCGGGTAACCAGCCGTGATGAATGCAACCAGCCCGGGGCGACCCGCTTCGTTGGCTGCATTGATGGCCTGCTGGATACTTCGGGCGCCGCTCATGTCCTGCCTGCTTCCAGCGACATGAGAGTCGCCAGGTCCTTGTCGCCGCGACCGGACAGACTGATCAGCACACGCTTGCCGGGATGCTCCCCAAGCCAGGTCCTGGCGCCCGCCAGAGCATGGGCGGTCTCCAGAGCCGGGATGATGCCCTCATACTCGCAACACGCGTTCAGCGCATCCAGCGCTTCGTCATCCCGGGCGTTCACATAGCTTACCCGCCCGATGTCCTTCAGCAACGCATGCTGGGGGCCGACACCCGGATAATCCAGGCCGGCTGACACCGAATGCGTTTCCTGCACCTGCCCGTCTGCATCGTGCAACAGCAGCGAGTAGCTGCCGTGCAGGACGCCCGGCGTACCGCTCGACAGGGTTGCCGAATGCTGCCCCAGCGCTGGCCCTGTGCCGCCAGCTTCGATACCGATCAGGGCCGTATCCCTGTCACCCAGCAGCGGATGGAAAAGCCCGATGGCATTGGAGCCACCGCCCACGCAGGCAATCGCTGCGTCTGCCAGACCACCGGCCTGTGCCAGCAGCTGCTCGCGCGCCTCGCGGCCAATTACCGATTGCAGTTCGCGCACCAGGTATGGATACGGATGTGGACCCACGGCGGAACCCAGCAGGTAGTAAGTGTCCTCGGGATCACTGACCCAGTCGCGTAGTGCTTCATCGATCGCCGCACGCAGCGTCCGGTCGCCGCTGGTAACCGTAACCACAGTTGCCCCCAGGCGCTTCATGCGGTCAACGTTAGGCGCCTGGCGCTGAATGTCGATTTCGCCCATGTAAACCACGCAGGGAAGGCCGAGACGGGCGCAGGCTGCAGCCGAGGCGACGCCGTGCTGGCCCGCCCCGGTTTCCGCCACTACGCGCTTGACGCCCAGTCGCTGCGCCAACAGGGCCTGGCCAATGGCATTGTTGATTTTGTGAGCGCCGGTGTGGGCCAGGTCCTCGCGCTTAAACCAGAGTTCACCGCCCCATTTTTTACCCAGTCGACCTGCCCGGGTGAGGGCCGTCGGCCGGCCCACCCAGTCACGCAGCTCGCGCTGAAACTCCGCCTGGAATGCGTCCTCATGCAGGTAACGACGCACGCCCGAGCTTAGACGCGATAGGGCGCCCACCAGTGTCTCGGGCACATAGGCGCCGCCATAAGGTCCATAGCGCCCCCTGTCGTCCGGCAAGGACCCGTCTATGAGTGCCGCAAGCAGAGACTCGGCTTCCTCGCTGCCGGCGCGGATGGCGGAAAACTGGCTCACGTCGCAATCTCCTCGTAAAGCTCTTGTTCGGCGGCACGTACCGCCGCAACAAATGCCGCAATCAACTGCGGGTCTTTTTTGCCAGCCTGCGACTCCACGCCGCTGCTGACATCAACACCCCAGGGCTGCACCTGGTGGATGGCCGCTGCCACATTGTCCGGATTCAACCCGCCCGCCAGCACCATGCGGCCACGACCTGCAAACTGCCGGGCGCGCGCCCAGTCCACTGTTTCACCCTGGCCGCTCTGCGGTCCTTCGTACACGAAATCAGGCATGAATCGAGCCCGCTCCTGATCCCTGTTTGCCGGAAACAGGCCGGGTGCCGAAACGCCATCACGATAAACGGGCAGCAGGTGCGGGCCACGCCGCACTTCGATTTCCTTGAAGTCCTCGGCGTCGCTTTGCAGGCAATCCGGGTCAAATACCTCAAGCACCTCCCTGAGCTCAGCCAGTGACGGATGATGCATGACCGCGACCCTGGTAATGCTGTTGGGCAAATGCGTGCAAAGCTCCACCGCCTCGGCCGGGCTGAGCCGGCGCGGAGATGGAGCAAAAACAAATCCCAGGGCATCGGCGCCCGCATCGCAAGCCGCCGCGACGGCCTCGACAGTGGTCAGCCCGCAGATTTTGATCCTCATACGCGAACCTCGCGCCCCGCCTCCAGCATGCCAGCAAGCAAGGCGCCGGGATCAGCACTCTGCATCAGCGCACTGCCTACCAGTGCCAGGTTGTAACCCAGCTCAGCCACCAGGGAGATATCCAGAGCATTTGCCAGTCCGCTTTCTGCCACCCGGGGCGGCCCCTCCGGAAATTCCGACGCCAGCTGTTCAAAGCGGCCGGGCTCGACTTTGAGACTGCGCAGGTTGCGACAATTGAGTCCCACCAGCAACCCGGGAGTATTGGCAAGTCGGCGGCTGCGTTGCAGATCTTCACCATCGAAAGCTTCCAGCAACACGAACAACCCCGCCTCCCGGGCGGCCTCCAGCATTTCAGCGAGGGCCATATCGTCGAGCATTTGCAGAATCAGCAGCACGCCACCGGCACCGGCAGCTCGCGCTTCCCACACCTGGTGGGGATCCACCAGAAAGTCCTTGCGCATGGTGGGTATGTCGCTGTCCTGCAAAGCGGCGCTTGCTGTTTCCAGGTGCACGAGGCTGCCACCAAAGCGATCTGGTTCGGTCAACACCGAGATCGCAGCAGCGCCCGCTTCCGCATAGCTCCGCGCGCACGCGCCGATATCCAAGGCAGCATCCGCGAGTTTGCCGGCAGATGGCGCCTGCAGCTTGATCTCCGCGATAATGTCGAAGCCGCCGCTGCTGAGGGTCACACCGGCAGGTCTCGGTGTTGCCAGCGCGCGTGCCTTCAGATCTTCCAGGGACTCCTGGCGACGCGCGCGTCGCGCGCGGCGGGCAGAATTACTGCGCATTTTGTCGAGAAAATCCTGCGCCATGCTCACTCGCCCTGTGCAGATTCGAATTGTGCGAGAGATCTGAGCAAGCGTGCCGCCGCCCGGCTGTCGATGGCTTCCCTGGCAAGAGCAATGCCTTCTTCCAACTCCACACACCGGCCGCAAACCTCCAGTCCGAGCGCTGTACCGAGAACCAGCGCATCGCGATGGGCGCCGGTCTCTTCGCCCGCCAGCACCGCGCGCAGGCGTTGCGCGTTGACTGCTGCGTCACCCCCCGCCAGGTCCTCTGCTTTGCAGCGACTGATGCCAAAGTCCACGGGATCGCGATCATAGCGCTGCACCAGACCCGGCTCGACATCGTAAAGAATAAAAGAGCCCACCGGCGTGGCTTCGTCCCAGCCAGGCTTGCCGTGCACCACGAAGGCTCGCTGAATATTCATACCGGAAAGAGTTTTCGCCATCATCTCGGCGGCCCCTTCACTGAATGCGCCCAGCACCATAAAGGGTGGCTCCGAAGGATTGGTAAGCGGTCCGAGCAAGTTGAACACGGTGCGCACGCCCATGGCCTGGCGCACCGGCGCGACCGTTTTCATCGCCGGGTGAAAATAAGGCGCGAAAAGGAAAGTGAAGCCGGTGGCCGTCAGGGAAGCGCCAGCAGCCCGGGGATCGCGCGGCAGCGCGTAGCCGAGCGCTTCCAGGACATCAGCGCTGCCGCTCTTGCTGGAAACAGATCGGTTACCATGCTTGACCACCCGCACTCCGCAGGCTGCCAATAGCAGGGCCGAACCCGTTGACAGGTTCAGGCTGCCCGAGCCGTCACCGCCGGTGCCGACGATATCAACGGTGGGTTTGCCATCCGCAATCTCGGGGCGCCGCGCCAGGGCGCGCATGGCTTTGGCAAAACCACGCACTTCGGCAGGTGTTTCACCCTTGGCGCGCAGCGCAATCAGTATGCCGGCAATCAGCGCGGGCTCGAGGGTGCCATCCGTGAGTTGGCGCAACAGGCCCTCGGCCTCGTGCTCATCGAGGTCTTCCTTTTGTAACAAACGTTCGAGGATGATATTGACGACTTTGCTCACGATGCCAGCTCCCGGTCTCCGGCTACCGCTACGCCGATAAAATTTCCCATCAGGCGTTCCCCCGCGGGCGTAAGAACGCTTTCCGGGTGAAATTGCACACCTTCCAGGGGCAAGGACTTGTGGCGCACGCCCATGATCTCGCCATCTTCCGTACGCGCGGTTACTTCAAATTCTGCCGGCACACAGTCGCGCTTGGCCGCCAGGGAATGATAACGGCCCGCCGGAAAAGGATTGGGTAAACCATGATAGACACCCCGGCCGTCGTGGTGCACCAGGGAAGTCTTGCCATGCATCAGGGTGGCGGCATGAACGATTTCACCACCGAAAGCCTGCACCAGGGCCTGGTGGCCCAGGCACACGCCCAGAATCGGCAGCTGGTCCTTAAAGGCATCGATCAGTGCCAGCGATACGCCGGCGTCCTCGGGCCGGCCTGGGCCCGGCGAAATCACAATGTGACTCGGAGCCAACTCGCGACTGCGAGCCACGCTGATTTCATCGTTGCGATAGACCATGACATGGGCGCCCAATACCGCAAAAGCCTGCACCAGGTTATAAGTGAAGGAATCATAGTTATCGATCAGCAACAGGCGCGCATTCATAATCCTTTCTCCGCGATGGCCAGTGCTTTGCGCAGGATGGCACTCTTGGCCAGCACTTCGCGATATTCGTCTTCAGGAACGCTGTCAGCGACGATCCCGGCGCCCGCCTGGAAACTGTAACGGCCTTCGTGAAACACCAGTGTGCGGATAGCGATGGCCTGATCCAGGCCGCCATCATGACCAAAATACCCGACGGTGCCAGCGTAAAGGCCGCGGCGAGTCGGTTCCAGTGATTCGATCAGTTCCATGGCTCGCACTTTGGGGGCGCCTACCAGTGTGCCGGCCGGGAACGCAGCAGCAAACAGGTCAAAAGCATCGTTGCCTTCTCGCAATTTCGCCTGCACGCCACTGACCAGGTGCATGACATGACTGTAACGCTCCACCACCCGGTACGGGTCTACATAGACACTGCCCGCTTCCGCGACCCTGCCCACATCGTTACGTGCCAGGTCCACCAGCATGACATGTTCGGCGATCTCTTTGGGATCATTGACCAGGTCGGTTTCGTGTTGCTGGTCGTCCGCATCGCTTACTCCGCGCGGTCGCGTGCCGGCAATCGGGCGCAACGAGACACGGTCACCGTGCAGGGAAACCAGCGCTTCCGGTGACGAGCCCACCACCGCTGACTCGCCGAACCTGAAGTAATACATGTAAGGAGAAGGATTCAACAGGCGCAGCGCGCGATAGGCCTCGAAGGTATCCACCTGGCAGCTGCCGGAAAATCCCACTGACAGCACCAGCTGATACACATCGCCGTCGGTGATATGCCCCTTGACGCGCTCAACCGCCTGCAGGAAATCTCGTTGTGAAATGCTTTCCTGCGCAGGCCCGATCACGCCACCGCGTTTGCGCCACGGCAGGGGACCCGCCAGGGCGCTCATAACATCTTCGCGCAGCTCCAAACGCTCAGCATCGCTGCCGTCGTGCAGGAGTGCTGCCCGCCGGGTCAGGTGGTCGAAAACCAGTATCGAGCTGGGCGCAAAGTAGGCGGCCTCGGGAAGACTGTTCGCGTCTGCAGAGGAGTCCGGCAGCGATTCAAAAAATCGCACCAGGTCATAGCCGGCAACGCCAACCAGGCCGCCAGCAAAAGGCAGGTCCTCGGGTACCGGCTGCGGCCGGGGCGCCTGGGCCAGCGCTTCGCGTAAAGCGTTTAGCAGGGCTGGCTGGCTGGCGGGACGCTCCCGTTGCTCACCATTGATATGCAGCCCCTGGGCGTCCAGACGCAGATCCAGGCCGCCGCCAAAACCGATGAATGAGTAGCGACCCAGGCGCTCGCCACTCTCCACGCTCTCCAGCAGGAAGCGCGGCTCAAAGTGCGCCAGCTTCAGATAGGCTGAAACCGGGGTGTCGAGATCCGCCGCAATGTCAAAAGGTGCTTGCATAACAATCCTGCACTCTCGGGACCCTGGGGGCGGAAAAAAAAGACCCACCCCCGTGCCCCGGGGATGGGTCCTGTGTCCGTTTGCTGTTGCTCAGCCCGCGGCCGGTGCCCTCCCCGTGCACTCGGACCACCACCAGCGGCCAACGGTGTCGGGGGCAACAGCATGGGAGAGCGTGTTCATAGGGACCTGAGTATCCCCGCGGCCGGTCGTGGGGTCAAGTTGGCACGCTCCCCGGCGCAGCGTGTTCAGGCCAGGCGCGCACACTGCGCATGGCGAAAGCAATCTGTTACATGATCATTGACCAGGCCGGTTGCCTGCATGTGGGCGTACATGATGGTACTGCCTACAAATTTGAAGCCCCGTTGTTTCATATCCCGGGCCAGTGCGTCCGATCGGGTGCTGGTGGCCGGGATGTCAGCATCGCACCGCCAGCGATTCTGTATCGGTCTGCCGTCGACAAAATTCCAGATATAAGTGGAAAAGCTCCCGAACTCTGTCTGCACTTCCAGGAAACGACGGGCATTGTTCACCGCCGCCTCTACCTTTTTGCGGTTACGGATTATTCCCGGATCCTGAAGCAGCTTCTCGACTCGGTGGGGCGTAAATCGCGCCACCGCGGCGGCATCAAAGTCCGCAAAGGCATTCCGATAACCCTCGCGCCGGTTGAGCACCGTGGCCCAGCTCAGTCCCGCCTGGGCGCTTTCCAGCACCAGGAATTCAAACTGGCGCCGATCGTCGCGTGCCGGCACTCCCCATTCTGCATCGTGATAGGCGATATACGCCGCGTTGCCCCCCAGGGCCCAGCTGCAGCGAGTTTTTTGGGATGCCGGTTCGCGCATGACTTTTACCGCCTATTGCCGGCCCAAAGGTAACGCCAAATTAGCTTGCGCTACAAACACAAAAAAACCCGCGATGTTGCCATCGCGGGCTCTGGCCAACTGTGACTGGCATTCGGGCTGGCTGTTTACTTGCTACCGCCGCACTTGCCTTCGCCGCACTTGCCTTCGGTCTTGGCTTCCTTGTCACCGCCGCATTTGCCTTCGGCCTTGGCTTCCTTGTCACCGCCGCACTTGCCTTCGCCGCACTTGCCTTCGGCCTTGGCTTCCTTGTCGCCGCCACACTTGCCTTCGCCGCATTTGCCTTCGGCCTTGGCTTCCTTGTCACCGCCACACTTGCCTTCGCCGCATTTGCCTTCGCCCGCACCATCGGGATTCAGGTAGCCGCTGCTCAAGGCGGTGGCAACGAACGGACTGGCGTCGGCACTTGCTGTCGACATGCCGCCCAGCGAAGCAGCCAATGCTGCGCCAACGGCAATAGCCAGGGGTTTCACTGCACTTTTCTCAGACATAGTTTCTCTCCTCCAGAGATTTCAGATTTTCCGAACGTTATCGGATGAACTTGGGTGTGCCGGCAGTCATATCTGCCATGCCACCGCGCTTGAAACGAGTTCTTCGACTGGCGTCAGAGGCTCGGTTTCGCCGCCAATTATGGCAACGCTGCCCGAGCCAACCGGTACGATGGTGCCCTTGTAGCCTGCTTCCTCGAAAGCTTCGGCGCTTGCCACACTGACATGGGGTAGCAACATCAGGGTCACGGGACCGGTACTACCATTAATGACCATATGAGCGACTTGCCGATTCCGAAACGGGCAACTCTTGATGTATGTAATTGTGCCAACCGGCGCATCCAGTTGTGCGCCGGTACGACGCAGAACATATGCCACCTCGCTGGCCGCAACCGGATCAGCATCCGGTAACAAAGATGCAGGCTCGTGTAGCATGTGGGCGACAAGTTCCCCGGAAAGATCTTCCGGGGCGGTGGCCACCCGCCAGGCCCCGAACGAAATCAGCAGCGCCGCCAGGACACCGGCTGCCATGGCAAAACGGCGCAAGACCGGGGCGCGCCGCGGTGCGGTCTGTTGCCTCAGACTGTCGATGGAAAAATTCTGCAAGCGATCCGGTACCGGCAGTCGCAGTGCTTCTCCCAGCAGTTGATCCACCGATTCCATTTCCACCGCGAATGCCGAGCAGGACGCGCATACGGACAGATGAGCAGCCAGTACCGAATCACTTTGACCCGGCTCGGTCGAATATCTGCGTCTGAATTCCAGACAATCCATCAGTCGAGCGCCTTCAATCGCCCGGTGGCGCTTTTCACCAGCGCCTCGCGCAGCAGCTTGCGAGCACGATAAAGTCGCGTCAATACGGCACCACTTTTTAATTCCATAATCTCGGCAATCTCTTCGGCCTTCAGTCCCAACAGAACCTGCATAACCAGGGGTTCACGGAAATCCCTGGGCAGTCTGGCGATGGCGCGTCGCATATCCAGCACATCCGTATCGACTGCCGGCGTCTGCAAGGCCTCATCCATGCCCGCCACGACATCCACATCCAAAGCTCTGTCAGGCTGGCGCTGAAACCATCGGGCGGTCTCGCGCCGCAAAATGGTCAGCAACCAACTCTTCGCCGCACCCGGGTCCCGTAACTGGTCGCGGGATCGCCAGGCCCTCAACAGGGCTTCCTGCACGACCTCTTCAGCGGCCGACAGGTCCCGCGACAACCACGTTGCGTAGCGGTAAAGATCCGGCAGCAGCGGGCGCACCAGGGCTTCGAAAGCCTGTTCGCTCATCGCTGACTTACGCTCTTCAGTCACCTAGCAGACCTCACAGCAACCGGAATTATCACAATGATGTGACCCTAAACTTGGCTTGCTAAGCCAATCAGGCCAAAATCAAGGGCCTATGAGGCCCGGAACGTCCCCATGAAGGAACCCAATCACGGCATTTATCCCGCCATCCGCCTGCGTCGGCTGCGCCGGGACGCGTTTTCACGGCGGCTGGTTCGGGAGACGCGGCTGTCCGCCGACGATCTCGTTTACCCGTTGTTCGTCCGAGAGGGCAAGGGCGAACCCGAACCCATCGAATCCATGCCGGGAATATTTCGCCGGAGTATTGACCAGATGCTGGCCGAATGCGAGCGCGCAGCGGAACTGGGCGTGCCCGCAGTGGCGTTGTTTCCGGTTATCGCTGCGGCGCAAAAAAGCGAGACTGCGGAAGCCGCCTGGGATGATGACGGACTGGTACCGAGGGCCGTGACCGCCATTAAACAGCGTTTCCCGGACCTCGGCGTCATCACCGATGTGGCGCTGGACCCTTACACCAGTCACGGCCAGGACGGCCTGATCGACGCGACGGGCTATGTCATGAACGATAGCACTGTCACCGCACTGGTCAGGCAGGCGCTGAGCCATGCGCGCGCCGGGGCCGACATGGTGGCGCCATCGGACATGATGGACGGTCGTATTGGCGCCATTCGCCAGGCCCTGGAAAACGATGGCTTTGTAAACACCCGGATTCTTGCTTATGCCGCCAAATACGCCAGCTGCTTCTACGGCCCGTTCCGGGATGCCGTGGCCTCGGCCGGAAGTCTCGGAGGTGCCGGCAAAGACAGCTATCAGATGGACGTTGCCAATTCCGACGAGGCGCTGCGTGAAGTTGCCCTGGATCTCGCCGAGGGCGCCGACCTGGTCATGATTAAGCCGGCGTTGCCTTACCTGGACATCATCCGGCGCGTTCGGGACGCTTTCGGGGCCCCCACCCTTGCCTACCAGGTCAGTGGTGAATACAGCATGCTGAAGCTGGGCGCTGCGGCCGGGCTGTTCGACGAACGCAAAGCAGTGCTGGAATCTCTCACCGCCATCCGCAGGGCCGGAGCCTGCGCCATCCTCACTTACTTCGCGGTGGACGCCGCCAGCTGGCTCAGGCAGGAGGAAAGCTAAGCATGTCCGACTGGCGCTCAGGGATGACGCCCGAGGAATTCAGGGACAAGCTGGCGCTGTTGCCCAAAAACCCCCGCAAACGTTATGGCGTTATCGGCTATCCGATAAAGCACAGCGCCTCGCCAAAAATCCACCGCCATTGGGGCGAGCAGTACAACAAGCGCATTCGCTACGATGCGATCGAAGCTCCGGCCGGCCATTTCTCCGAAGTGGCTTACGATTTTTTTCTGTATGGCGGCCGCGGCCTGAATGTAACTGTGCCTCATAAGCAGATTGCGTTCCGCATCTGCAACGAATTGAGTGAACGGGCTCGCGCCTGCGGTGCAGTCAATCTGCTGGAGCAGCGCAAAGACGGTACCTTCGTTGGTGACAATACGGATGGCGCCGGCCTGGTCCGCGATCTGACCGTAAATCAGAAACTCGATATCAGCGGTATCCATATTGCAGTCATCGGTGCGGGTGGCGCAGCCCGCGGTCTTCTGCTGCCGCTGCTCGAACTGGCTCCCGCCAGCCTGGTACTCGCCAATCGCAGTATCAAGCGCGCTCAGCAGATTGCCAGCGAACTACAGCTGGCGGACGCCATCGAAACCTGTGCCATGCGCAAGCTTGCCAACCGCCATTTCGACCTGGTCATCAACGCCACCTCCGCCGGCTTGCAGGGGCGCATACCGACGATCCCCACAGAAATCATTCTGCAAGACTCAACCTGCTATGACCTCGCATATGGCAAGGCTGCGAATCCGTTTATGAGCTATGCAAAGCGCAAGGGGGCAGCCCGGGTCTTGGATGGCTGGGGCATGCTGGTGGAACAGGCCGCCGAATCATTTGAGGTCTGGCATCGGTTGCGTCCCGATAC
>JBFIQI010000047.1:0-15915 GCA_041609715.1 Gammaproteobacteria bacterium
CCACGCTCAAACGCCTGGCTGACGATGAAACACTGCTGGTGCAGTCGGGCAAGCCCGTAGGGGTTTTCAAAACCCACGAGCTCGCGCCGCGGGTGTTGATTGCCAATTCGAACCTGGTTGGCAAGTGGGCGACCTGGGAACATTTTTTCGAGCTCGACAAAAAGGGGCTCATGATGTTTGGCCAGATGACGGCCGGCTCGTGGATCTACATCGGTTCCCAGGGCATCGTGCAGGGAACCTACGAGACTTTTGCCGAAGCGGTACGTCAGCATTACAAAGGCGAGCCCGCCGGGCGCTGGCTGCTGACCGGCGGACTTGGCGGCATGGGTGGCGCTCAGCCGCTGGCGGCGGTTTTTGCCGGTCTTGGCTGCCTGGCCGTGGAGGTGGATGAGCGTCGCATCGACAAGCGATTGCAGACCGGTTACCTGGACCACAAGACCCGGTCGCTGGAAGAAGCCCTGGCAGTCATCAAGAAAGGCCAGGCCGAAGGCCGTGCGGTGTCAGTGGGTTTACTGGGCAACGCAGCGGAGATTTTTCCGCAAGTTCTGCAAGGCGAGATGCTGCCGGACATGGTGACCGATCAGACGTCTGCTCATGACCCTCTCAATGGTTATATTCCGCTGGGCCATGATCTCGACCAGGCAGCCGAGCTGCGCGAGCATGATCCGCAGCAATACGTGCGGCTGGCCAAGGACTCCATGGCCGTGCAGGTTCGTGCCATGCTGGGTTTTCACGAGCGCGGCATTCCGACGTTTGATTACGGCAACAATATTCGCGCCATGGCACAGGACGTTGGCGTGGAGAATGCCTTCGACTTCAAGGGTTTCGTGCCCCTGTATATACGTCCGCTGTTTTGCGAGGGCGTAGGGCCATTTCGCTGGGCGGCAATTTCCGGCAATCCTGAAGATATTTACAAAACCGATCAGAAGGCCCGTGAGCTGTTCCCCGATAAACCAGGCCTACATCGCTGGCTGGATAATGCCCGGGCGCGCATCCAGTTCCAGGGCCTGCCATGCCGGATTTGCTGGCTCGGTTACAAGGAGCGTCACCGCCTGGGACTGGCCTTTAACCGGATGGTCAGAGATGGCGAGTTGGACGGGCCCATCGTTATTGGCCGGGATCACCTGGATTCGGGTTCCGTGGCATCGCCGAATCGGGAGACCGAGGGCATGCGCGACGGTTCTGATGCCGTCGCCGACTGGCCCATTCTCAATGCCCTGCTGAATACAGCGAGCGGCGCATCATGGGTCAGTTTCCACCATGGTGGCGGCGTAGGTATGGGCTACTCGCTGCATGCGGGCGTGGTTATCGTGGCGGATGGCAGCGCGCGGGCAGAGCAGGCGCTCGAGCGCGTGTTGATCAATGACCCGGGAACCGGCGTGATGCGCCATGCCGATGCGGGTTACGAGCGCGCAATCGATGTGGCGCGCCAGCGAGGACTTGATTTACCGATGTTGTGAAGCGCTATGCGCTCTTCGGACGCAGCGGGTGCAGGGTGCCTGATCCGTCATCCAGGCGTTGGCGGCGCAGTGTCATTGCTTCCTGCAGTTTGCCTTTGCGAACGTAGGATTCGTAAAGAATGTCCTTCATCACTTCCAGCATGATGCCAGCCGTTTCTTCGTTAATTGCAGGAATATTGGGCGGCCGGTCGGTATCGCTGTCAAACATGACCTTCTCGATCATGCGAAAGGTCTCTTCATCGATATCGGCGAGATCCCGCACTTCGGTCAGCTGATCGAAGACCCGCATTTTGCCGCTTTCACCAAATTCGCGGAACATCGTCTGGGCGGTACGCCGACACATCGAGGCAAAAGCATTGTAGGCACCTTGCGCGTAGCAAACCAGCGCCTCGCGAAAATCGCGTTCGACTTCCTCAGACAGATAGCTAAAGTTGAATTTTTCCGGCGGCTTTTCTATCTGTTCGTAGTTGCGTGAAAGTTCAATCCGATCCGAGGCATAAGCTCGAACCTGGAAGCGCAGAAAAATCGGGTAGCTGCATGAGTCGCAGCGATACGTGAGCCCCACTTCGTTGGGTTTGTAGCGCATCAGCAACTCGTATTTCGGCACCGAGATCAGTGACGCACTTGAGAATGCCAGGCACCGTGGACAGGTCAGCGTGACATTGCGGTCGCTGATGCCATCAAGTGAGTCGTCCCTGGAAACATGCATGGTCATTGATTTCGCCTCCGCGTCGTCTGCGCGTGGGTCGTTAATTATTCTTGTTGTTAAACACTACGTTAGCAGATATGTCGGCGGCGGGCATCCGGGCGACTTATGTTACATCGGCCCGGTAGGTGGCTGGCCCGTCACGCGACCCGGGCGAGAAACGGCAACAGTTTTTCAGCGTTGATAAATTCGGCGACTTTGGCGATGTCACGGTCCATGCGATGGTCGGTATCGGTGGCTGGTATGACCGAGCGCAATGCGGCATGCACTGCTTCCAGGCGCTCGGTGCTGTGCAGAGGTCGCTCCATGTCCAGGGCCCGGGCCGCGGCCAGCGCTTCGATGGCCAGTACCTGGGAAGCGTTTTGGCAAATGGCAAGCAGCTTGTGTCCCGCTGCAGGGGCCATGCTGACATGATCCTCCTGGCCGGCCGATGTGCTGATACTGTCCACGCTGGCAGGATGAGCGAGCACTTTGTTCTCCGACGCCAGAGCCGCAGCCGTCACGTGGGCGAGCATAAAGCCGGACTCGAGGCCCGGAAAATTGGCCAGAAACATGTTCAGCTTGGGGTTGGTCTTGCGCATCATCAAGTCAATACGCCGTTCAGCCATGCTGGCAAGGTCGGTCAGGGCAATGGCCATGAAGTCGGCCACCATCGCCACAGGCTGGGCATGAAAGTTACCCCCTGACAAGACTTCGTCCCCAAAGATCAGTGGATTGTCCGATACGCCATTGACCTCCGCCTGCAATATGCCGCGGGCGTGTTCCAGGGTGTCATAAACAGCGCCCAGCACCTGCGGCATGCAGCGCAGCGAGTAGGGATCCTGAACCCGGCCGCAGTCGCGGTGATCATCCCGGATTTCGCTGCTGGTCAGCAGGCGTCGAAAATGTTCAGCGACCCTTTGCTGCCCGCGCTGACCTCGTGCCGAATGAATCCTTTCATCGAATGGTGTGTAGCTGGCTGCCAACCCGTCCACCGAGAGGGCGCCAATGATCACCGAACTGGCCAGCAGGACATCCGCGCGAAACAACCCTTCCAGGGCCAGCGCGGTGCTTGGCTGGGTGCCGTTTAAGATGGCGAGACCTTCCTTGCTTTCCAGCTGTACAGGTTTGCAGCCAGCCGCTTCCAGCACTGCCGGGCCGGTCAGAATTTCTCCCTGATGGCGCGCTTCGCCTTCACCGATCAGCGCCAGGCCCAGGTGGGCCAGGGGCGCCAGGTCGCCGGAAGCGCCCACCGAGCCGCGCCCCGGGATGATCGGCGTGACCCCGTGGGCCAGAAAGGCCAGCAGAGTTTCAACGACCACCGGCCTGATGCCCGAAAGACCTGCAGCGAGACTGTTGGCTTTGAGCAGCATGATGCGCCTGACCACAGGTTCCTTCAGGGCTTCGCCAACTCCGCAGGCGTGACTGCGAACCAGGTTGTACTGCAACGCCGACAATTGTTCGCAGTCGATCACCTGCGTTGCCATGGCGCCAAAACCGGTGTTGATGCCATAGCTGACATCGCCACGCGCCACCACCTGGCGGACGCTGTCCACCGCCGCGTTCATGGCCGCTACTGCCGCGGGTGCCAGAGTGACGGGAGTCGGTTGCCGTTCCCACGCCCTCAGAGCGGCCAGCGTCAGGGATTTGCCGTCGAGTATCAGGCTGCTTCGGGTGGTCATCGCTGTACTCCCCGGAAGAAAACCGCGTCAGGACAGAGGCCGCCCAGCTGGTAACAGAGAAACTCGGGCGCCGGTATGTCCCACACGCAGAAGTCGGCCATTTTACCGGCTTCGAGCCCGCCGATGTCCTTTTCCCGGCCCAGCGCCCGGGCGGCATTTTTTGTGACGCCCAGCAGCGCTTCATCCGGGCTCATACCAAAAATACAGGTGGCGAAATGCAGGCAAGTCAGGAGGCTGGCGATGGGCGACGTGCCCGGGTTGAGATCGGTGGCAATCGCCATGGGCACGCCAGCCTGCCTCAGTTGCGCCACCGGTGGCTTGCGCGTCTCCCCGAGGAAATAAAAAGCGCCGGGCAATAGAACGGCGACCGTGCCATGTTCAGCCATGGCCGCGATATCAGCGGCGGTCGTGTGTTCCAGGTGATCGCAGGATAAGGCTCCCAAACGGGCTGCAGCTTCGCTACCCCCCATATTGCTCAGCTGGTCGGTATGGGCGCGAAGCTTTAAACCGTGTTCGGCGGCGGCATTTGCCAGCCGCTCAAGATCTCCGCGATCGAATGCGATGGACTCCACGTAGATATCCACGGTATCGGCCAGCCCCTCACTCACGATCTGCGGCAGCATCTTGTTGATGATTTCGTCCAGCCATGCTGACTTGCTGTGGCCCGGTTCTACGGCATGAGCGCCCAGGAAAGTGGCACTGAGCTCAAGGGGCAAATCTGTTGCGAGTCTGCGGATCACCCTGAGCAGCTTCAGTTCATTCTCGGCATCGAGACCATAGCCGCTTTTGATCTCGACGGTGGTGACGCCCTCGCCCATGAGGGCCTCGAGTCTCGGCACAGTCTGTGTTACCAGGGTGGCTTCACTGGCAGCGCGCACGGCCCGCACGGTGTTCATGATGCCGCCGCCTGCGCGGGCGATGTCTTCGTAGGATTGTCCCGCGAGGCGCAAGGCATGTTCCGCCGAACGGTCGCCGGCATACACGGCGTGGGTATGGCAGTCCACGAATCCCGGTAATACGACGCGACCGCGAGCATCGATTGTCTTGCGCGCATCCCGGCTCAGTGCCCGGCGATCCGGTGCCATTACCGCGATCCGACCGTCCTTGACCGCGAAAGCCGTGTCTTCGGCGAGTCGGGCGTCCCGGCTCATGGGGTACAATTTTGCATTCTCGACGATCAGGTCGTACACATCACACCAGTTCTGCCAAGTTCCAGAAGGTGCCCTAGGGTATGCCCCGCAGCCTCAATTTTGAATACCTGCTGACGCCGGAGGGTCTCCAAGCGCATCGCCGTGTGGAGATCGACGACCGCGGCATCATCAGCGACATCACACCGGCGCGGGTGGAAGGCTTCGATGCGCAGTTCGGTATCCCCGGAATGCCGAATGCCCATAGCCATGCATTCCAGCGAGCGATGCCGGGACACGGAGAGGCGCGCCAGGGCAATGATTCATTTTGGAGTTGGCGTGATCACATGTACCGCCTGGCCAATACCCTAGAGCCGCAAGATCTCTATGCCATAGCAAGATGCGCCTACGGAGACATGCTGCGGGCCGGATTTACCAGCGTGGCGGAGTTCCATTACCTGCACCACCTGCCCGATGGCACTGCCAGCCCGGATATGGCTGACGCCATCATTGCGGCTGCCAGGGACACGGGCATTCGCCTGGTGTTGCTGCCGGTTTATTACCGGACCGGTGGTTTTCAGGTACCGCCGAAACCCCGGCAAATGCGCTTCGTACATGCGTCCATCGACGCATTCTGCCGGCTGCTGGCAGCTTGCACGGAAGTTCCGTGCGGGATTGCGCCGCACTCGTTGCGGGCGGTCCCCGCCGCCGAACTGGCAAGCCTCGTGGACCAGGTCAACGCCGTGCTGGGCGGCGACTACCCGATCCATATGCATATCTCGGAACAGCAGGCCGAGGTGGATCAGTGCATTGAGCAGCATGGCGCAAGACCCGTTCAAGTCCTGTTCGATAGTGTCGCAGTGGACAGCCGCTGGAATCTGGTGCATGCAACCCATGCCGACGCGGACGAACGTGCACAGATTGTCGAAAGCGGCGCCCGGGTCGTGCTGTGTCCGCTCACGGAGGCGTACCTGGGTGATGGCCTGTTTGCTGCCACCGAGTTCCTGGCCACCGGTGGCAAGCTGTGCTTGGGCTCGGACAGTAATGTAAGGATTGATGCCATCGAGGAGCTGCGCTGGCTGGAATATGGCCAGCGCCTGCGCCATCAGTCGCGGATTTGCCTGGGCGATGAGTTGGGCACGGCACCGGTCCTGTGGCAGCACTGTGCGGTGGCTGGCGCCCGGGCACTGGGGCAAGCGGTCGGCGCCCTTGCCGTCGGGCGCTTCGCCGATATTGTGACGCTGAATCTCAAGAGTTCACCGCTGACTGGCATTGCGCCGCAGAAACTACTGGATGCATGGCTCACCGGCGGCAGCCGGGAAAATATCGCCGACGTTTATGTGGGTGGGGAGAAGCTCGTGGCAGCGGGTCGTCTTGCGGGCTTTGAACCTGCGGAGCTGGCGTATGAAAAAACCATGGCGGCACTCGCAAAGCGCATGCATGCAGCGGTCTGAGGTATGAACGAATCGCCGCCTGTTTACACAGTGCGCCCGCCGGCTGAGGATCCGGTGCCGGTGGTGGTCAGCATCCCCCATGCCGGCACCCGCGTGCCGCCGGCGATCGCCGAGAGCTTTGCCAATGACGCGATGCGTGCCTTGCCCATGACCGATTGGCATGTGGACAAGCTCTACGATTTCTTGCCGTCCCTGGGCATCACTGCCATCGTGGCCAATTACAGCCGCTTCGTGGTGGACCTCAATCGCCCGCCGGATGCCACATCGCTGTATCCCGGGCGTTATGAAACCGGCCTGGTCGCGACCCGGACATTCCAGGGCGATGAAATTTTCCAGACACCCCCCGATGCCGCCGATATCGAGGAGCGCCGCCGGCAATTCCATGCGCCATATCATCAGCGGCTGGGAGAACTGCTCGCAGAACGCCAACGTCAGTTTGGTCGCGTTATTCTCATCGATGCCCACAGCGTCGCCTCGGGGGCCAGTTTGCTGCATGGTGAACTCACCGACGACATTTACCTCGGCAACCGGGATGGCAAGAGTTGCAGCGATGCCTTGCTGCGGGATGTCTCCCATGCTTTCCTTGACGCAGGCTTTGCCGTCGCGCTGAACGAGCCTTACAAGGGCGGTTATATCACTGCCCATTATGGCAGCCAGGCAGGCGTGGAAGCGCTGCAGATCGAGATTTGCCAGCGGCTTTATATGAACGAGTCCGATCCTCATGGCGACCTGGAAACGCCACAGTATCTTAATCTTCGCGAGACGCTTCGCGGCGTCATGATGCGGCTGGCAGCGCTTTGATTTCGGACAATCCCAGACGCCACTGGCTGTTTTCTGGGGCCGGTCTTGACGCTTCCGTCATTGCGTTGGACCCGGTTGTCGGGAAATTTTACGCACCGGACATAATATGTCGGCAAGACCACGGAGGCGAGTCGACATAAGCCACCCCAGGCTGTGAACCTCGTCACAATTTCACTACAACTCCGGTGCGGCTGTTTAACATAGCCTGGCAAAGCTGTGCTTTTGGCACTCCAGTTGCATTGGTTCTGGTAGACGAACCAGGCAATCAAGAACGTTGGTGACCGAGATGAAGCTGAGCAAAGTATGGGTTTCCTTGATGTTTTTCGTGTGTATATGTGCACGGGCCACCGCCACACCGGTTTATGACAACGGTGTTGGTGTTGATCAGGGCGATAGCGGCTGGTATTCATCGGAATTCAGAGCTTGGCGGATCTTTGACGACTTTTCGCTGGATTCACCGGCTTTGGTGAACGAAATCTGGTTCCAGCAGGGCTTGTCGGCCGGATCTTTTGACGGCAGCTTCAGTTTCACGATCTATGAGTATCTGGGTGCCGGTGAGTTAGGAGCAACTTTGCACTCATTCGAACTCGCTCCCGGCAGCTTTGCGGCAACGCCCATCAAGTTTAATTCTTTTCCTTACGGACCGTTCTTTGACGTCAGCTTTTCGATCCCGACCATCGAACTGGCAGCGGGCGATTACGCCCTGAGCTTTTATGGCCTCGGCTCCATGGATTTTCGCGCCGCCAATACCGGTACCGGGAATGGTTTTTATCAACAGGATGAAACGGGGCTGTATTGTTTTCCGGTCTGCTTGAGACGTGGGGGCATTCCATTTCGTCTCGGCTTCGCCGAGCAGGCAGTTCACTTATTTGAGGCGACTCCGGTTCCGGAGCCAGGCACCCTGGCACTGCTGGGACTGGGTATCGTCGGGATGGGGCTGGCGCGCCGCCGGCGCAAATCCTGATCCCACCACCCCTTGAGACAGGATCAACCCCGGCCCCGGCCGGGGTTTTTCTTTGTCGGCCCGGTCTTTCTCCCGGCAGGGTGCCTGTGTTAAAAAGGCGCCCCCGAACACGAGAGATTCCATGGCCATCAAGACTTTCCCGCTCCTGGTGGAGCGGTCCGAGATGATTACGCCCAGCGTGTTGGAGCTGGCCTTTCGCCGTGCCGACGGTGAGGACCTGGTGTTCGCGGCGGGCCAGTTTCTGAATATCCATTTCGATGCGGACGGCAAGGCCATTCACCGCAGTTACAGCATCGCCAGCGCGCCGCGGGCAGGGGATACCCTGGATATCGCCGTGGCGCCGGTGGCGGGCGGGCGCGCCACCGCCTACCTGTTCAACCTCAAACCGGGTGACGAGGTGCAGGCCAGCGGGCCCTTCGGCCGTTTCGTATTGCGCGACGACCCGCCCTGTCGTTACGTGCTGGTGGGGACCGGTACCGGCATCACGCCTTACCGCGCCATGCTGCCCGGTCTCGCGGACAGATTAGTTAACGGAGAGTTTTCGGTCGAGCTGCTCATGGGTGTGCAATACCGCAAGGACAAGCTCTACCACGACGATTTCGCGGCTTTTGACGCCCAACATGACAAGTTTCGCTATCGCGCCTGCCTGAGCCGGGAGGATGACTGTGAAGCCGGTGAAGTACACGGGTACGTGCAGCACCAGTTCGGTGAACTGGATCTCGATCCGGATCGCGATGTGATCTACCTGTGCGGCAATCCCGACATGATCGACAATGCGGTGGACATCCTGAAAGAAAAAGGCTTTGAGCTGAAGCAGTTGCGCCGCGAGAAATACCTGCCGGCGCGCAGTTAACCGGAACGCTGTTTCGGCAGACTGACCGCCAGCAAGCCGAGGGCAACCAGCGCGGACAAGGCCGAACCGACCAGGATCCCCAGCCGATCGGCTACGTTGTTATCCAGCCCACTGTGCTCGAAAGCCAGGCTGGATATGAACAGGCTCATGGTGAATCCGAGTCCGGCCAGCCAGCCTACCGCCAGGATCTGACCCCAGTTGGTGCCCCGCGGCAGTTTCGCCAGGCCAGTGAGCACCACCAGCGCGACAAACACCATGATGCCCAGGGGCTTGCCGATGAACAGCCCGGCAATGACGCCAAGACTCACCGGGTGAGTGAGATCGCTCAGGGCCATGCCCGTGACATCCAGTCCGGCATTGGCAAAGGCGAACAAGGGCAGGATGGCGTAGGCCACTGCCGGATGCAGGTCATGCTCCAGCGAACGCAGCGGACCGTCGGCTCCGCTGGGGGACTTCATGGGGATCAGCAGGGCCATCATTACGCCGGCCAGCGTGGCGTGTACGCCGGACTTCAGGACCGCGACCCACATGACGATACCCAGCAGAATATACGGTGTGGTGTCCATAACGCCCTTGCGATTCAGTGCCAGGGCGGCCAGCCAGGCCGCGCCTGCTGCCAAGAGCGCCGACGTTGACAGGTCGCCGGAATAAAAAATCGCGATGATGATGATGGCGCCCAGGTCGTCAAAAATTGCCAGGGTCAGCAGGAATATCTTGAGGGCCGCCGGGACGCGCTTGCCAAAGATCATCAGCAGACCCAGGGCAAAGGCAATGTCGGTGGCGACCGGGATACCCCAGCCATCCAGGCGGCCTTCGGGCTGCTGATTGATGCCGATGTATATCATTGCCGGCACCAGCATGCCGCCGATGGCCGCCGCACCCGGTAATACCAGCTGCGAGGGCTGGGATAATTCGCCAGCCAGAACCTCGCGTTTGATCTCCAGACCCACCAGGAAGAAAAACACCGCCATCAGGCCATCGTTGATCCACAGCAACAGCGGCTTGGCAATAATCAGGCCGCCGACCTGGATCGCTACCGGCGTGCTGAAAAACGTTTGATAAAGTTCGGACAACGGTGAGTTGGCCGCCGCCAGCGCCAGCACCGCTGCCACCAGCAGCAGGATGCCCGAGGCCGACTCCAGGCGCAGAAATTCATTGATGGAGGTAACGATCTTGTCACCCACATCTTCAGACAGGCTCTTTTCTTTTCTCATGCGATACCTCAGGCGTCGATGCGCCGGTACTTGATGCGGTGCGGCTGGTCGGCTTCTTCGCCCAGCCGGCGCCTGCGGTCCTTTTCATAATCGGCGTAGTTGCCTTCGAACCAGGTGGTCTTGCTGTCGCCTTCGAAAGCCAGGATGTGGGTGGCGACCCGGTCCAGGAACCAGCGGTCATGGGAGATAATGACCGCGCAACCGGGAAAGTCCAGCAAGGCCTCTTCCAGGGCGCGCAGGGTCTCCACGTCCAGGTCGTTGGTGGGCTCGTCCAGCAGCAGCACGTTGCCGCCGGCCTTGATGAGCTTGGCCAGGTGTACGCGATTGCGTTCGCCCCCGGAAAGATCGCCGATACGTTTCTGCTGATCAGGCCCGCGAAAATTGAAACGCCCCACGTAAGCCCGTGATGGCGTTTCGTATTTAGCCACCTGGATGATGTCCTGTCCGTCCGAGATTTCTTCCCACACTGTTTTATCCGCATCCAATGCGTCGCGGGACTGATCGACGTAAGCGACCTGTACGGACTCGCCAATACGGAATTCGCCATCGTCCGGCTGTTCTTCGCCGGTGATCATGCGAAACAAGGTGGTTTTGCCGGCACCGTTGGGGCCGATCACGCCGACGATACCGCCCTTTGGCAGGTTGAAATTCAGGTCCTGCATCAGCAGCCGGTCACCGAATGCCTTTTGGACATGCCGGGCCTCGATGACCAGGTCGCCGAGACGCGGTCCCGGCGGAATGTAAAGTTGCTTGGTCTCATTGCGCTGCTGAACTTCCCTGGCAGCCAGTTCCTCAAACCGCGCCAGCCGTGCTTTGCTCTTGGCATGGCGACCGCGGGCCGACGCGCGCACCCATTCCAGTTCTGCCTGCATGGCTTTGCGGCGCGCATCTTCCTGGCGCTCCTCCGTCTCCAGGCGCTTTTCCTTTTGCTCCAGCCACGACGAGTAGTTCCCTTCCCAGGGGATGCCGTAACCACGATCCAGTTCCAGGATCCAGCCGGCCACGTTATCGAGAAAGTAGCGATCATGGGTCACGGCGATGACCGTGCCCGGGAATTCCGCAAGAAAGCGCTCCAGCCAGGCTACCGACTCGGCGTCCAGGTGATTGGTGGGTTCGTCCAGCAGCAGCATGTCCGGTCGCGACAAAAGCAGCTTGCACAAGGCCACCCGGCGACGCTCGCCACCGGAAAGCCTGGAGACGTCGGCATCCCATGGTGGCAGGCGCAGGGCTTCTGCCGCCACTTCCAGGGTACGCTCGAGGTTGTGCCCCTCGGCAGCCTGCACGACGTTTTCCAACTGGGCCTGTTCCTTGGCCAGGGCGTCGAAATCGGCATCGGGTTCGGCGTAGGCGGCGTACACCTCATCGAGGCGCCGCAAGGCTGCTTGCACGTTGCCGAGCGCTTCTTCCACGTTGGCACGCACATCCTTGGCAGGATCAAGCTGGGGTTCCTGGGGCAGATAGCCGATGCTGATGCCCGGCTGCGGGCGCGCTTCACCCTCGATTTCGTTGTCCAGGCCCGCCATGATGCGCAGCAGGGTGGACTTGCCGGCACCATTGAGACCCAGCACACCGATCTTGGCGCCCGGGAAAAAACTCAGGGAGATGTCGTGCAGGATGACGCGCTTGGGAGGCACCACCTTGCCGACCCGGTTCATTGTATAAATATATTGCGCCATGCTTGCTCGCCGCTCCTCAAAAAGGCGCATATGATAATGGCAATTGCAGCCTCCTGCCTGCACGAGTGGCATTTACTTGAAGAATTCCTCCGACAAGCTGTGTCTGTTTCATGGGCCCGCCATTGCGGCCTATGGCTTCGGTGACAACCACCCCTTCGGTAATGATCGGCACGAGGTGTTTATGGCAGCCCTCGAAGAGCAGTGTGTCCTGCAGGAGTTGCACAGTCACCCGCCGTCGCTGGCCACCCGCGAACAGCTGGAGTTGTTTCACACACCGGCTTACATCGACGAGGTGGAATGGCGCTCCCAGGAAGGCACCGGTTATCTCGATTACGGCGACACGCCGGCCACCCGCGGCATCTTCGAGGCCGCCGCCGCGGTGGTGGGCACATCGCTGGCCGCTGCCGACGCGCTGATGGCGGGTCGGTGCAGGCGCGCTTTCATTCCCATCGCCGGCCTGCATCATGGCGCACGGGATCGCGCCGCCGGCTTTTGCGTATTTAATGACATCGGGGTGGTGATCGAGCACCTGCACCGGCAACACGGACTCACCCGCATCGCTTACGTGGATATCGATGCTCACCATGGTGATGGGGTTTACTACGCTTTTGAAACAGTGCCTTACCTGTATTTTCTGGATTTTCATGAAGACGGTCGCTACCTGTATCCCGGCACCGGTGCGGCCAGCGAGCGCGGCAAAGGAGCGGGCGAGCATCATATGCTCAACATACCGATGCCGCCGGGGGCGGACGACGCGGCATTCATGCGTGCCTGGGAAGCGGGCGAGGGTTTTCTCGCGGCAGCGCAACCTGAATTCATCATCCTGCAATGTGGCGCGGACAGCCTTGCCGGAGATCCCATCACACACCTGGCCTACACCGAGGCGGCCCATGCCCATGCCGCCGCGCGACTGGCGGCACTGGCGGATCGTCTCGGTCACGGACGACTGCTGGCCATGGGTGGTGGCGGTTATGATCGCCCCAACCTGGCGCGTGCCTGGAGCGCCGTGGTGCAAGCTTTACTGTAAGTAAACGGCCCGGTATCCGGCTGTCGCTGGCCGCCCGGTGCGGTACAATGCCGCTCTTTTCTTCCCGGCAACACGGCCCTGTCGCGCTCGGTAGCAGGGCTGCCAGATGCCGGGCCCGGGTTCCCACAAGGAGACAGCCGATGTTCAGCCCCGATCTCACGATCGCCGGATTCGATGATGAATTGCACAATGCCATTGAGGCCGAACGCCGTCGCCAGGAAGAACATATCGAGCTGATTGCTTCGGAGAACTATGCCAGTCCACGGGTGCTGGAAGCCCAGGGATCGGTACTGACCAACAAGTACGCCGAAGGCTATCCGGGCAAGCGCTACTACGGCGGCTGTGACTATGTAGACGTGGGCGAGCGGCTGGCCATAGAGCGGGCCAGGAAACTTTTTAACGCCGGCTATGCCAACGTACAGCCACACTCGGGCTCCCAGGCCAACGCCGCGGTTTACCTGGCCCTGCTCCAGCCGGGCGACACCATACTCGGGATGAGTCTGGCGCATGGCGGTCACCTGACCCACGGCGCCAAGCCAAACTTTTCGGGCAAGCTGTTCAACGCCGTGCAGTACGGGATTGACGAAGAGTCCGGCGAGATCGATTTCGAAGCGGTGGCAGCCCTGGCGCGCGAACACAAACCGAAGATGGTTGTGGCCGGTTTTTCGGCCTACTCGCGCCTGATCGACTGGCAGAAGTTCCGCGATATCGCCGATGAAGTGGGCGCTTATTTGTTTGTTGACATGGCCCATGTTTCGGGTCTGATAGCCGCCGGCGTGTACCCCAACCCGGTACCCATCGCCGATGTATGCACCTCGACTACCCACAAGACCCTGCGCGGACCCCGCGGCGGCATCATCCTGGCCCGTGATGACGAGGCGCTCAACAAGAAATTTAACTCGCTGGTGTTTCCCGGCACCCAGGGCGGTCCGCTGATGCACGTGATCGCTGCCAAAGCCGTGGCTTTCAAAGAGGCGCTGGAGCCCGAGTTTGTCACTTACCAGAAGCAGGTGGTCAAGAACGCCCAGGTGATGGCCAACACACTGATCGAGCGCGGTTACAAGATCGTTTCCGGTGGCACTGACAACCACCTGTTCCTCGTGGACCTGATCGACAAGGACATCACCGGCAAGGACGCGGACGCCGCGCTGGACCGCGCCAATATCACGGTGAACAAAAATGCGGTACCCAACGACCCGCGGTCGCCTTTTGTGACCAGCGGATTGCGTATTGGTACGCCTGCCATAACCACGCGTGGCATGGGTGAAGAAGAATCGCGGGAACTGACCGGCTGGATGGCCGACGTACTGGACGACATCGGCAACGACAAGGTCATCGCGGCGGTCAAGGGCAAGGTGCTGGATCTGTGTGCCCGGTTCCCGGTTTATGGCCGTGCCGTCTGATTACGGTAATTATGTCCCATGCATTGTCCCTTCTGTGCCCATGTTGAGACCAAGGTCATCGACTCACGACTGGCCGGTGAGGGGCGCCAGATACGCCGGCGCCGGGAATGTCTGAAATGCGAGGAACGCTTTACGACTTTTGAAACCGCCGAGCTGGTCATGCCACACCTCGTAAAACAGGACGGCACCCGGGAACCCTTCGACGAAGCCAAGCTCAGGCGCGGCATTGTCCGCTCGCTGGAGAAACGCCCGGTCAGTACCGAAGACATCGAAGCCGCCATCATGCGCATCACCCACAGACTGTCCATGGTCGGAGAGCGCGAGTTGCCGTCGCGGCAGCTGGGGGAATGGGTAATGGAAGAACTGCGCGATCTGGATGAGATCGCCTACGTGCGTTTCGCATCCGTTTACCGGCGATTCCAGGATGTCGAGGCGTTCCGGCACGAGATCGAGCGTCTGAAAGAGCCATTGAGCGCCGAAGTCAGGCGTCGCCAGATGTCACTGTTGAGCGATGCGGGGGACAGCACCTCCAAGAGCGGCCGCAAGCGGCGCTGAGCGTGGCACTCATGTTTACCGAAACCGATCGCGCCATGATGGCCGAAGCCCTGGATCTTGCGCAGCGGGGTCTTTACACAACGCAGCCCAATCCGCGGGTCGGTTGCGTAGTGGCGCAGGGGCCCGTTGTTGTGGGGCGCGGCTATCATCAGTTTGCCGGCGGTCCCCACGCGGAGGTCAATGCCCTCGCCGAGGCCGGCTCGCAGGCACAGGGCGCCACTGCCTATGTCACCCTGGAGCCCTGTTGCCACAGCGGCCGCACCGGGCCCTGCACCGAGGCCCTGATCGCCGCACAAACAGCCCGGGTTGTTTATGCCCATGACGATCCCAATCCGCTGGTGGCGGGCCGCGGTCGCAGGCGTCTGATGGAGGCGGGCATGGTTGTGGAGCATGGCCTGATGGCCGAGGCTGCGCGGGAACTGAATCCGGGTTATCTCGCGCGGGTCGAGCGTGGCAGGCCCTTTGTGCGCAGCAAACTGGGCGTCAGTCTTGACGGGCGCACCGCACTGGCCAGCGGGGAGTCCAAATGGATAACGGGACCCGCGGCGCGCGACGAGGTGCAGCGATGGCGCGCGCGCAGTTCGGCAATTCTCTCGGGCATTGGTACGGTGCTTGCGGATGATCCGCGCCTGGATGTGCGCCTCGAACTACCCGGAATCGAAATCCACCAGCCGGCACGGGTGATTCTGGACAGCCGGCTGCGCATGCCCGAAAAGGCTCGCTTGTTCGAAGCCGGCGGGACCGTGCATGTGGTAACGACCGATGCGGAGCGGGCCGGGCCCGAAGGCGCCCGGGTGCATCGCCTGGCAGCGGGTCACGGCGGCGTTGACCTCGAAAAGCTGATGAGCTTGCTGGGGGAACTGGAATTCAACGAAATCCTGGTGGAAGCCGGAGCCATCTTGAACGGCCGGTTACTCAGGGCCGGCCTCGTAGACGAATTGCTGGTCTTCATGGCGCCCGTGATCATGGGCGAGGGAGCGCGTGGGCTCGCCGATATCGGGATCCTGGGCAACA
>JBFIQI010000048.1:0-15518 GCA_041609715.1 Gammaproteobacteria bacterium
CTGGGAGCCAGCGCGCACCGGGTCGCCGATGCCTCGGATGAAGTCTGGCAGGAAGTAGTCGTGCCGCTGTTGTGGGCCGGGCAGTGGTACCAGTACCAATACCCCCTGCTGTGTTCTGACCGCTACATCATCGTGCGCAAGGCGCTGGAACTGTGTCGGGAGCTTGGTACCAACTCAATCGCCCATGGCTGCACAGGTATGGGTAACGACCAGGTGCGATTTGACCTGACGGTGAGCGCCCTGGGCGATTACCAGATTGTTGCACCGGTGCGGGAAATCCAGAAGGCCCACCGGGAGGTGCGGGAATTTGAAAAGGCTTATCTCAGGCAGCGCGGGCATGAAGTGCGCGACAAGACCTCGACCTACACCATCAACGAAAACCTGCTGGGCGTGACCATTTCAGGTGCGGAAATTGATCGCTGGGAAGCACCGTTGGACGCGGCCTGGCAGCTGACCGCCGGTGCCCGCGACTGGCCAAACGAGCCCCTCAGCATCGAGCTGGGCTTCGAGCATGGCGTGGCCGTGTCGCTGAACGGCCAGCCGCTGGCGGGACCCGCCCTGCTGGCCACCCTGAATCGCGAGCTTGCCCCTTATGGCGTCGGTCGTGGTCTGTATACCGGCGATACCACCGTGGGCCTCAAGGGCCGCGTGGCGTTCGAAGCGCCGGCCCTGACGGCGCTGTCGGTGGCCCATACGGCTTTGGCGGAGGCCACCAGCACCCGGCATCAGAATCGCTTCAAGCCCCTGGCCGCTGCCCGCTGGGTGGAGCTGGTCTACGAGGGTTTTTTCTACGAGCCGCTGAAAACGGACCTGGAGGCCTACCTGGAAAGCTCCGAGCGCATGACCAGCGGTACGGTAACGTTGCAGACTTGCGGCGGCACGGCGCAGGCTGTGGCAGTGGACTCGGCGCATATCCTGGCGTCAGGTGGTGCGACTTACGCGCAGTCGGCTGACTGGAGCGTGGAAGAGGCAACCGGGTTCATTCGCCTTTACGGTCAAAGCGCCCAGATCTGGGGCCAGGTCAATCGCAAGACCGGGGAAGCCGATTGATGACTGATCTCGCCGGCATACTCGCGAGGCTCGAAGTGCTGGTTGCCAGCGACACGCGCAACCCGCCCCGCGCCATTGCTGCCGACGATCCGGTGTTCGAGTATCTCAGCGGGCAATTGTCGGGCTTTGCCATACAGGTAACCGACCTGGGCGACGGCTGCATTGCCTTGCTGGCGGTGCGCGGAACGCCCCGCATCCTGTTCAATTTTCACCTGGACACGGTGCCTGACACCGACGGCTGGAGCCGCGACCCCTTTGCCCTCACGATCCTTGGGGAGCGGGCCGTGGGGCTGGGCGCCTGCGACATCAAAGGCGCCCTGGCCTGTATGTTGGATGCTGCCGCGCGTACCACGGGAGACCTGGCGGTCCTGGTGACCACTGACGAAGAAGCCGGGGTGGGTCGGGCTGTGCGGGCATTCCTGGCGTCGCAACATGGTTTCGATGCGGCCATTGTCGCCGAGCCGACCGCTTGCCAGGCGGTCGCCGCCCACCGCGGCATTATCACTGCCCGTGCGGTCTTTAGAGGGGTGGCTGGGCATGCCAGCGAACAACGGGTGCTTGAAGACAGCGCCAATCATCGGGCCGTGCGGTGGATGGCCAGGTGTCTGCAAAAGGCCGACAGCTGGTCCGGGCGCGAGCGTGACGGACTGACAGGCGTGCCGCTTAACTTTGGACGCGTCGAAGGCGGCATCAAACCGAACATGATCGCCGAGCGTTGTGAAATAAGGCTGGGTCTGCGCACTCTGCCGGGTCAGAGCGGCGCAGCCCTGCTGGAGGAGCTGCAGGCCGAGGCGCCGGCCGATCATTTGCTTGAATGGCAGACCACATTCAGCGCTCCACCACTGCCAGCGGCAGCGGGGCAGGCCGGCAACCCGGGCAGCGCGTTGATCGCGAAGCTGGGGCTGGATGCCGGCGGGGCGGTGGGATTCTGGTCGGAGGCTGCGTTATTCAGCGAGGCGGGGTTGCCGGCGATTGTCCTCGGCAGCGGCAATATCGCCCAGGCGCACACGGCTGATGAGTGGGTAGCCCTGGAACAATTGCAGCAACTGCGAACCTGTTACGAGAAACTGGTGAGCCATGGACTCTAACAAGCAGATCCGGCGGGTAATTGTTCGCCTGCTCAGCAATCTTGGCAGTCGCCAGGAGGTTACCCAGTACCTGAAGCGTTACTCCGACCTGGAAGAACTGAAATTCGCGGTGGTGAAAGTCGGTGGTGGAATTCTCGAGAAGCACCTCAGGGAGTTATGCTCGGCGCTTACTTTTTTACAGCAGGTGGGACTCACGCCTATCGTCATCCACGGCGCCGGCCCGCAACTCAACCAGGCCCTGGCCGAGCAGGGCATCACCAGCGAAGTCCGTGACGGCTTCAGGGTAACCAGCCCCGAGATACTGCGCGTGGCCCGCCGGGTTTTCCAGGGCGAGAACCTGCGGCTTACTGATGCTTTGAATAATGCCGGCACCCATGCGACCTCGGTTACCGGGGGCGTCTTCGAGGCCGAGATTCTCGACCAGCAGCGTTACGGCATGGTGGGTGAGGTCAGCGGCGTCAATATCGAGCCGCTGCGTTCGGCAGTGCATGCCCATGTCATCCCGGTCATATCACCGCTCGCCGAAACTGCCGGCGGCCAGATCCTCAATATCAACGCTGACGTCGCCGCCAACAAGCTGGTGCACGCCATTCAGCCGTTCAAAATCATTTTTCTGACTTCCGTGGGTGGCATCCTCGATGCCGACGAGCGGTTGATTCCCTCCATCAACCTGAGTACCGACTTTGAACGCCTGATGGCCGAGAACTGGCTGCACTCGGGCATGCGGGTCAAGCTGCAACAAGTCAACGACATGCTCCGGCAGCTACCGCTGGATTCGTCGGTATCCATCACGCGCCCCGGCCTGCTGGCAAAGGAATTGTTCACTCACCGGGGCTCAGGCACCCTGGTGCGGCTGGGAGAAAAAATAATTACCCACAGCAGCTGGGACAGTGTCGATGCCGGGCGGCTGCGCGAACTGCTGGAGGTCAGTTTCAACAAGACCCTGGTCGGCGATTATTTCAGCAGGACCAGCCTCAGCGTCGCTTACATCAGCGAAGCTTACCGGGCCGCCGCCGTGATCACCCGGGGCGAGTCGGCGGATTACCTGGATAAATACGCGGTGACTGAAAAGGCGCAGGGGGAAGGCCTCGGGGGGGCGGTCTGGCGCACCATCCGGGAACATCATCCGGTTCTGTACTGGCGGGCCCGGCCCGACAATGCGGTGAACAACTTCTATTTTCGCCAGGCCGATGGGTTCATCCGGCAGGCCGGTTGGCTGGTGTTCTGGTACGGCGTTGAAGATCTGAACCGGATAGGCGAGCTGGTGGCTCGGGCGGCTGCTGCGCCCGCTTCGATGCTGGAGGCCCAAGCGGATGACGGCTGAACGAGCTCGTATCGGCGTCATCGGCGCGCGCGGCCACACCGGGCGCGAGCTGCTGGCCATGATCCTGGCGCATCCGCGCTTCGAGCTGGTATTTGCGGGTTCCCGACAGCTGCAGGGCCAGCCGCTCTCGGCACTGGATGCCAGCCTGGATTCCCCCCTCAAGTTCCAAACCGTCGATGCGGCCGCAGTGCACGCGATCGCGGCCGATGCCCTGGTGCTGGCCCTGCCCAACAACATGGCGGCCGACTATGTGGCCGGCATTGCCGCCGATTGCGTGGTGCTGGATCTCAGCGCCGATCATCGATTCGACGCCGGCTGGTATTACGGCTTGCCGGAGTTAACCCGCGGACAGGCGAGGGGCCAGACACGCATCGCGAACCCCGGTTGCTATGCCACCGCCATGCAATTGGGCATTGCGCCGGTGCTGGCGGAGCTGGACGCAGCGCCGGTCTGCTTCGGCGTCTCCGGTTACAGTGGAGCGGGTACGCAGCCTTCCGAGCGAAACGACCCGGCGGTGCTGGCGGACAATCTGCTGCCTTATCAGCCGGTGGGGCATGTCCATGAGCGTGAAGTCAGCCACAGGCTGGGGCAGCCGGTACGCTTTATGCCGCATGTGGCGGCATTTTTTCGCGGTATCAGCATGACCCTGGCGCTGACCCTTAACAAGCCCATGGATCGCGCTGAACTGATGGGTCGCTATTATGAATGCTACGCCCGGGAAGCTCTGATTAAACTGAGTGATTCCATCCCGCGCGTCGCAGACAACGCCTTGCGCCATCACGCCGCAATTGGCGGCTTTGAAATGGGCGCAGACGGACGCACGGCGGTGCTGTATGTCACGCTGGATAACCTGCTCAAAGGCGCGGCAACGCAGGCGATACAGAATTTGAATAATGCCTTCGGGTTTGCGGAACTGGAGGGAATTCCCCATGGCTGATTACCTCTGGCAAAAACCGGACACGGCCACCGATGCCGACATCATGCAGTTTCTCTCGGGCGAAGATGTCAAGCTGGACCGGCTATTGTTTTCCTTCGATATTGAAGCATCCATAGCCCATGCAGACGGGCTCGCAAGAGCCGGGCTGATTACCGAACAGGAGCGTGCCCGGCTTGCCGGTGCGCTGGAATCGCTGGCGGGGGAATTTGCAGCCGGCAGTTTTGTACTGGATGAGCGCTTCGAGGACGGACATTCCGCGATCGAGCATTACCTGACGGAAAAACTGGGCGAGACAGGCAAAAAGATTCATACCGGCCGCAGTCGCAATGACCAGGTGCTGGTGGCTACCCGCCTGTTCCTGAAATCGTCTCTGCGGCAATTGACCGCGGAAAGCTGCAATATCGCGCAGGCCTTCCTGCAGCGCGCCGAAGCAGACGGGAATCTGCCCCTGCCGGGTTACACGCACCTGCAGCATGCGGTGGTGTCTTCGACGGGCCTGTGGTTTGGCGCCTATGCCGAAGCCTATATCGATAACGCGGCCCTGGCTCAACAGACATTACGGTGGGTGGACAGCAATCCGCTGGGAACGGCCGCCGGGTTTGGCGTGAATCTGCCCCTGGATCGCCAACATACCACGCAGGCGCTGGGTTTTTCCCGCATGCAGATCAATCCCATGTACGCCCAGAATTCGCGCGGCAAGTTTGAGCTGCAAGCATTGAATGCGTTTTTGCAGGCCATGCTCGATTTGCGCCGCTTTGCCTGGGACCTGAGCCTGTTCCTGGCGCCCGAATTTGGTTTTATTAAATTACCGGACAAGTACACCACCGGCTCGTCCATCATGCCCAACAAGCAGAACCCGGACCTGGTGGAATTGCTGCGCGGCGAGTGCGCGGTGTTGCTCGGCGCCGGCGCCGAATTGACGGCGGTGTTGTCGTTGCCGGGTGGATATCATCGGGACTTGCAGCTCACCAAGAGCCCGGTGTTGAGATCCATTCCCCGCAGCCTGCAGGCACTGCGCCTGGTACCGGGGCTGGTGGCAGCGCTGCAGTTGCAGCCGGAGCGCATGGGCGCGGGTATCGAGCCAGCCATGTTTGCCACTGACCGGGCCATGGAGCTGGTGGGCGACGGCGTGCCGTTTCGGGAGGCTTATCGACGGGCCCTCGAAGACCAGGATGATCTGGCCGGCCGTTCGGCAGAAGATTCTCTTGCCCGGCGAATCTCCGCCGGGGCACCCGGCAATCTGTGTCTGGATGAGCTGCGCAGGCGCTTGCGGGAAGTAACCCCGCAATAACACGGCGCTGGAATTTTCCGGGTTATGACTGCAGATCAAAAACCCGCATGAGCCAAGCTGACAAATGATCGCTGCCTGAAGCTCGCCGGTTGAGCTTGCTACCGGGCCGCGCTACTGTAGGCCGAGCTTTTTCAGGCGGGTCGCGTAATCGTGAGCGAAGCCAATAACTCCAGCACCCAAGCGCGGCCGGTTGACAGGTCCGCCGGCGCGCCACTTTCCGTATTCACCATCACGCTCAATGAGGCGGAGAATATCGGTCGGCTTCTGGATAGCGTCCGCGACATCGCCGCTGAACTGCTGGTTGTAGATTGCGGCAGCACGGATCAGACCACGACCATCGCGCGTTCCATGGGAGCTCGCGTCATCGAGCATCCGTGGCAGGGCTATTCCCGGCAAAAACAGTTCGCGCTGGAGCAATGCAGCAACGAGTGGTGTCTGTGCCTGGATGCTGATGAGGCCGTTACGCCGGATATGGCTGCTGCCATACCCGGATTGCTGGCGGCAGAGGACGTCGCTGCCTATCGGTTCGGTCGCAAGGATATTTTCGCAGGTGCCATCCCTCCTGACGCCCTGCACAAGCAGGGGGGTACACGCCTGCTGCGTAAATCCCGCTGCCGTTTCGATACCACGCGCACGGTGCATGAGAAAGTGATCGTGAATGGTGAGACCCGCAAGGTCGACGTGATTTTTCTGCACTATGGTTACGACGATATCGCCAAGCTCTCGGAGAAGAACAACAGGTATTCAAGTCTCAAGGCGGCCGAAAAGGCGGCTCGCAACCGCCGCCCCTCGCTCTTGCGGCTGTTGTTTGCCGGGCCGGTCAAGTTTCTGCAGATTTACCTGGTACAGCGCAACTGCCTGTGGGGGTGGCGAGGCTTCACTCGTGCCGTCGCTATTGCTTACTACGGGTTTTTGATCGAGGCGAAACGCTTCGAACTGGCCGCCCGCATCGAAGACGACGATACCTGAGCGATAATGAGCAATCACCAGGGTCCCGATCTGCACCAGCCCGCTGTGCAAGCGGCCCTGGATCGTTACTGGCGCGCCAATGTACGGATCATGGCCGTCCTGCTGCTGATCTGGGCTGGCGTGTCATTTGGATGTGGCATTTTGTTGGCGGACTGGCTAAACCAGTTTCGCTTGCCAGGGACCGGTTTTCCTCTCGGTTTCTGGTTTGCCCAACAGGGCAGCATCATCACATTTGTGCTTTGCATTCTCGCGTACTGCCTGTGCATGAACTGGCTGGATCGCCGTCATCACGAGGAACTGCAGAAACTCGTTGAAGAGTCGCACCCAGAGTGATGAGTACCCAGGCCTGGACTTTCATCTTCGTGGGCGCCACGTTCGTTTTGTATCTGGGCATCGCGTGGTTGACCCGGGTGCGGGACACCGAGGGTTTTTTCGTGGCGGGCCGCGGCGTCCCATCCATGGCCAACGGCATGGCCACAGCCTCCGACTGGATGAGCGCAGCTTCTTTTATCTCCATGGCCGGCCTGATCTCGGTCATGGGATTTGCCGGCGGCGTCTACCTCATGGGTTGGACCGGCGGTTACGTGCTGCTTGCCCTGCTGCTGGCGCCCTACCTGCGCAAGTTCGGGCATTTCACCGTGCCCGATTTTGTTGGTGATCGTTACGACTCGGATACCGCGCGGGTAGTTGCTGTCATCTGCGCCATATTCGTGAGTTTCACTTACGTTGCCGGGCAGATGCGCGGCGTTGGCGTGGTGTTCAGTCGTTTCCTGGAGGTAGACATCACGATTGGCGTAATCATCGGTATGGCCATCGTGTTCGTTTACGCAACGCTGGGCGGCATGAAGGGAATCACCTGGACCCAGGTGGCGCAATACTGGGTTCTGATCACGGCGTTTCTGACCGCCGCCATTGCCATCGCCATCAAGCTGACCGGTATCGCCGTTCCGCAAATTGCCCTGGGCGCAGAACTCAAGCCCGAGTACACCGGTGGAGAAATAGTTTATTTTCTGGACAAGTTGAACGCGATCCAGGCGGACCTGGGATTTCATCGTTACACCGATGCTTTCGTAGGCAGCTGGGACAAGGCCAACGTATTCTTTGTAACGCTGGCGCTGATGGCGGGCACCGCCGGATTGCCCCATGTGATCGTGAGATTCTATACAGTGCCCAGCGTAAAAGCGGCCCGCTGGAGCGCTTTTTGGGCCCTGCTGTTCATCTCCATGCTGTACCTGACGGCACCGGCTACGGCGGCCTTCGCGCGCTATTTCATGATCGAGAGCCTTAACGGGCAGACCCAGGAAACCCTGCCCGAGTGGTATCGCAGCTGGGAGGAAACCGGCCTGATTCTATGGCTGGATGACGGCGACGGCCAGGTACGCTACTCCGCGGGGCAGGACAACGAGATTTTTCGTAACGGCAAGCTGAGTCCGGCCCAGCTCGCGGCCATGCGCAGCGAGCACCAGCGCTGGATAGACAGCAAGAGCGAGCGGGGAGCCGATGCCCGCATTGCGATGCGGGAGGCCGGGCTTTCCGGGCCCGACCGGGACATTATCGTGCTGGCAACGCCTGAAATGGCTGAACTGGCGACCTGGATTATTGCCTTGATTGCCGCCGGTGGGCTGGCCGCGGCGTTATCCACTGCCAGCGGCCTGCTGCTCGTGATTTCCTCGGCGGTGGCCCACGATCTTTACTATCGCCTGCTGAGGCCTGGTGCGGAGGAAAAGCAGCGGCTTTTGGTGGCGCGCACGACTATTGGGCTCGCCGTCGTGGTGGCGGGTCTTTTCGGTATTTATCCCCCGGGCTTTGTGAGCCAGGTGGTGGCTTTTGCCTTTGGGCTGGCCGCGTCCAGTTTCTTTCCGGCGATCGTGCTGGGTATCTTCAGCAAACGGGTCGGCACCATCCCGGCGGTGGCGGGCATGCTGGTTGGTCTTGGGTTTACCGGTTCCTACATCATTGCCTCGGTTTATGGCGGCATGGAGCCCTGGACATTTGGCCTGTTCGAGCGTGGCATCAGTCCGCAGGGTATCGGCGCCATCGGTATGTTGCTTAATTTTGCTGTCACTCTGGGGTTGACGCCATTGTGTGCGCCGCCCAGCGAGTCTTCCAGGGAGATGGTTGACACGGTTCGCGAGCCAGAGGGCGCGGGACCCGCCGTGCGCATCGAGGCAGCGCACTGAAGCGGGCTGCTGTGACAGGAATACCAGGAGCGGAGGCCCGCTTTAAGGGCGAGTGACGGACACCCACTTGCGGCCGCGGCAAAATGATTTGCAAGATCAGCCTGATGGCCGACTTGCGAATTCTGAATTAGTCAGTCGTTTACGGCCTGCGCCACGATCGTAGAATTGTCGGCGCTGTCCAGCAGCGCCAGCAGCGTGCTCTGGGCGTTATCGAGACCGATATTTTCTATGGTTGCCAGCACGTCGCTGCTGCCTGTGGTGGTAAAGGTAATGTCATAGTTGCCGCTGGCCAGCGCGCCGACCCCTGTCGCCAGCCCAACAGCAGCATTTGCCACGAAGGGGTTGGCATCGGCGATGCCGGCCCCGACAGGAGTTACATAAACATCCACCGCACCTGCAAGCGCACTGGCATTGACGACGCGCACCAGCGCGTGAGTTGCCGCGCGTTGTACCTGGTCGGCAACAATGGTCCCGTCAAGACCCGACGCACTGCCGGTGACCACCAGCGTGTAAGCGGTACCGTTGAAGATTTCGAACGGCTCCTGAAACAGCACGTCACCCGGATTACTCGCGCTGGTGAGATCCAGCTCGACCAGGCTTATCAGGTCAGGGGATGTGATCGCTACTGCGGGTGGCTGGTTGCCAGCCTCGGTGATGTTGACGATTACCGATTCCGATCCGGCCAGGCCGGCCGTATCCAGGGCCGTTGCGGTCACGGCATGCACGCCTGGCGACAGCGTTGCCGTAACGCTGCCCCCTGTCTCGGCAAAATCGCCGTCGATGTTCGAGGTCCAGCTAAGGCCCGCCGTGAGGTCGCCGTCCTCTGCGTCGTCGGCCCTTGCCGTGAAGGTGGCTGGGTTCCCCGCCGCGATCTGATCGCCATTTTGAGGTGTCAGAACCTGTACGGAAGGTGCTGCATTACTGGCAACCAGCATGTTGACAGGCACGGCGGCAGCACCTGCCAGTCCACTGCTGTCCGAGACCGAGGCAATCACGCTGTGATTGCCGGCCGAAAGTGTCTCCGTAAACGCCGGGCCGGTGCCGGCCAACGGTCCGTCAATGGAAGAACTCCAAGACAGGCTGGCGGCGAGATCACCGTCTTCCGGGTCCACTGCGCTCGCCGCGAAATCGATGCCGCTGCCAGCAGAAGCATTAATGCCGTCCGGCAAGCTGTCGCGAACCGCGCCGTAGCCACTCACTTGGGCGTAGGCAGTATCCAGGGCAATGGCATTTGCATAGTCGTCCTCGGCGTACAGGTCCAGAGCGCCGTCACCGGGAGACAGGTGGGTGAGGCGAACAAAGGCCGGCGTATCGATGTCCGCGATCGCCACCGGCGCGCTCTGGTTGGTCCAGCGAGCCACAAATACCGGTACCGGCGTCGGGCCGACTGTAGGCCCGATCACGAAAGTGCGCTCACCGGAACCGGCATTGATAATAGTGCCCGAATCGTAGATCACCTCCGAGCTGCCAGCGGCGGTGATGCGCAGGCGATAGTTCGCCACGGGCTGTTGGCTAAAAGAACTGACGTTGCCCGTTGCGAGACTCACGGTAGGGGTGCTGCCAAGGTCCGCGCCAGGTTCGCTGACGTAAATGTCCACGTTGCCGACGACGGGAGCGACGTGCACGAACCGCATCTGGATCGAGGTGCTGTCCACCGTATCCGGGAGCGGCGCGGTGAGGACCAGGGCCTGGAAATTCGCGACTGTGCCATAGGTAATGACCGTGTAGGAGGTCCGGTCGGCGAACTCAATGGTTTCGGCAGGCCGCAGTACCAGCGTATCGTCAAATGTGTCACCGGGATTTGCTCCGGGCACAAAACCACGGATCTCCAGCTCATCGGAGCCGGCGAATGCTGAGGAATACCCGCTGCCGGTACCAAAAGCAGCCTGGAAATTGAGTTGACCGACGTCAATGGATTGCACCGGCGAGTCAACAACCATATTGATTGCCCGCGCCACGTAAAAAGTATCCTGGCCCTCGCTTGAACCGCAGCCCTGCAATGCCAGCAAGGCCAAGCCAAGTAAAACAAGCGGGCGACCAAACGCCTTTGAATAATCGGATCGCATCATTGACCTCTGTTGGTAGTCGGCGCTTACCGACGGCTAAAGTTGCCGGGGCCGGCACCAGTTGTTGTGGCCGGGCGCGCGAGGCGGCAAGTCTACCACCGTCGGGCGGCTTGCGGGCATAGCAGGGCCCTTTGCGATGCCGGCATCAAACGGTCGGAGTCGTCAAAGTTCCACATGGCCCAAGTGATCGGTGAACCACAGGGGCATCGTGTAGCGATCACCGCCGGAGATGGGCCTGACGCCATGCCGGAATTCGATGCCCGCCCCGAAAACTATGAGCTTGCCGGCAGCGGGCTGCACTTCGATGCCCGGGCCGGGGAAATAGGTTGCCCCGCCCTCGTATTCGTCATTCAGGTACAGGACCGCGGAATAGGTTCGCCAGGGAAACTGGTTCGGGCTGCCGTCCTCGTAGGCATTGTCCGCGTGCACACCCATGCCCTTGCCCACAGGCCAGTGCACCAGGTCCGTGTAGTTCGGATAAACCTGCCTGGCGCCATAGGCCTCGCGAATGACGTCGGCAATGCGCCAGCGGCACTGATTCATGAGGTTCTTCACAGGCTCGGTGTTGGGAATCCGGGCGTAGTTGATCTGGCGGTGGGAGAAGGCGGGCGTGGCATTGTGCCCCCCCAGCTGGCCAATATTGGCCAGAAAGAACCCCACCAGGTCCCTGCAGGGCCCGACGGGAAGGAAGTCAGGTATTTCAACGATGCGAATCTTTGAAGCTGCGGGAGCCTGCTCCGGCTCTCCCCGCACGGGGCGCGCTTTGTTCATGGTGGTCATATTATCAGGGGCCGGCCCGATCTGCCCCCTTGCCGGTGTCCTAATGACGGGTGCGGGGTTCTCCGAAAGGTGATTTTCTTCACGATTTCTTGTCCTAAACGGGGGTAGAATTGACGCCACAAATGGGCTGTCGGGCCGGATAAATCGCGCTCTGATCCGCCCGCTTTCGAACCACCAGAGAAGCTGTATGAAACGCATACTTGTACCGGTAGATTTTTCGGCCATCACGCCGGAGGTCGTAAGGGTTGCAGGGAACATGGGCCGGCGGCTCGGCTGGCCCATCACGCTGCTGAATGTAGCCCCACGGGAGCCGGACGTTTTCGGGACCCAGCTGTTGCGGCGCGAGGTGCGGGATCCCGCACCAGAGGACGTTGCCGAAGACTATGCGGCGCTGCAAGCTCTCGCTCGTCAGATTCGCGAAGCCGATGGTGTCGAATGCGACACGCGGATGGTCAGGGGCACGCCCGTCGCGACGATTCTCGACGAGGCGCGCCGCCTCGATGTCGAGCTTCTGATCATGGGTGCCCATGACCGCAAGAGCCTGTTCAAAAAACTTATGGGCAGCGTGAGCGCCGGAGTACTCGAGCAAGCGCCCTGCCCAATGATGGTGATCCCGGCCGGCCGTCGCCGCATGGCCGGCAGCGGAGATACCAGGGTCGCCTGACAGCGATTAAAAATGACGCCCGGCTTGTCGGGTGGCGCAATAGGGGTTGTGGCTCGTTGCCGGGGCGTTGAGAAGTGTTGAAACAGTAACAAAGAGGCCACAGCATCAACTGCGGCCGGCGATATGGAATGTTCTGTCAATTGAATCTGTAAAGCGGCAATTAGCGCTTTTCGGGTATGCTTGGCAGGTTTCCCCGCCGACGCATGCTCGCACAATGAATACCTTTGCTTATCCACGAATTGCTGCCTTGCTGCTGGTATTTGCCTTGCTGCTGACGGGTTCCGTCGGCGCGCAATCGCCAGCCAGTGAGCCGCCTATCATCGACCCGGAGGATATCCACCATCCGGTGGCGGGTCGCAATGGCATGGTGGTCAGCCAGGAAATGATCGCAAGCCAGGTGGGTGCCGAGATCCTTGCCCGCGGCGGCAATGCCGTTGATGCAGCGGTGGCGGTGGGTTTTGCTTTGGCCGTGACGCTGCCGCGGGCAGGCAACCTCGGTGGTGGTGGCTTCATGCTGGTCTACCTTGCCGAAACGGATGAGGTCGTCGCCATCGATTACAGGGAAATGGCGCCGGCAGCTGCGACGCGTGACATGTATCTCGATGATAACGGGGAAGTCGACCAGCAGCGTGTGCGCTTCAGCCACCTTGCCGCGGGAATACCGGGCACTGTGGCCGGGCTGCACCATGCCCACAGTCGCGTCGGGTCGATGAAGTGGTCTGAGCTGGTGCTGCCGGCCATGCGGTTGGCCCGAAATGGCATCATCGTGAATTACGACCTCGCCGACAGCCTCAAACGTCGGCGCTCACGCATGACCCGCCATCGCACCACGGCCGAGACGTTCTTCAAACCCGGTGGCGTTCCATACGAGGCCGGGGACAAGTTTGTGCAAAAGGATTTGGCCTGGACCCTGAAACAAATTGCGCGCGGTGGCAAAGAGGCTTTTTACTCGGGCCCCGTGGCCCGGAAAATTGTTGCCCAGATGCAGGCCCATGACGGCCTGATTACTCTCGAGGATCTGGCCAATTATAGGGTCGCAGAGCGCGAACCGGTGCGCGGCCAATATCGAGGCTTTGAAATCGTGTCCATGCCGCCGCCATCTTCCGGCGGCGTGCATCTGATCCAGATGCTCAATGTCCTTGAGCATTTCCCCCTCGCCCGGTATGGCCCGGGGTCCGCGAACCACCTGCATGTCATGACCGAGGCGATGCGACTGGCCTATGCGGATCGCGCCGAGCACCTTGGTGATCCCGATTTTTATGCGGTGCCGGTCGATTGGCTCACCAGCGAGGACTATGCCCGTGAACTGGCTGCCTCAATCGACATGGAACAAGCTCGTAGTTCGGCAGAGGTGAGCCCTGGCACGCCCGTGCCGCCGGAGAGTCTTGATACCACGCATTTCTCGGTGATGGACAAAAGCGGCAATATGGTTGCCAATACCTACACGCTCAATTTTTCTTATGGTTCGGGTATAACCGTCGCGGGCGCGGGTTTCCTATTGAACAATGAAATGGACGACTTTTCGGCCAAGCCCGGGGTGCCCAACGCATTTGGCTTGCTTGGGGGTGAAGCCAACGCGGTGCAGCCCGGCAAACGCCCGTTGAGTTCCATGACGCCTTCTCTGGTGTTCAAGGACGGTAAGCCCTTTATTGCGACCGGCAGCCCGGGGGGCGGCCGCATCATTACAGCGGTGCTGCAACTCATCGTTAACGTCATAGATCACGGTATGATTATTGCGGATGCGACCCATCAGCCCCGCATTCACCATCAGTGGCTGCCCGACATCCTCCAGCACGAGCGCTTGATAAACCCGGATACCCTGAAGATTCTCGCAGCCCGCGGCCATGACCTGAAAACCAGCTCGGCCCTTGGCGCCGTTGAGACCTTGATGTTCAGGGACGGTACTTTTTACGGCGCAGCAGACCCGCGGCGCCCCGGATCTGGTGCGGTGGCACCGTGAGCATGGCGTTAACAGGCGCGGCTGCGCAGTCACGGCGGGCCCGAGTAACCTTGCTCGGCTGTATTTGTCTTGGCGGGCTGCTGTCGGCATGCGGTGGCCAGGACGAGACGGGCGGAGGCCAGCGACGCTTTGGTGGCGGCCCGGTCACGGTTGAAGCAGCGCTGGCACGCACCGCGACGCTGGCAGACACCATCGAGGCATTGGGTACAACCACTGCCAACGAATCGGTAACGCTCACCGCCAAGGTAACCGATACCGTCGGCAGAGTGCATTTCAGCGATGGCGAGTATGCGGAGCAGGGCAAGGTTCTCGTCGAACTGACCAACGAGGAGGAGCAGGCACAACTTGCCGAGGCCCAGGCAAATCTGCGCGATGCGGTTAACCAACGCAATCGACTGAAAGATCTGCGCGCGCAAAATGTGGTATCCGCCTCCAACCTGGACGAAGCGGAGGCCCGCGTCGATGGGGCCCGAGCCAGACTTAATACCATTGTGGCACGCCTCAAGGATCGCCTGATCAGGGCCCCGTTCTCAGGCGTGCTCGGCTTCCGACAGGTCAGCGAGGGCACCCTGATAACCCCCGGCACGCCCATCACCACGCTGGACGATATTTCGATAGTCAAGCTGGATTTCACGGTTCCCGAAACGGCCCTGGCGGAGCTTGCCAAAGGGCAGCAGATCAAGGCCCGTAGCGCAGCCTACGGCGAGCGGGAGTTCGATGGGGTGGTGGATTCGATAGGTTCGCGGGTTGACCCCATTACCCGGGCGGTCGTGGTACGCGCGATGATCGACAACCCGGATCGGGCTCTGCGGCCGGGCATGTTGATGACCGTGCGCCTGGTGACCCGGCAGCGCGAGGCACTGGTGGTACCGGAAGGTGCCGTCGTGCAAATCGGCGATGTAAGCCACGTATTCAGGATTGATGATGCCTCGAAGGTCAAACGCCAGACGATTACAACCGGCGCCAGACGTCGAGGCGTGATTGAAGTGCTCGACGGCCTGGAAGAGGGCGACATGGTGGTCAGCGAAGGCGTTATCAAAGTACGCGATGGTTCCGCGGTAGTGCTGGCAGACGCAGCAGGACAGGGCTGAGGACCATGCTGCTTTCCGATGTATCAGTGCGGCGGCCGGTATTCGCAACGGTCTTGAGCCTGCTGCTGCTCGCCTTTGGGGTGCTTTCCTTTTTCGAGCTGCCGGTGCGCGAGTACCC